>PXSV01000064.1:5755-9772 GCA_003022685.1 Halobacteriales archaeon SW_9_67_24 | reverse complement strand
GAGCGCTTGACAGCCGAGTTCACGGTTTCGGTCATTGACCGCTGATTGTATCGTTCGTCGTCAATACGAGTGTTGTGTGCGTGGTCGTACGGAGCGAAGATGCGATGCTTGATCAGCGGGCGAATGTCGAGGTCACGCAACGCGGTGCGGAGCGCTTTCTTGTCGTAACCCTTGTCGGCGGCGAGACTGAGCAGATCGCCCGCGTTCCGGCGGGCGATCTGCGCACAGAGGTCGGCATCACTTCCTTCACGATTGGTCGAGCAATGCACGTCAAGGACGGCTTGCGTGTCTGTATCGACGAGTTTCGTGACCTTCAGCTTCTGCACACGGTAGCTCGTTCGCTGGCAGTAGTGGCGGCTTGCGGCAGACCGTTCGTAGAACGTGGCGTCGATCGCGCCGTGCTTCGAAGGGTCGTGCAACTGCGCCCACTGGCGCAGTAGCACTCGACAGACGCTCATGCTCATCTCATCAAACGCCTTACACAGGGTCGATGAATGCGGGAGATCGGCCGCTTCGAGGCCGATCTCCCCGATTATTTGCGGCATTTCCTTCAACAGGTCGATGGTCATCCGGTAGGACGTATCAAGGTAAATCCGGAGACAATGGAGGGAAAGGAACGCATAGTCGGCGAATCCGCTGCCTCCTTCCGGAGCGGCGGATTCGTCTCCATCGCCAGTAACCCTTTGAGCAACCGGCATAACTTCCCCGATGAAGCGGGAGATTTGTGTCATGGACAACGTAGACCTCCCGCTTCAACGCCTTTGATTTAGCGACCTACACCGACGCCATCTAGTGATTCGACACAGCCTCCCGAACGCGTTACGATGGATGGTCGCTCAGGCGAACTCCGCGAGTCGACGAACCGATCCTCCCTTTCCGAACGTCGACCGCCGACCGACAGTATAAACCGTTGGCCGCCGAGGCGGGGGTATGAGTCAGCAGCCGGAATCGCCCGATGCGGCCCACGAGGGCGAGTCGGGGGACCACGGGGAAGCCGGATCGTCCGACGGCCTCCGGAGCCGCGAAGTAACGGACGGCCCCGAGCGCGCGCCCCACCGAGCGATGTTCCGCGCGATGGGGTTCGACGATACGGATCTCGATTCGCCGATGGTCGGCGTCGCGAACCCCGCAGCCGACATCACCCCGTGTAACGTCCATCTCGACTCGGTCGCCGAGCACGCGATCGAGGGCGTCGACGACGCCGAGGGAATGCCCATCGAGTTCGGCACGATCACGATCTCGGATGCGATCTCGATGGGCACGGAGGGAATGAAGGCCTCGCTGGTGAGCCGGGAGGTGATCGCCGACTCCGTGGAGCTGGTGGCCTTTGGCGAGCGGATGGACGCCCTCGTCACGGTTGCGGGCTGTGACAAGAACCTCCCCGGGATGATGATGGCAGCCATTCGGACCGACCTGCCCTCGGTGTTTTGCTACGGCGGATCGATCCTCCCTGGCGAGCACGAAGGACGGGAAGTCACCGTTCAGGACGTCTTCGAGGGTGTCGGTATGTACGCCGAGGGCGGGATGAGCCGCGACGAGCTCGACGACCTCGAACGCAACGCCTGCCCCGGTGCGGGCTCGTGCGGCGGGATGTTCACCGCGAACACGATGGCTTCGATCTCGGAGGCGATCGGTCTCGCACCGCTCGGGAGTGCGAGTCCGCCGGCCGAGAGCGACGAACGTGGCGAGGTCGCCCGCAAAGCGGGGGAAATCGCCCTCGATGCGGTTGCCGAGGACCGCAAACCGTCGGCCATCCTGTCGCGAGCAAGTTTCGAGAACGCGATCGCACTCCAAGTCGCGATGGGCGGTTCGACGAACGCCGTGCTCCACCTGCTGGCGATGGCCGCCGAGGCCGACATCGATCTGGATATCGAGACGTTCGACGAGATCTCGCGGCGGACGCCGAAGATCGCAAACCTCCAGCCAGGCGGCACGCGCGTGATGAAGGACCTCCACGATGCCGGGGGCGTGCCGGTCGTCGCCCGCCGGCTCGTCGAGGGTGGGTACATGGACGGCGATGCGATGACCGTCACCGGGCGCACGATCGCCGAGGAGTTGGACGAACTCGACCTCCCGGACGACGAGGAGATCGACGCCGATTTCCTCCGACCAGTCTCGGATCCGTTCCACGAGGAGGGCGCGATCCGCATTCTAACGGGGAATCTCGCGCCCGACGGTGCGGTTATCAAGATCACAGGCGAGGAGGACCTTCGCCACGAGGGTCCCGTTCGTGTGTTCGAGCGCGAGGAGGGGGCGATGGAGTACGTCCAGGAGGGCGGCGTCGACTCGGGCGACGTGCTCTGTATCCGCAACGAGGGGCCGAAGGGCGGGCCGGGAATGCGCGAGATGCTCGGCGTGACCTCCGCGGTCGCGGGCCAGGGCCACGCCGAGGACGTCGCGCTCTTCACCGATGGCCGCTTTTCGGGTGCGACGCGGGGGTTCTCGATCGGTCACGTCGCGCCGGAGGCGTTCGCCGACGGCCCGATCGCCGCCCTAGAGGACGGTGACCGTGTGACGATTGATGTCGCCGAGCGGGTTCTAGAGGTCGATCTCACCGACGACGAGATCGGGTCGCGCCTCGCCGAGCGCGAACGGCCCGATCCGGATTACACCTCTGGTGTGCTCGCGAAGTACGGGGCGACCTTCGGCTCGGCGGCCGACGGTGCGGTGACGAACCCTGGCGCGAAGCGGGAGTGAGCGGACGGTAGGCGGGAGTGAACGAAGGCATCGATTCGCTGCGGATCGACCGGACACGCGGTTGCAGCCCGCAAAAGCCATATGAACGTGTCACGTACATCGGATAGATGACTGAGACCGTTTCGACGGACGATGTCTTCGGTGGTGAGCCACGTCTCGACGGCCACCGTATCAGCGTCATCCAGATCGTCGACATGGTTCGCGGTGGGCGATCACCCGAGTACGTCGCCGACCAGCTCGGTATCTCGCTCGGAGCGGTCCATACCGCGCTCGCGTACTACTACGAGCACCCCGAGGAGATGCGAGCGGTTCGGGATCGCCATCGGGAACTCGAAACGGAACTCCGCGAGCGGTCGATCGGTCCTCTAACGGTCGAGCAGTGACCATCTCGTTCTACTCAAAGAGGCTGTCTCACGGTCAGTGCGGCGGTACGGGCTTGGCGGATGAAGGGCGAGCGCTCGGAGGGCGCGAGGGCTTCTGCGGTTGCGGTGCGGAAGGGGCTAGGAGTCGTACCGCGAGCGAACAGCGTGAGCGAGCGGACGCGGCGACCGACCATCGGGAGGGAGCCACGGTTTTGATCCAGATTTTGCTAGGGAGCGAGTGAGCGAAGCGAACGAGCGACCGCAGCAAAAGGTGGGTGGGGAGTCGCAAAGGTTTAGCCGGGAGGTGCGTTACCGCCCGCATGGCGGACTGTCCACTCGCCGACGAATGTCCGAGCTTCTCCGAGCGGGTCGCCGGGATGGGGTGTCAACACTACGGCAACCGGGGCGGCGCGGAGTGGTGTAACCATTACAGCCAGCCGATCCGCGAACTCAAGTCCCAACCCGTCCAGATCGGCGAGGAACTGATCGTCGACGTGACGGACATCCACGAGAGCGGGGCCGGCGTCGGCCGAACTGAGGATGGATTCATTGTCTTCGTCGACGGCGTTCTCCCCGACGCACGCGCCCGAGTGAAAGTCACCAAGGTCCGCTCGAACCACGCGAGGGCCGACGAGCTCGAACGCCTGCCGATGGACGACGAGGAGAGCGATACAGGCGACACAGCGGACGGCGAAACCAACGAGGGCGACGAAAACGGGGGCGACGACAGGTCGAAACGCCGCGAGCGGTTAGGCAGTCGGGAGAACTTCTGGGGCGGATAAGGCGGATAGGGCGGATCGACGACCGAGTGGACACTCTTTTTCGATTACCAGGTTTCGACGGTGCCGTCGCGAACGTCTTCGAGACAGCCCTCGCAGTCGGGATGGCCGGCCTCGAAGCAGTCGGGGACGTAGCCGTCGAGGACGACGGTGCGCTTTTGGGCATGGCGGCGACAGAC
>PXSV01000064.1:0-5713 GCA_003022685.1 Halobacteriales archaeon SW_9_67_24 | reverse complement strand
GGCTGTATGCGCGTTTCGCCGCCGCGAACCGCCGCCCCGCCGCGCGCGCGGTCGCCCCGAGGAACCCACTGCGCCGCTCGTCGCTCATAGGTTCGATTGTGCAGCGCGCTACAAAGGGCCGTCGGCTGCGCCGGAAGATTTAGGAGTGAGTGGTCACTGAATCGTGGCAGGTAGCCGATGACCTCACTCTCGTTCTGATTGGACTGGCGCTGTCGAAACGTGCGTCGTTACCCATTCGAGAGCGGTTTGTCCAGTTCGCGCTCGTATCGTTTCCAAGACAGCCACGCGACAACTCATCCCATAATGCCAGGACCGGTTTTCATCGAGGGCGACCGCATCGAACTCAGAACGATCGAAGAGGAGGACATCGAGTTCTTCACACGAGCGAGAAACCATCCGGAAGTCCGGCGACACATCCACGTGTTTCGGACGCCACGCAGCGTCACACGTGAGGCAAAGACCTTCTTCGAGAACGCCGAGGAGACCGACGACAAAGCTAGTTTCCTTGTCTGTGCCGACGACGAACGCGTGGGTAGCGTCCGGCTGTCGCCGATCGTCGACACCCGACGATGGGCGAACATCGCGTACTGGATCGCTCCCGACCAACAGGGCAAGGGCTACGCCACGGAAGCGTGTGAGCTCGTGATCGAGTACGGCTTCAAAGAGCTTCAGCTCCACCGCATTTCGGGAGTGGCGATGACACCGAACGTCGCCTCGCGGCGGGTGCTCGAACGGCTCGGATTCGTTCACGAGGGAACGAAACGGGAGCGGGCGTTCGCCGAGGGCGAGTACGTGGACGAGGAACAGTACGGCCTGCTTGAAGACGAGTGGCGCGAGCGACGAGAAGACTAAATCGGCGACAGAGCGCCCCCACGACCACGCCACGTTCACTTTCACCCCGCTCGCGGAACTTTTTATACCATCGGGAATCAACCGAAGTATGTCTCCCACCGAAAACAAAGCGGAGACAGGAACACCAATGACGGACGTACAACAGCACGCGGAGCAGATCCACGACCAGTTTTCGGACGAGTTAGACATCACCGTCGGGGACGTCGAGGAACGCCTCGATACCCTGGTGAACGAGTACAAGGTCCCCGCCGACGAGGCCCGCCGGAGCGTTACCAGCAGCTACCTCGACGAGGCCGGGATGAACAGGGACGAACTCGGCGGCGAGAGCGAGGAGCGCACCCTCGAAACGATCGACGCGCCCGAGGAGTGGGTCGATATCACTGTGGAGGTGCTCCAGCTCTGGGAGCCACGAAGCGACTCGATCGCACAGGTCGGCCTCCTGGGTGACCAAACGAGCACGATAAAGTTTACCGCGTGGGCGACCTCCGACTTGCCCGAGCTCGAAGAGGGGTCGGTCTACCGGCTCGAAAACGTCGTCACCGACGAGTACGAGGGACGCTTTTCGGTCAAACTCAACCGAACGACCACGATCGAGGAGCTCGACGAGGAGCTCGACGTGCCCGAGTCGAGCGGCGACAGCGAGGACCGCGAGATCGGTTCGATCGACGCGCCCGAGGAGTGGGTGAACGTGACGGCGAAGATCACCCAGCTCTGGGACCCACGCAGCGAGTCGGTCGGCCAGGTCGGCCTGCTCGGCGATCCCTCCGGCACCCTGAAGTTCACCAAGTGGGCGAAGTCGGACCTCCCCGAACTCGAAGAGGGGTCGGTCTACCGGCTCGAAAACGTCGTCACCGACGAGTACGAGGGTGATTTCTCGGTCAAGCTCAATCGGACGACGACGATCGAGGAACTCGACGAGGAGCTCGAAGTGGGTGACGATGCCATCGCAGTCGAGGGCGCGCTGGTCGACATCCAGCGCGGTAGCGGCCTCATCAAGCGCTGTCCCGAGGAGGACTGTACCAGAGTGCTCCAGAACGGGCGCTGTTCGGAGCACGGCGAGGTCGAGGGCGAGTTCGACCTCCGGGTGAAGGCCGTGATCGACGACGGCAGCGCGGTCCACGAGACCATCTTCGATCGGGAGGCAACCGAGGAGCTCGCCGGTATCTCGCTCGACGAGGCCAAGGAGATGGCGATGGACGCGCTCGATACCTCCGTGGTGGCCGACGAAATTCGAGAGGAGGTTCTCGGCGGGTACTACCGGGTCGAGGGTCCCACTCTCGGGCGGTACGTGCTCGCCAACGACTTCGAGCGGCTCGGCGGGCCGACGGACGCCGAGGAGACGCTCATCAAAGCGAGGTCGCTCTAATGAGCGGAGCACCAACTCGCGAGGTCGCCCAGCGCGTGTTCGCGAGGGAGTTCAACGATGGCAGCGAGACGTTCAAGGAGAGCGACGAGGAGCGCGCGCCGGTGTACCTCCTCCTGCCGACGGGCGAGCGCGCGAACCGGATCTTCTTCGTGGGCACGCTGACCGAGACCGAAGATGTGGGTTCGGATTCGGAGTACTGGCAGGGCCGCGTAGTCGATCCAACGGGCACGTTCTACGTCTACGCCGGCCAGTATCAGCCCGAGGCCGCGAGCGCGCTTCGGGAGCTCGAGCCTCCGGAGTACGTCGCGGTGGCGGGCAAACCACGAACCTTCGAGACCGACGACGGCGAAACCAACGTCGCCGTTCGTCCGGAATCGATCACTGTGGTCGACGACGCCGCCCGCGACCGCTGGGTGGTCGAGGCCGCCGAGCGGACGATCGAGCGGATCGGGGCCTTTGAGGACGACACCAACGAGTACGCCCGGATGGCGACCGAACGCTACGATCTGCCGGTCGAGAACTACCGGCGTGCGGCGGTGTCGGCGCTCGAAAGTCTGGAGGAAGAGGACGAAGTCGCGGTCGGCGCCGACTAACGCGGCGTTGACTTATGATTCGTTTCCGACGCGAGGGACCCACCAGTGCCAGCGTCTGACAAAGGGTTAAGTCCGCAGGGTCACAAACCACGATTCCAGATGGGCAACAAGAACAAGACGATCTCGTTTCGGGTAAACGAGGACGCCTTCGAGACGCTCCGCGAGATCGCCGAGGAGCGCGATATTTCCCTTTCGGCGGTGTTTCGCAACTACGTCAAAATGTTGGTTGCCCACGACGGCCAGGTCGAGGTCGTCCCCAAGGTCGAAGTGCCCAAAAGCTACGTCCGCGAGCACGAACGGCTCGAACTCGAAGCCGAACATCTCCGCGACCAGCTCGACGAGCACCGGCGGTACGTCACCCAGTTGAGCCAGCGCCTCGAAGAGCAGGAGGACGGCGAGGACGTGATCCAGCTCGAAGAGCTCGACGACGAGGCCAACGGCGAGGAACCCTTCAGACTGGGTTAGAGCAGGTTCCGTTTCCGTTCGCTCACTCGTTGCTCCATCTCGCGGTCACCCTCGACGTTCGCGAGGTCCTCCATCGCTTCGAGGGTGCGTACTGAACCGTCGAGAAAGGAGAGCACGTCGCCGGGGTAGGCGGTCACGAGGTACTCGTCGCCCATCACGTCGACGATGGCGTCCGGGCCGAGTCCCTGGGCGCGGAGGTCGAGCAAGTACCGCATGAATTTGCGTTCGGGGTGGCCACAGTAGGGGTTCGATTCGCAGTCACAGTCGAGGAAGTCCTCGGCGAAATCGAGCACCCGTTCCCGGGTTGCGTCGTCGAGCTTCGAGAGCCCCTCGCCCGAGTAGAGCAGATCGAGGGTCGCGCCGCTGAACGCGCTCCGCGGATAACTCTCGCTCGTGTGTCCGGGTTGGGGTAGTGGTCATCCTTCAGCCTTGTGGAGGCTGAGACGCGGGTTCGATTCTCGCACCCGGACTTTCTGCGAAACGTAATGACGAAGAAAGCCGGACGGCGAAATCGAATCAGGAAGTGAACCGGGCGAATGCGAGCGAGACGACCGTGGTTCGATTCTCGCACCCGGACTTTCGCGGTGCTTTCGGTCGGATCGGTCTCCCGGCAGGTGTTCGCTCGGCGAAAGGGGGAGGGTGGACCAACGGGGCGGCAGTTACAAGGTGATGCCACGCAACGGACCGCCCGTCGTTGGTCCTGTTTGAGGGCCTATCGCACACTATAATAAGCTTTGTGTGTATAAATTTCGTGTTACTTTCGTCGTGGCGGTCGGAACGATGGGCCACGGTTCCGACGCGCCGATCGCGCTACGCGCCCGTCACGATCGCGAGCAGGCGGGAGGGCCCGAAGCCGACGGCGGCCGAAGACGAGCGTCGCCAGCCACGCCGCGACCGTCACGCCGATCCTCCGGCCCGAAACGCCCGTCAAGCCTACGACGAGGCCGCTCCCGATCACGCTGGAAATGATGATGTTGTTGAACGGGATCGGGATCCCGAGCGCGATCGCCGCCCGAGCGATCAGGAATCCCGGGACCAGCGCGGCGATCGACCGTTGGACGTCCAGTTGCGAGTACTCCCGCGAGACCGCCTGGAGGAGGTGAGACGACCCCATCCACGTCCCGAGGAGAATGTCCGTCACGCCGAGGCCCACGCCATCCCCCAGGCTCGCGATCACCACGAGTAGTGGCGCTGAGGTCTACGAAACGGGCGCAAACGCCACTACCGCTCACCCCGGAACCGCTGCTCGATACGAACGACGAGGCTCCGTTCGACACACAAAGCCTATGGAGGCGAGGTGGTCACGGACGGTATGAGCCGGACGGATTCGCCCGCCACCCCCGAACTCGACTTCGGTGCAGACGGGTTAGTGCCGGTCGTCGCTCAGAACGCCGACACCCGCGACGTGCTGATGGTGGCGTACGCGTCCCCCGAAGCGGTCGAGCGCACCCGCGAAACCGGGTTGGCGCACTACTACTCCCGGAGTCGGGAGGAGCTCTGGCAGAAGGGCGCGACCAGCGGGCACGTTCAGGAGATCGCCGAGGTCAGGGTCGACTGCGACGGCGACAGCCTGCTGTATCTCGTCGACCAGGCGGGCGGGGCGTGCCACACGGGGTATCGGAGCTGTTTCTACCGTACGCTCGACGGCGAGGTCGTCGGCGAGTGCGTCTTCGACCCCGACGCCGTCTATGAGTGAGGGCGTCGCCGAGACCGAGGACGTGGTCGCCGACCTCGAAGCGGCCCACGAAGCCCACCGAGAGACCGGAGAGCGCATCGCCGACCACGGCGAGGGCGAGATCGAGGCGGTCGCGGCGGCCCACGACCGGGCGACGACGCTGCTCGACACGTACGACGGTCGTGCCACCGGAACCGGCGATTTCGAGGCGTTCGTCGAGTTCGAGGAACGCTACGGGACGTTCGTGGAGGGGCTCGACGACGACCTCCTCCACCGCGACGCGTTCGAGGCGACCGCCGAACGGTTCGACAAGCGCCGGCTCGGGGAGGGCGACTTCGCGGCCGCCCGCGAGACGCTCGCTCCGGCCGGTGAACTCGCCGGTCTGCTCGACGAGCGCGACGCGCGGGCCGCGGCGTACCGCGACGCCCGTCGGGCGGTCGACGACCGACTGGACGACCTCGACGACCGGATCGAGGAGCTGGAACGGGTTCGGGAACTCGGCGACGCGGATCTCGACGCCCCGGTTGCCGACCTCCGCGAACCGGTCGCCGCGTATGACGACCGCGTCGCCGATGCGTTCGCGACGTTCGAGCGCGAGGCGAGCGCGCGCGCGTTCCTCGAACTCCACGAACGCCTCGAAATCGCCGGTTCCGGTGGCGCGACCGTCGTACGTGTCGAGCAGCGTCGTCGCCCGATCGTGGGCCGCCGCGACCGCCTCGATCTCGCCCTCGCCGTGGTCGGCGATGCGCTCTCCGGTCTCTC
>PXSV01000063.1:7909-11609 GCA_003022685.1 Halobacteriales archaeon SW_9_67_24 | reverse complement strand
GAGTAAGGACTGACGGCGACGGACGATCCCGATGTCGGAACCGAATCGCCGATGGTGACGAAGCCGTTCCGCCGCTCGTTTGGTGGGAAGAATCATTACGGACGGGCCACTGTGGGCTCGTATGCCACGAGGCACACCCCAGACCCTTCGACCGTTCCGCTGGCGTGCGGAGCGGATGTACCCCGACACCGAGATCGTCTCGCGCACCGCCGACGGGATCGAGCGCTACGAGTACTCGGAATACGGTGACCGCGTCGCCCGCCTCGCGAACGCGCTCGACGACGCCGGTATCGGCGAGGAGGGCCGCGTCGGCACGTTCTGCTGGAACCACCACCGCCACTTCGAGACGTACTTCGGCGTGCCCGACTCGGGCCGCCAACTCCACACCATCAACCCACTCCTGCCCGACGAGCACATCCAGTACATCGTCGAGAACGCGACCGACGAACTCCTGTTCGTCGACCCCTCGCTCGCCGAGAAGCTCGCGGGCGCGTACGACGCCGATTCGTTCGGGAGCGTCGAGCAGTTCGTCGTGATGGCCGACAGCGTGCCGGAGATCGATCTCGATCCCGTCACGGACTATGAATCGTTCATCGCCGAACAAGGGTCCGAGTACGACTGGCCCGCGATCGGCGAGGACCGCGAGGCCGGGATGTGTTACACCTCGGGCACCACCGGGCGGCCGAAGGGCGTCGAGTACACCCAGCGGATGCTCTGGTCGCACACGATGGCCACGGTGACGCCCCAGGGCCTCGGCATCGAGGATTCGGACGTCGTGATGCCGGTCGTGCCGATGTTCCACGTCAACGCGTGGGGGATGCCGTTCTCGACGACGGCCGCCGGTGCGAAACACGTCTATCCCGGCCCCTCGCCCGATCCGGCCGACCTCGCCGACCTCATCGAGGCGGAGGGGGTCACCATCACCGCCGGCGTCCCCACCGTGTGGCTCGGGCTGCTCGAATACCTCGAGGAGAACGACGCCGACCTCTCCTCGCTCGAAGAGGTCGTCATCGGCGGGAGCGCCGCCCCGAAGTCGGTCATCCGGCAGTTCGACGAGCTGGGCGTCGACGTCCTCCACGCGTGGGGGATGACCGAGATGAGCCCGATCGGGTCGGTCGCGCGGCTCAAACCCGGGATGGACGAGTGGGACGCCGACGACCGGCACGAAAAGCGCGGCAAACAGGGGCTGATGGTGCCCGGCATCGAGTTCCAGGTCATCGACGAGGACGGCAACGAGATCGAGTGGGACGGCGAGGCGTTCGGCGAGCTCTGGGTCCGCGGCCCGTGGGTCACCACCGAGTACTTCGAGCGTCCCGAGGCCAACGAGGAGGACTTCGAGGACGTCCCCGCGAGCGAAGCGAGCGGGGAGTCGGGAGAGGCTCTCTCTCCCGGTAGATGGCTCAAAACCGGCGACGTGGTCTCGGTCGATCCCGATGGGTATATCCAGATCGTCGACCGCGCGAAGGACGTCATCAAGTCCGGCGGCGAGTGGATTTCGTCCGTGGAACTCGAAAACGCGCTGATGGCCCACGACGACGTGGCCGAGGCGACCGTCGTGGGCGTGCCCCACGAGCGCTGGCAGGAGCGCCCGGTCGCGTTCGTCGTGCCTGGCGGCGACGTCGACAGGGACGCACTCGCCGACGAGCTCCTCGGAACCATCGCCGAGGACTACCCGAAGTGGTGGGTGCCCGACGACGTGGAATACATCGACGAGGTCCCCAAGACCGCGACCGGGAAGTTCTCGAAGAAGGACCTCCGCGAGGAGTACGCCGATGCCTCGCTGGTCGAGGGCGAGGCACCTGCCGAGGCCGCCCCCGAGGACGAGTAGCCGCCACCGGAGCGACGGAACGACGGAGCAGCAATCGCCGAACAACCCCTGACCCACGGTTTCCGGTTTACGCGACCTATTTGAGCATCGCGCCCCCATCGAGGGTATGGAGCTACTCGACGAGTCGATCGTCCCCGAGCACGCACGCGAGGTCAAGGCCGAGGCCCGCGAGTTCGCCGACGAACACATCGCGCCGAACGCCGAGGAGTACTTTCGGACGGGCGAGTACCCGTGGGAGATCCTCGAAGCCGGCCAGGAGGCGGGCCTCGTGGCCCAGGACATCGACGAGGACCTCGGCGGGTGCGGCCTCGGACTCGAAGCGATGCTCGCGATCGCTGAGGAGTTCTACCGCGCGGACGCGGGCATCGCGCTCACCCTCCAGCTCGCGAGCTTCGGGGCCGAGATCGTCGAGAAGTACGGTAACGACGACCAACACGAGGAGTTCCTCCGCCCGGTCGCCGAGTGCGATCAGATCACGGGACTCGCGGTCTCGGAACCGGGGACCGGTAGCGACCTCGCGGGGATGACGACGAGCGCCGAAAAAGAGGGTGACGAGTGGGTCTTGAATGGCGAGAAGTACTGGGTCGGCAACGCGGTCGAGGCCGAGTGGCTCACTCTCTACGCCAAAACCGGCGACTCGGACGACCGCTACTCGAACTACTCGATGTTCATCGTGCCGACCGACGCGCCCGGCTACGACGCCGAACACATCCCCGAGAAGATGGGCTTTCGCGCGTCCAAGCAGGGCCACATCGAACTCGACGACTGTCGGATTCCCGAGGACAACCTGATCGGCAACGAGGGCACCGGCTTTTATATGCTCGCCGAGTTCTTCAACCACGGCCGGGTCGTCGTCGGCGGCCACGGGTTGGGTCTCGCTGCGGCCGCCATCGAGGAGGCGTGGGAGTTCGTCCACGACCGCGCGGCGTTCGGCCGGGACGTGAGCGAGTTTCAGGCCGTCCAGCACGACCTCTCGGACATGCTCATCGAGTTCGAGCGCGCCCGAGCGCTGAACTGGCGTGCCGCCGGCAAAGTAGCGAACCAGGACAACGCGGGCTACTGGGCCGCACTCGCGAAATCGAACTCGACCGAGGCCGCCGTCGAGTGCGCCGAGCGCGGGATGCAACTCCACGGTGGTCGGTCGGTGCTGACCGAGAACCGGATCGCTCGTGTCTACCGCGACTGTCGGATCCCGGTGATCTACGAGGGCGCGAACGCGATCCAGCGCAACCTGATCTACCGCCAGCGCTGATAGGAATTGTTGTGAGTCCTTTCGGTATGCCGCCGACACGAGATCGACGGCTACCGGGAAACAGTCACAGCAATCCCGATGATCCGGCGGCTCGCCGCAATCACCGAGCCACCGCCTCAGTCGTCCTGACCCGGGATCCCACGCTCGGTCATCGCGCGCGCGTCGAGCACCTCGTCGGCTTCCTCCTCGTCGAGATACCCCTTCTCGATGGCGACCTCGCGCACGGTCTTGTCCTCCTCGAGTGCCGCCTTCGCCACCTCGCTCGCCGCCTCGTACCCGATGTGGGCGTTCAGCGCGGTGGCGAGCGCCATGCTCTGTTCGACCTGCTCCTCGCAGCGCTCGCGGTTGGCTTCGAGGTTGTCGACGAACCGGTCGGCGAACGTCTCGCTCGCGTTCGCCAGCAGCGCGATCGATTCGAGCGTGTTGTGCGCGATTACGGGTTTGTAGAGATTGAGGTCGAGCTGGCCGCCCGCCGCGCCCGTCGAGACCGCGGCGTCGTTGCCGACGATCTGGACGTGGACCTGATTCACCGCCTCCGCGACGACGGGGTTGACCTTGCCGGGCATGATCGACGAGCCGGGCTGGTTCTCGGGCTGGTCGAGCTCGCCGATCCCGTTGCG
>PXSV01000063.1:0-7759 GCA_003022685.1 Halobacteriales archaeon SW_9_67_24 | reverse complement strand
CTCCCCGGAGATGTGCTCGGCGGCGAGTCCGGGGAACTCGGGATGGGTGTTGAGTCCCGTGCCGACCGCCGTCCCGCCGAGGGCGAGCTCCGAGAGGTTCCGGGTGGTGCGACTCACTCGCGAGATACCCTTGTCGACCTGGGCGCGGTAGCCGCCGAACTCCTGACCCAGCCGGACGGGGGTGGCGTCCTGAAGGTGCGTTCGACCCGTCTTCACCACGGTGTCGAACTCGGCTTCCTTCTCGCCGAGCGCCGTTCGCAGGGTCTCGAGGGCGGGCACGAGGTCGCGCTCGATTGCCTCCAGGGTGGCGACGTGCATCGCAGTCGGGATCACGTCGTTCGAGGACTGCCCGAAGTTGACGTCGTCGTTGGGATGGACGGCGTCGGAGCCGACGTCCCCGCCGGCGAGTTCGCTCGCCCGATTGGCGATCACCTCGTTCGCGTTCATGTTCGTCGAGGTGCCCGACCCGGTCTGGAAGACGTCGACCGGGAACTGGGCATCGTGCTCGCCGGCGATGACCTCCTCGGCGGCCCCGATGATCGCCTCCGTGGTGTCCTCGTCGAGCAGGTCGAGATCGCGGTTGGCGCGTGCGGCGGCCTTCTTCACGATCCCGAGCGCGCGGACGAACCGGCGGTCGAACGTCGTCCCGGAGATCGGGAAGTTCTCGACCGCGCGCTGGGTCTGTGCGCCCCAGTAGGCGCTGGCGGGAACCTCCATCTCGCCGAGGCTGTCGGACTCGGTGCGGGTGTCCTGATCGCTCATACACCCCCGCTTTGCGGTGGGGGGCGTAAAACCCACGGGAAGCGGTCACCGCCTGACCGTCCACCCATCTCGGCTCCGTTCGGCCCGGTCTGTCCAGTCTACCCAGCGTGTTCGTCGTACTCCTCGGGGGTGTACGTCTCGAGTTCGAGGGCGTGGATGTCGGTCGTCATGTGCTCGCCGAGCGCGTCGTAGACCGCCTGGTGCTGGGCGACGAGCGTCTCGTCCTCGAAGGCCGACGAGACGACGACGGCGGCGAGATGATCGTCGTCCTCGCCGCGGGGCTGGGTGACGGTCGCGTCCGCGTCCTCGATGCCGGATTCGATGAGTCGCTCGACCTCGGTGGTGTCCATGTCCGAACGGGCGTGAGCCAGGATCAAAACGCTTCAGGTCGCCCGTGGCGCGACCGCTGGCGAGCGACCAACGGTCCGGACGACGCCGAAGCGAGACTGTCGCCGCTCGCGGCACTGATCCGGCGAGCCGCGATGTATATCTGTCGGCGATCGCTCGACAGGGACGTATGGAACTCCGCCGGCTTCCAGCCACCGAATCTGCCGTCCGTCGCTACGTCGAGGAGCTGTGGCTTCCCTACCACCACGACCTCGAAGCGATCGTCGACCGCCACGCGCTCGCCGAGGACGTCGATCTCGTCGCCGAGGAGACGGCGTTCCGACTCGACCGGCTCGACGAAGCGGGCTATCGAGCGTGGGTCGCCATCGACGGCTCGTCGACCGATGGTTCGGGAGACGACGCCGACCTCGCCACCACCGACGGCGACTTCGTCGGTTTCGTCACGACCGAGATCGACGGGGCACCTTCGGTCTTTGATCGCCCGGATCGGGTAGTCGTCGGGGATATCTACGTCCGCGAGCCGTACCGTGGGACGGGTCTCAGCCGACGGCTGATCGACCGCGCTGTAGAGCGAGCGCGGAACGAAGGCTGTGCGGAGCTCGCGCTCGATGTCGATGTCGACAACGAGCGCGCAATCGGCTTCTACGAGAAGCTCGGTTTCGAGACTCACCGTCGTCGAATGACGGTTTTTGCTGCCGATTTGTAGACCACACTTCGTCGTACTCGGTTTTCACGAGTCCTGACGGACTCGCTCACACGCGGCATCGATAGCCCGACTGGCGACACTTGCCACAGCTAATTTCAGGTCCAGCGATCGAGCCCCGACTGGACCACCGACTCCTCGATCCGCTCGAACCCGCGCTCGACCTCGCTTTCGGGGATTTCCCACTCGTCGACGACGTACTCGCGCGCCGCGGCGAGGTCGGGCTCGACGTCGGTATCGAACCCCGAATCGTCGGTCACGTCGGGGTTCAAGAACAGCTCGCGGATCAGGTCGCCGTTCTCGACGTACGCGTCTTCGGCCTCCAGGGCGGCCCAGAGGTCGCCGTGTTCGCGGACGAGTTTGACGGCGGTCTTCGGCCCGACGCCCGAAACGCCCTCGTTGAAGTCCGTGCCACAGAGGATGCCCACGTCGACGAGCCCCTCCCACGTGAGGTCGTGCTCGGCGAGCGTGGCCTCGAACTCCATACACTCGGGGTCGCCCTTGCTCGTGAGCCCGCGGAGCGTGTGGGGCGCGCCGAACAGCAGGGTGTCGTAGTCCTCGCTGCCGGCGTAGTCCACAGTTCCTGTCCGGGCCATATGGGCGGCCTGGGCCTCGCCCTCGGCGGGCGCTTCCACCACCGGGACGTCGAGCAGGCCGAGGAGTTCGCGCGTGGTCTCGTGGATCGTGTCGGTGAGGCGCTGGGTGCGCGCCTCCAGCCGGGCGGCCTCGATCGCGTCGCCCGCCTCGCGCGCCTCGGCGGCGCGCTCTTCGGCCTGCTCGCGCTGTTCGCGCCGGCGTTCGACCTCCTCGGTCTTGAGGTCGGTGACGCCGCCGTCGAAGACGAATATCGGTGTGATGTCGTGCTCGAAAAATTTGGGGAGGCCCTGGACGACCCCCATGAGGTTCGCGACCTCCTCGCCGGCCGTCGTGGTGTAGACCGCGTCGCTCGTCCACTTCACGGTCGTCGTGAGATACCGGTAGAGCCAGTTGTGGGCGTCGATTGCCACCGTCGCACCCGACAGCTCCGCGAAGGCGATCGGCTCGATCGCGGCGAGCTGGCGGAGGTCTGCGTTTCCCATTGCCGTCGGTACGGGTGTGGGTCGCTTGACTCTACTGCAATCCCCGCACGACCTAATGCGTGGACTTATCAACTGTCCGTCGAAATCGGCGACGGGAGACAACATGGACGAGTCGGTGGCGAACGATCCGGCCGAGTTTTGGAAGCAGCGCCACGACCTGACGCCACGGACCACGACCGCCGCCGACATCGAAGACCGGGCGGCGAACGGCGGTCGGCATCTGGTGCTCGTGGCCGACATCACCGACGAAACGGTGGTGTCGCAGTTCGAACCCGTACTGACCGCGCTCGAACGGTTCGACTGCATCGCTGCCGTTCCCCCGAGCTACCTCCACGTGACGGTGAAAGTCGTGGGCAACGTCGTCGAGAGCCCAAAGAACGACGCCGAGTTCACCGAGGAAGGAGAAGGCCGGATCGTCGAGGCCGTGCGCTCGGCTATCGCCGGCGTCGAACCGTTCACCGTCACGTTTCCGCGGCTCAACCTCTTTCCGACCACGGTCTACGCCGAAGTCGCCGACGGTGGCCGGTTTGCGGAGCTGAACCGGCGTGTCTGCGACGTACCCGATGTCGAGGCCTGGGACCGGGACGGTGAGGGGTTCGTTCCGCACGCGACGCTCGGACAGTTCATCGACACCGACGGGTACGAACGACTGCTCGACCACCTCGAAGCGAACCGTGCCGTCCGGGCCGGGCCGCTCGATGTCTCGGCGATCGAACTCGTGGCGATCGATCTCGCCGAACGGTTCCCCGCATTCGAGACGGTCGAACGATTCGATCTCGGGTGAGAGCAGTGCCGATCAGCTACGTCGGCGAACCGACCACCGCCGGCGGTTCGGCGTCGCTCCGCGATGCGAGGAACCGCTGCTCGCCATTCGAGAGGTCGCGCTCGCGGTAGACGTCGAGCCCTGCAGCAGGCCGATCGAGCACGAGTTCCGCAAGCCCGGTCTCGCGGCCGGTGGAGCCAAATCCGACTTTGGAGAGCGCTTCGTACGCGAATGGGTTGTTGACCGCGATCCGGAGCCGCTCGTAGTCCCGCGCCGCGGCCCGTTCGGTGGCGAACGCCGCGAGTCGCGGGCCGATCCCCTCGCCACGGCGGTCGTTGCGGACGGTGATGTACCGGAGCCAGAGCGTGTCGGGGTCGGTGCGGTCCTCGTTGAACGCGACCGCCGCGACGACTCCCTCGTCGAACTCGCTCCCGTCGGTTTCCTCGGTGGTCACGTCGGGTTCGCGCGCGACGGCCTTCCCGGTGGAGGACATCACGAACTTCCCGGCGTAGCCGAACTCGCGGTAGTCGAGCCGGAGCGTCGGGTCGTCCTCGGGCCAGCCACACAGGACGTACTCCACGGTTTCCGTGGGCATGCGCGCGGGATATGTCCTCCGGGGAGAGTTTTTAACCGCTGGCCGATCCACGAGGCGGTATGCACACCCCTGGCGACGTCGCGTACTTCGAGCGGTTCGCACGCCAGTACGAGCGGTTCATGCCCTCGACCGACGAGCGCGCGCTCCGGGCGGGGCTCGCGCTCGCCGACCGCGAGGTCGAGCGCGTCGTCGACGTCGGCGGCGGCACCGGCCGGGCAGTGCGCACGATCGACGTCCCCGTGCGGATCGTGGTCGACGCCGCCCACGGGATGGTGCGCGAGGCCCAACGGGTGGGACTCGACGGCGTCCGTGCGGACGGCGCGTCGCTCCCGTTTGCCGACGAGAGCCTCGATGCAGTGTTGATCGTCGATGCACTCCATCACGTCGCCGATCGGACGGGCGCGCTCGCCGAGGCGAGACGCGTGCTCCGGCCGGGCGGCGTGCTGGTCTGTCGGGAGTTCGATCGCGCGACGCTGCGCGGTCGGGCCCTCGTTGCGGCCGAACACCTCGCCGGGTTCGACTCGGAGTTCTTCACCCCCGAGGAGCTCGCCGCAGGGGTCGAGAACGCGGGCCTCGACGCCGCGGTCCCCTCCCGCGGGTTCGGCTACACGGTCGCCGGCGTCAAGCGCTGACCGATGGCTGATCGACGGATACATTCTCCTGCTCCCCGAACCGAACACATGAGCAGCGCCGTCGCGTCGCTCCGCGCGCGCATCACCCTCTCGCCGCGAACGCTCGGCGTGGCACTCGTCGATCTCCTCCTGATCGGCCTGTTCGTCGTCCTCGGCGAACTCCAGCACGGCTACGATCTCGTGGCCGACGCGCCGCGCGTGCTCGGCACCGCGCTCCCGTTCTTTGCCGGGTGGACGCTCGTCTCGGTCCTCGTCGGTGCGTACGCACCGGTCGTCCATCGATCGGTCGGCACCGCAGTTGGACGGACCGCGCTCGCGTGGCTCGGGGCGGTGTATGTCGGTCAGGTGCTCCGCGCGGCGTCGATCTTTCCTGGCGGGTTCGCGATCCCGTTCGTCCTCGTCTCGCTCGGTGTCGGGCTCGCCCTGCTGGTGCCGTGGCGCGCGGCGGTCGCATACGTCAGTAGTCGGGCTTGAGCCGGACGACCGCGGTTCAGCGCCACGGGTTCGAGACCAGCTCGGCCTGGACGTCGGCTCCGACCGCGATCCGGCAGTCCGACCGGGGTTCGGCGATGCACAGCAGCACGTAGCCCGCCTCGCGGTGGCGCTCCTTCAGCGCCCGTGGCGGACGAGCGTGTTCGATCCGCCCGTCGAGGAGTTGCCCGGTGCAGGTCGCACACGCGCCGGTGCGACAGCCGAAGGGGAGCGCGACGCCAGCGCGCTCGGCGGCCGCGAGGACGGTCTCGTTCCCCGCGACGGACAGCCGCTCCTCGTGCTCTTCGCGCTCGTCGCTTCCGTCCTGGCCGTCCCGCCACACGAGGACGACGGCGTGTGCGCTACTGCCAGACGTCACTCGTGCAGTCGCCGTCCGGCCACCGGATCTCGTGGGCGCGCGCCGGACCATCGGGAAGGTCGCCGAAGTCCACGAGGAACTCCTCGTCGAGGCGCATGGAGCCGTTTCGTGGATCGACGTCGGCCTTGAGCATCACCGACCCCTGCTCGGCCTCCTCGGGGTAGAACTGGTTGTCCCAGCTCGAAAACAGCGAGGTGGTCCAGTAGAGGCGCTCGCCGTCGAGCGAGAGCTGGAGCATCTGTGGCCCGCCAGCGAGTTCGCGGTCCTGCACTGGGGCTGGGTCGCCGAAGTGGCCACCGGCCCAGATCCGATCGGCGAGCCGGGGGTTCGCCGGGTCCGAGACGTCGTACATCCGGACGTCGCCGTGGAGCCAGTTCGAGAAAAAGAGGTAGCGATCGTCCATCGACACGAGGAGGTCGGTGACGAGACCAGGCACGGGCATATCCCAGCCGTCGTGCTCGCGCGCCTCGACGTCGATGACCTTCTCCGCGCGCCACTCGCCACCCGAATCGTAGAAATGAAAGATATTGGAGGACATCGCCGCGCCGACGTAGCCGTGGGTCGCCTCGGGGCTGTGGAGGAAGCGGACTTCGAGCGGGATCAGCCCCTCCTCGCCGAGATCGAGGGTCTGTTCGACAGTTCTGTTCTCCCAGTCCCAGACATGGAGTCGCTGGCCGTAGTTGCCCGCCTCGACGTCGTCGAGGTCGAACCCCGGATAGTAGGTCTTCGGCGCGGCCCACTCCGAGGAGACCATCACGTTGTGCCGGGGCTGATACCAGTAGTCGTAGTTCATCTCGATCTCGCCCGGCGACTCCCACCGGCCGTCGACCTCGAAGTTCTCGTCGAGCGCGAGGAACCCGCCGGGAAGGTCGCCGTCGGCGTCCCCGAGCATCGAGATCAGGATCTGGCCGTCGGGAATGCAGTGGGTGGTGTGCGGTGCGGAGAGGTCGTGCTCGAACACCTCCTCGGGTTCGATCACCGATTCGAGTTCGGGGTTGCGTCGATTCTTCGTGTCGACGACGTGGATGCGCGAGGAGCGCTGGCCGGGGATCACGAGATGGCGTCGTTCGAGGCCCTCGGCGTGACACGACGACGAGCAGGCGTTCCAGCCGAAGTGGTGGAGCTCGTCGCCCCGGTTCGGCATCTCCACGCGGTCGATGATCTCGGTGTAGGTCTCCGAATCGGGATCGACATCGACCACCCCGAGGAAGTCGGGCGCGTCGACGTCCGTTCCAACGTAGAGTCCCATCACATACGCGACCGCCTCGGGTTCGGACTCCTCGATCGCGGCCTGGGGCGTCGCGTAGCCAGGTCCCTCGGTGTCGTGCTCCTCGTGGTCCGTGTGCGCCGTCGTATCGTCCGGCTGTTGTGCGTCACTCATCCCCGTGTTACACTCGGGGGCAGCGTCATCACCCGACCGAAACCGGCAACATAATCCGCTTGACGGCCACGGTCGAGTCCGGACGTGATGGGAGCGCTCGGCAGCCTGCGGGAGTCCGGACGTGACGGGAGCGTTCGATAGCCTGCGGTCGGACTGCTCGAACGTTGCCTGGCGTCAGTCGGCGGCTCCTTCGATAGTCGCGCCGCCGAGCCGCCGATCGAGGAAGTCGTCGAGCACGTGGAAAAAGCGGATCTTCCGGTCGATGTCGGAGGAAGCGTGGCCCTCCTCGCCGAGTTCGACGTACTCGTAGTCGCCCTCTTCGCCCTCAGTGTAGCCATGCTCGTCGAGCGCATCGCGGAAGATGCGTGCCTGGGAGACGGGAACCCGGCGGTCGTTGACGCCGTGGACCATCAGGAGCGGGGCCGAGACCTCATCGACGTAGTTGACGGGGCTGCGCTCGTCGTAGAGCTCGGGGTTCTCCTCCGGCGTCCCGAGGTTCTTCTCCATCAGTTCCGTACGAAAGTGAGGCATCGTGTTCTCGTACATGTCCGCCAGATCGGTGAGGCCGATCCACGCGATGCCGGCGTCGTAGAGGTCGCCGTACAGCGTCGTCTGGCAGTACGCGCTGTACCCGCCGTAGGAGCCG
>PXSV01000062.1:6059-13142 GCA_003022685.1 Halobacteriales archaeon SW_9_67_24 | reverse complement strand
GAAGACGAACTCCTCGCCGTCGGGGACGTTGGTCCCGACGTCCTCGTGAAGCACCACGTCGTCGTCGAACGCGTCGTTGGGATCGACAACGGGTTCGAGGGTCTTGTAGTCGATGTCGATCTCGTCGATAGCGTCCTCGGCGGCGTAGCGGTCGGTGGCGACGACCGCCGCGACGGGCTCGCCGACGAACCGCACCCGGTCGACCGCGAGCGACCACTCCTCGAAACCGGGGAGGCCACAAGGCATCGGATAGTACTCCTCCTGGAGGTCCGCCCCCGTCAACACGAGGTCGCAGTCGGGGTGCTCCTCGGCGGCGCTCGTGTCGATCGATTCGATCGTGGCGTGGGGATGGGTCGTCCGGAGGAGCGCCATGTGGAGACAGCCCTCGGGCGCGATGTCGTGGACGTATTCGGCCTCGCCGGTGAGAATGCGGTGGTCCTCGACGCGTTCGAGCCCCGATCCGGTGAACGATTCCGTCCGCTCGTCCGCGCTCGCGTCGCCACCCGTTTCCGGTATGGAGTCGGGCCCGGTTTCGGCTCCCGACATCAGTCCGCCTCCGCGTCGGCCTCCGGGCCCCCATCCGGATCCGAGTCCCCGTTCGTGTCCATCTCCTCGGCGGCCCGGTGGACGGCCTCGTAGATGTTCTGATAGCCAGTGCACCGACAGATGTTGTCCGCGAGTCCCTTCCTGATCTCCTCGTCGGAGGGGTCGGGGTTCCGTTCGAGGAGGTCGCGGGTCGCCATCACGAACCCGCTGGTGCAGAAGCCACACTGGAGGGCGTGCTCCTCGTGGAACGCCCGTTGCACGGGACCGAGTTCGCCGCCCTCGGCGAGCCCCTCGACGGTGCCGATCTCGCGGCCGTCGGCCTGGACCGCGTAGACGAGGCAGCTCTTCACGATGTCGCCGTCGAGACTCACCGTACACGCCCCACAGACGCCGTGTTCGCAGCCGACCCGAACCCCACGGAGACCGCAGTGGTTCCGGAGGAAATCCGAGAGCTTCAGCCGGGGTTCGACCTCGGCTTCGGCCGTCTCGCCGTTCACCGTGAGCGAGACTGCCCGCGTCGGTCGACTCGCGGCTCCCTCGGGCGTATCAGTACTCATGATCGATCATTATGAGAGTGTGGGACGATGCCGTGATAAAGCTTTGCGCGGTGGCGGGTCCCTTCCGCTTCCGGCGGTTTGGACGGTGGGTCGGAATCCCGGGGGGCGGCCGGCGGTGGTGCTCACTTCGTCGCGTCGGTCTCACTGCCGACGACGCCGCGATCGAACAGTCGATCGATGGTTGCCTCGTCGTAGCCGGCCTCACGGAGGACCTCGCGGGTGTGCTCGCCGAGACGCGGCGGCGGCGAGCGGAAACCGCTGGTCGCGTGCTCGAAGTTGAGTGGGTGTTCGACGACGGACACTTCGCGGTCGCCGTCGTCGCTCGAAAGTGTGCCCACGACGTCGCGCTCGGCGGTCTGTTCGTTATAGAGCGCGTCCTCGACACCCTGAACCGGAGCAGCCGGAACGCCGGCCTCCAGAAACCGCCCCAGCCACTCGTCGGTCGAACGATCGGTCAGCGTGTGCTCGATCTCGGCTTCGAGTTCGTCCATCGAGTCGACCCGGTCGGCGTTGGTCGCGAACCGCTCGTCCTCGGCGAGGTCCTCGCGATCGATCGCCCCACAGAACGCTCGCCAGAGTTTCTGGTTGAGGCAGGCGACGTTGATGTGCCCGTCGGCCGTCCGGAAGGTCTGATAGGGAGCCAACACCGGGTCCTTGGTTCCCATCCGCTCCGGTTCCTCGTCGGCGAACACCTTCCCGGCCTGTTTGGTGAGCCACGGGAGAGTCGCGTCGAGCATCCCGAGATCGATGTACTCGCCCTCACTGGTGGCCCTGCGCCGATAGAGCGCGGTGACGATCCCGAACGCGGCCCACATCCCCGTGATGAGATCGGTCATCGGCAGCCCGACCTTCGCGGGCCGGCCGTCGGGATCGCCGGTGACGTCCATGATCCCGCTGAGTCCCTGAACCAGCAGATCGTAGCCCGGACGCCCTCGCCACGGGCCGGTCTGGCCGAACGCTGAGACGGCACAGTAGACGATCTCCTCGTTTTCGGCGGCGATCCGATCGTAGTCGACGCCGAGCCGTTCGGCCGTCCCGGGCCGATAGTTCTGGATGAACACGTCGGCTTCGCCCGCGAGATCGTACAGCGCCTCGCGGCCGGCGTCGGATTTGAGATCGAGTTCGACGCTCCGCTTATCGTAGTTGACCGACCAGTAGTACGGCGACTCGCCGTCGACGAAGGGCGGCCCGGAGTGGCGGATGTCGTCGCCGGCGTCCGGGCGTTCGATCTTCACCACGTCCGCGCCCTGGTTCGCAAGCATCAGCGAACAGAACCCGCCGGTCACGAACGTCGACAGGTCGAGGACGGACACACCCTCCAGTACGTACCCGGAAGCGTCCATGGAAGTATCGCGCGCACCGCGGTGTAAAAAGCGTTGCCCGCTAGCACCCATTGTCCGGTGTCGAGGACGGGAACCGCTTAGGCTTCGGTGAACGCGACGCACCGACAGACGCTCGATTCGCCCCCCCGGAACCGCCACGGGAAGGTGCCGATCTGCACCCGTTCGTTCAGGAGTTCCTCAGGGACTTCGGCGTTCTCGACGTGGACGATCCCCTTGGGGAACAGTTCGGTGTGCATCAGCTGGTAGCCCTCCGGCGGGAAGATCTCGTCGAGGTCGTCGACGCCGAAGTGGTCGGCGGCCTCGTCGGCGAGTTCGGGACGCACGTCCCGAACGACGGTGTTCATCGGGTGGTCGGCGCTCCCGCAGTCGAGGACGAGGTAGTTGAGTCCCTTCTCCGCACACCACTCGGCGAACTCCGCGTTCGGACCGGGATGCTTGCAGAAGAACTTGTGGGGATCGGCCTCTTCGCGGTGCCACCCGTGTTGCTGGTAGCCGGTATGGATGAAGAGGATGTCGCCCTCCCGAACGTCGACCGCGTCCTCGATCATGTCGCTGGTATAGACATCGTAGTCCCCGACTTCGTCGGAGATGTCCGCGATGACCGCCTCGCCGACGAGCTCGTCGAGCCCCATCGACTCGATGTCCCGGCCGCTCGCGTCGAAGTGTTTCTCGCCGTCGAGATGGGTTCCGGTGTGGTTCATGAACTCGATCTTCTGGCCGTTGACCTTCTCGGTGTCGAGGCTCTTCTCGTACCACACCTTGGGGTTGTCGTAGGTCGGCCACGCCGGGGTGTGTTCACACCACGGCTGGGTCAGGTCGTGCATCTCGTAGCCGTCTAGCATACGCTCGTCGGGTTCTCGCCCCGCGTATAAAAAACCGAGCCGTCGGCGAGGGAGTTCCGCTCGACTACTGATAGGCGATGTTGAGTTCGAGCTCGTTCGTCGTGCCGAGCAGGAGCGACGGGATCCGCTCGTCGAGTCGCTCGCCTTCCATCCGGTTGATCGGCCCGGAGATGCTCAGCCCGCCGATGACCTCGCCGTCGGGTCCCGTCACCGGCGCACCGACGGCGCGGAGCCCTTCGATGATCCCCTGGTCGTTGACGCTGTACCCTCGTTCGCGGGTCGCCTGGAGTTCGCGCTCCAAGGCCTCGCGCGTCGAGAGGGTCTTCGCTGTGACGGACGGGAGACCGTGGCGATCGACGATCCGATCGACGGTTTTCGAGGAAAGTTCGGCGAGAATCGCGAGTCCGCCCGCGCTCGCGTGGATCGGGACGCGCTTGCCAGGATGGGTGTCGGCCTCGACCGCGTGGCGACCCGAGTGCTGGTGGACGTAGACGGCCCGCCCGTGTTCCTCGACCATGAACTGCACCCGCTCGTCCACCTCGTCGGCGAGTTCGATTACCTTCTCCTTCGCGAGGCGATACTCGGGTCGACATCGCCGGGTGAACTCCCCGAGGTCGAGGAATCGGAGCCCGAGGTGGAACCCGTCGTCGCGCTCGACCACGTACTCGCGCTCCTCCAGCGTCCGGAGGTGACGGTGGGCCGTGCTCTTGCTCACGTCGAGTTCGGTCGCGACGGTGGACAGCGTCGCTACCCCCCGTTCGCGAAGCAGCTCCACGATGTCGAGCGCCCGACCGACCGCGCCGATCGTTTCGTCGTCCGTTACCATGCCGAAGAACGCCTCTCGCCACCCACCTAAACGTTCCGTATCATGGGAGAAAGCTCAGTTCGGGTACGTGCCTTCGTGATCGGATTAGCCCCCGACTACAAGTGAAAATCGAACGATGGGTTCGTTCAGTGATATGGGAAGAGGATGGGAAGGGTCCGATAGGGTCGGTTGGAAGCGGTTACCGGTGCGACCGCACGCCGTCGTGCGGTCGATCCCGGAAGGGCTTCCAACCGACCGTATGAATCCTCGTTGTAATCGGGAATCGGGGCGAGATCGGTGCTTCCGCTGTCCCATCGATCGCCGGTCCTATGGAAAAAGATACACGTTCGTACACAGCAACGACCCACAGACGGTTCACGGAACGACGCCATGTATTCCGTCATGTGGGACAAGTGCAGGTGTGTGAACACGAAACACGGATGTTGTGATACCAAGCGGCCACCCCAAAACCGTACCGAGCGGAACGGAACGAGCGGTGGAAAGCCGGAGACGGCCGCGTATCGTGCGTTCTCGCCGATCATAGGTGGCTTGGCGAAATCGGAGGACGATCCGTTTAGGATGGAACCGGGTGGAAAGACCGTTCTACAGAGCGGAACTGTCGCAGACGGGTAAGTGGGATCGTGTTGGTCCAGGCCTCGTCGGATGGTTCACCCATCTCACAACTGCTCTCGCCCGCGGGGACGGAACGGTCACACGGCGTCGCGACACGAGAACGTAACAACACTACTGTTGTTATCAGCGGATGTTCGTCCGTTCGAAGCTAAAGTCGTAACTAACTGCTCGAATTTGTCCGGTCGGATGGATGACGGCATTCCACGCTCGTCCATCTGCGTCGGCGGTCGGTGCGACGTTCGCTACGAACTGGTCGGGTCGTCGATTTCGGTCTCGGACAGTCACGAACTCCTCCTCGCGAGTGCCTCGGGTCGCGAGAACGTACATCCGGGAGTTGCCCGCCGGGCGCATCGTCCGGCCGGCACGCTGGGACGCCTGGCGGCGCGACCCGCCCAGTCCGGAGGCCACGATGGCGACCTCCGCGTTCGGCAAGTCGATCCCCTCGTCGCCGACCCGCGAGACGATCAGGCGAGTGCGTTCGCCACGCCGGAACTCGTCGAACAGCCGCTCGCGCTCGGGATGGCGGGTCTCGCCGCTGATGAACGGCACATCGAGCGCGTCGGCATACTCCTTGCCCTGTTCGAGCCAGTCGACGAACACCAGCGCCTTCGCGTCGGGATGGTCGTCGAGCAAGGAGCGGACGGCGTCGAGCTTCGCCGAGTTCGTGCCGGCGACCCGGCGGCGCTCGTGGCCCTCGGCGCTCGCGTACGCCTCGCGGTCGATCTCGCTCCCCCACGGCACGTATCGGAGCTCGACCTCGGGTTCGGCGACGAACCCCGCCTCGAACAGCTCCGCCCAGTCGGTCCCGATCGGCGGCCCGATGAGTGTGAATATTTCTGATTCTTTGTCGTCCTCCCGGACCGGTGTCGCCGACAGACCGAGCCGGTGTTTGGCCTGGAGATCCGCGCTCCGACGGAACACCTTGCTTGGGATGTGGTGCACCTCGTCGTAGACGATCAGGCCCCACCGGCGCTCGTCGAAGAGTTTGCGGTGGCGATCCATCCCGGCCGTTCGGTAGGTGGCGATCGTCACCGGTCGGATCGACTTCTCGCCACCGTGGTACTCGCCGACCTGGTCGGCTGCGAGATCGGTGTGAGCGAGGAGTTGGTCGCGCCACTGGCCCGCGAGTTCGCGGCTCGGCGCGAGTACGAGCGTTTCGCCGCCGACGTCGGCCAGCGCGGCGATCGCGGCGATCGTCTTCCCGCTGCCCGGTGGTCCGACCAGCACGCCCGCACCCGATTCGAGGAACCGCTCGACCCACTCGCGCTGGTACTCGCGGAGTTCGAACCCGAGATCGACGGCGAGTTCCGCACCGCGTTCGAGGTCGCGCTGGTCCTGGACGGGGTAGCCCGCGTCGTAGAGCGTCCGCTTGATCTCGCTCTCCGATCCCTCGACCACCCAGCTCTCGGTGTCGGTGATCGGCGCGTGGAGGTGGTCGTCGTCGAGGTGCTGGCGGGCGACGTTGCCCATGAGGGAGGGGTTCCCGGCTTCGAGCACGGTGTACCCGTCGGGATGGGTGGTCAGCGCGAACTGTCTCGCGCGATCCCACTGGCTCGCGATCCACTCCTCCAGGTCGGGCGCGCGCTCCGGAAGCACGTCCCGGAGAGTCCCGATGAACGCGTCGAGGTGGTCGTGCGGCGACCACCAGACGTCCTCTTCGCGGATCTCGTAGATGGAGGCTCCCTCGCCCGACGAATCGACGAGGTGGGCGAACTGGGTGAGTTGGGCTCGGGTGAACTGCTCGGGATGTTCGACCACGATCTCGCGGCGCTCCGGAAAGACGATGACGTGTTCGCGGTCAACGAACGCGGCGAACTCGGTCGGATACCAGACCACGGGATCATCCGTGACGTCCGTGCGCTCGATCCCGGCGGTTTCGGCCAGTTCGTCGAGCGCATCGCTCGCCTGGGCGTGCGTCCAGTTGCGTTCGCGTGCCACCTCTGCCGCCGTCGCGACGGGCCGGCCGAGGGCTTCGAGTGCCGCCCGGAACTCCTCGGCCGTCATCGTCGATCCGGTATCGACGGTTCGTTCCGCCGGTTCGGCCCCCGTTTCGCTCTCGCCCGGTCCATCGTCGTTCGCGTCGGTCACTGCTCGAAGGAACGGTGACCGCGAACAAACGGCTTGCGTCTCGGCTGCCGCGCGGTCGATGGCGAGTCACGGAGCCGCTTCGGTCTTCGCGCTGAGCATCTTTGCTGAGCCTCGCGACGCGGCCTGACCGCCTACCTATAAGTCCCCCCGTGACCACGAACGAAAAGAGAACACGTGATCGGGTTCGAAACCGCGCTCGGCAATCTCGGGACGGCCTTCGGCGGCAGCGCGCTCGCGGGTGGCGTCACCGGCTTCGCCACGAAGAAGCT
>PXSV01000062.1:0-5896 GCA_003022685.1 Halobacteriales archaeon SW_9_67_24 | reverse complement strand
AACGATCGATAGACGATCGAGACAGCCATGCTCGTTCGGAACGCGGGCTTCGCGGGAGCGCTCCCGATTCTGAATCGCCATATGCCGTCAGAACTTTCCACCCGGAGTGCGGAGGTAGGACGTGGATCACCTCGACGAAATATCGATCGAACGACTCCAGGAGGCACTCGACGAGGTGAGCGACGCGAAGCCGGCCCAGCGCCTCACCGCGGCGATCGCGTACAAAAACGGGATCACCCAGACCGAACTCGCCGAGTGGTACGGCGTCCAGCGGCGGACGATCTACAGCTGGCTCAAGCGCCTCGACGACGGACCGCTCGACCAGGCGGTCACCGACGCACCGCGGTCCGGGCGGCCACGAAAGCTCACCGCGGACCAGCGCGAGGCGTTCGAGGCCGCGCTCCACGAGCCCCCGACCGAGGTCGGCTACGACGAGCCGGCGTGGACGCCAGCGCTCGTCGGTCGGTTCGTGCGCGACGCGTTCGACACCGAGTACTCCGAGCCGAGCTGTCGCCGACTGATGAAAGAGGCCGGACTCGAGTACCGCAAACCGCCGCAGCCGCCCGCCGGAACGGGATCGAACGACGGCGAAGCGTCCGACGGCCGTGGCGGCGGCCGGTGGACGCCGTGACGGCTTCGGCCGAAACGAGCACCGATCGCAGTCGAACGGTCCAGGGGACATCGGGGTCGGCGTTCTCCCGTTACGTCGTCCCCTCGCTCGACGCGATTAGTTTTGCCGGATCCCCCTCGTCGACTCACTCGCGACGCTGCCCGCGACCCATGCACGGAGCCTTTCGTCGATGGGGTCGCCGCCGAGCGCGAGGATTTCGACGCACGGATCTCGACGACGCGATCCTCCCTGACCGGTGCCATGTCCGACCGGCCGTAACCATCGCGGTCGCATCGGTGGGTCGCCCCTCCGCACCGTCGGAAACGCCCGCGCCGACGGTGGTGGCGACCCGAACGCTTAACGGCCGAACGGCGGACGTACGGGTATGACGACCGTCACGGTCTGGAACGAGTTCCGACACGAGCGAGAAAGCGACACCGTCGCGGAGGTGTACCCCGACGGGATCCACGCCACCGTCGCCGAGGCGCTCGAATCGCACGGCTTCGACACGCGGACGGCGACGCTCGACGAACCCGAACACGGTCTCACGGACGGGGTGCTCGACGACACCGACGTACTGACGTGGTGGGGCCACGCCGCCCACGACGAGGTCGCCGAGGAGATCGTCGAGCGGGTCCACGAGCGCGTTCTCGACGGGATGGGACTCATCGTGATGCACTCCGCACACTACTCGAAGATCTTCCGGAAGCTGATGGGCACCACGTGCTCGCTCAAATGGCGCGAGGCCGCCGAGACCGAGCGGCTCTGGACCGTGGAACCGGGCCACCCGATCGCCGACGGGATCGACGAGTACATCGAGGTGCCCGAGGCCGAGATGTACGGCGAACGGTTCGATATCCCGGCCCCGGACACGCTGGTGTTCGCCTCGTGGTTCGAGGGCGGCGAGGTGTTCCGGTCGGGCTGTTGTTACCGCCGCGGCAGCGGCCGGGTGTTTTACTTCCGACCCGGCCACGAGACCTATCCAGTTTATCACGACGACGCGGTCCAGCGGGTGCTCGCGAACGCCGCCGCGTGGGCCACGCTGGACGAGGGCCCGACGCCCGACTTCGGGAACCACGACCCGATCGAGGACATCGACACCGACGACGAGCGCAGCGTCCACTGACCGCTCTCCAGCGGCTCCGACCGACCGGACCGTCATCGACGGCGCTGCCGAGCGGATGCACACCCGTTGTTTGTAGGCACTCAGCAGTCACCGCCGGCGTCGCCAGTCCGTGAGGTTCGGAGAGCACCGTCCGGCTCACCGACTGCTCGTCGGCATCGATCATCAGCAGTGTGGATCGCGGTCGGCCCGTCAAGCAGGCCGTCGCGTTCGGCGAGCGCGGGACCTCTCCAGGTACGTCGCCGAGGGACTCAACTTGGGCAGAGTTGTTACGCCCAGTACGCCTCACCCGGCTCGGTCTCGAACACTGCCCGGTCGAGCACGTCGACCGCTTTCTCCAGACCCTCGCGGCCGCTGGTGAGCGAGTCCTCGTGTTCGATGCTCATCACGTCGTCGTAGCCCACCATCCGGAGGGTGCTCGCGACGTCCTTCCAGTGGGTCTCGCCGTGGCCGTAGCCGATCGAGCGGAACAGCCACGATCGGTCCTCCTCGGCGGTGTACGGCGCGGTGTCGAGCACGCCCTTCGTCCGGGCGTTCGCTTCGTACACTTTCGTGTCCTTCGCGTGGAAGTGATGGATCGCGTCGTGCTCACCCAGGTAGCGGATCGAGTCCGTGATGTCGATGCCTTGCCAGTAGAGGTGGGATGGATCGTAGTTCGCGCCGATGCGCTCGCCCGTGGCCTCGCGCAGGCGGACCATCCCCTCGGGTTCGTAGACCAGCATGTTGGGGTGCATCTCGATCGCGACGTCCACGCCGTGCTCCTCGGCGTGATCGTCGATCGCCGACCAGTAGGGGATCCCGACCTCCTCCCACTGGTAGTCGAGCATCTCGGCGTGTTCGGTCGGCCACGGCGCGGTGATCCAGTTCGGCGTCTCGTCGTTCGGGCCGCCCGCGGGAAGCCCCGAGAAACACGTCACGGCGTCGACGCCGAGTTCGCCCGCGAGTTCGATCGCTCCCCGGAGGTCCTCGTCCGCCTCGCTCGACCGATCGTCGTCGGGATGGAGCGGGTTGTTGTGGGTCGCGAGCGCCGAGATCCGGAGGTCGTGCTCGTCGAGCAGGTCGTGGAGGTCGGCCTGGGCGTCCTCGTCGCCGCGGTACTCCGCTTGAGAGAGGTGGTCGTCGCCGACGAAGCCGCCACAGCCGAGTTCGACGGCGTCGACCCCGATGCTCGCGAGGTACTCGAAGGCGTCTTCCTTCGACTGGTCCGCCAGCGGGACGGTGAGTACGCCGATGTCCATGGGGAGGGAGTCTCCACGTTCGCGGATAAACGTTCCGGCGACGAAGGCGAGGTAGCGTTTCTCCAATCCTTAAGTACGGCCCCGGAGTCGGTGGGAACGATGCAGTTCGTTCGATACACGACCGGCGCTGTGCCGCGATGGGGTGTTCGGGACGACGGGGACACGTACGCGCTCGGGGACCGATCCCCCGGAGCGCCGACGCTCGACGCGTTCTGTAACGAGAGCTACCTCGGGGCGGTCCGCGACGCGCTCGGCCAGGGGGCCCTTCCGCGGGTCGACGACGACGCGGGCGTCCTCGCGCCGGTCCCCACACCGGGGAAGATCGTCTGTGTCGGGCTCAACTACCGGGATCACGCCGAGGAACAGGACGAGGAGATCCCCGAGCGACCGCTGCTGTTCAGCAAGGCCGCAACGTGTGTGACGAACCCCGGCGACCCGATCGTCCATCCGCCGGGCGAGCAGGTTGACTACGAGGTCGAACTCGCCGTGGTCGTCGGACGACAAGCCAGGAACGTCGATGCGGCCGACGCCAGGGAGTACGTCGCGGGGTACACGGTATTGAACGACGTCAGCGGGCGCGACGCACAGAACGCCGACGGCCAGTTCTTCCGGGGCAAGAGCTACGACACGTTCGCGCCGATGGGACCGACCCTCGCCGCCGGCGACATCGACCCGAACGGTCTCGACATCGCCTGCCGGGTGAACGGCGAAGCGCGGCAGTCCTCGAACACCGAACAGTTCGTCTTCGACGTGGACGAGCTCGTGGAGTACATCTCCGCGAGCATGACGCTCCGGCCCGGCGACGTGATCTCGACCGGCACCCCCGGCGGCGTCGGCATCTTCCGCGAGCCGCCCGAACTGCTCGAACCAGGCGACACCGTCGCGGCCGAGGTCGAGGGAATCGGCACGCTCGAAAACCCGGTCGTCGAGTAGTTGACCGGGGGGAGAGAGGGGAGCGTTCCGGTCGGAATCCCGTACTGACACGGCCGATACACGATCGGGCGCTCGACACGCTCGAAACCGGAACGGACAACCGATGATCGGGCAACGAGCCCGTATCGGTCGGCTGTCGCCGTCTCGACTCAGGAGAGGTCGACCCACTCGCCGGCGTCGTCGCTGCGCTCGATCGCGTCCATGAGTTCTTGGACCGCGAGGCCGTCGGCGAAGTTCGGGTCGTAGGGCTCGTCGGCGGCGACGCTCGACAGGAACTCGTAGTTCTCGTGGACGAACGTGTGCTCCCACCCGATGACGTGGCCCGGTGGCCACCAGTGGTCGATATAGGGGTCCTCGGCCTCCGTCACCATGATCGTCCGGAACCCGCGCTCGTCGGCAGCGTGGTACTCCAGTTCGTTCAGGCGTTCGAGGTCGAAGCGGAGGCTCCCCGCCGAACCATTGACCTCGATGGTGTTCGCGTTGTCGTGGCCGGTGGCGTACCGCGAGGCCTCGAAAACGCCGGTCGCGCCGTTTGCGAACGCGGCCTGGGCGGTGTAGGCGTCGTCGACCGTCACCTCGCGGGTCTCGCCTTCGCTTCCGTCACCACTGACCGGGCGCTCCTCGACGAACGTCCGGAGCTGGCCGCTGAGACGCTCGATTTCTCCTGCACGGTCGCCGACGAGGAATCGTGCGAGGTCGAGCGAGTGCGCGCCGAGGTCGCCGAGCGCCCCGCTACCGGCGAGGTCCTCGTCGAGCCGCCACTCCCACGGTGCGTCGGGGTCGGCGAGCCAGTCCTGGAAGTAGCTCGCGCGGACGTGGCGGATCTCGCCGAGGTTGCCCGCCGCGATCAGGTTCCGAGCGTACTGGATCGCGGGCACGTACCGGTAGTTGAACGCGATTCCTGCGGGGGCGTCGCTTCCTGCGGCCGCCTCGGCCATGCGCTCGGCGTCCTCTCTGGTGGGCGCGAGCGGTTTCTCACAGAACACCGGGATGTCGCGTTCGAGCGCCGCAATGCTCGGCTCGGGGTGGACGTGGTTCGGCCCGAGGTTGTAGAAGACGTCGACTTCGTCGAGCGCCATCTCCCAGTCGGTCTCGGTGTGGGCGAAGCCCAACTGGTCGGCGGCCTCGGCGAGTGCGTCCTCGTCGCGGCCGACGAGCGTGTGGCGCTTTGCCTCCGGCGCGTCCGGGAAGAACATCGGAAGCCGCGCGAGCGCGTTCGCGTGTGCCTGTCCCATGAACCGATAACCGAGAACGCCGACGTCGAGTGTCATGGAACGGACGTTCGGCGGACCGGGATTTAATTCTTGGTGAAGGGCCATCGCTCCGAGCGGGGACTGCTCGGGATGGAGTGGGTTCGAACGCCATCCCGCACGAGCGACTCCACGAACGTGATCGGGAGCGGAACGCGCGGCCCGTGTGAACACTGAATGATGATCCGATACCGCTGTCGAATACTCTCGGGGACGGAGAGCACGAGGACGAGGCGACCACCGAGTCGTTCGACCACTCCGGTATCTGAAGACGCTCGCCCGTAAACAAAGGAGAGAGGTTCCCGCCCCGCACGTTCGACTTCGGGACTACTGCGCCGTAGTTACGCAAAACCAAATGGATAGCCCATCGATCGGGCCGGATCGACTACGGAGTACTATCCGCGGATGTTGGGGGATCTCTGCCCGGTTTTCGTCTACGGTGCGGTTCTCCTGTTGAGCGCAACAACGGAGTCGAAAGTGCGATCAGTTTTGTACGTGAGGCTATCCATCCGACCGATAGCAACGGGGAGATCCGTGATATCGTTTCAGATGTCCGTCACACGCTGGTACTCGTCGCCGAGCGCGGCGGCATCCTCGGGGAGGAGCGCGACAACGAGGTATTCGGCGTACTCGCCGAAGTACTCGACCAGTGCTGCGATCCGATTGGAGTCGAGCGCCTCGAGCGAGTCGAGCACGATGAACGGCAGCGACTCGTGGAGGTCGTGGACGAGATACCCCGCGA
>PXSV01000061.1 GCA_003022685.1 Halobacteriales archaeon SW_9_67_24 | reverse complement strand
GGCCGAAGAACTGGACCGGGTTGGCGATCTCTACGAGCGCGACTTCGACATCGAGCGCGACGACGGAATGGCGGGCTTTCGGTCCTCGGTCGAGGGAGCCGACCTCGACGCGATCGGCGCGGCGTACGCCGGCGACTGAGCTATCGGTCGTCGTGTTCGGTGATCTGTGCCAGCAGTCCCTCGACGAGCGGTGAGGCGACGTAGCGAACCGTTTTCCGGGCGCTGTCGTACTCGACGAGGCTCCAATCGTCGAGTTTCGGGAGTTCGACGTCGGCGATCGACGTGTGGGCGTGCCGGCGGGTCGATCCGGAGGGTGCTCCCTGCGAGACGACGTAATCGACGAGCGCCTCGATGGCCATGGTGTCGCCGGTGTGCTCGCGGAGCGCGGTGGCGACGATGCGCCGCCGCTGGTCGGCCAACGCGGCGAAGGCGGTGTCGGGCGTCACCGGTGGAGCCGCATCTGGCGAGTCGGTGCCGGAGCGACCGTCGGTCGAGTCGAGCGACACATCGGACATGACGGGCGAACGGTGGTCGTCGACAGGGATGAACGGCTGCGGTCGTTTGGCGTCTTGCCGGCTCTTCCGACCATTTCCGTCCATGAACGGTTTGAACAGCGCTTGGTGCAAGGCGTTCGGTGGGGACGGCTTATGGATGCGTGGCGGTGCAGTTGCGGGCCTGGTGGACGAAGGGCGAGCGACCAACGGGAGCGGGGGCTTCGGCGGTGCTGTGGCGGTAGACGCCAGCAGTTCCACCGCGAGCGAACGGAGTTCTCGTGAGCCGAACGGCGAACGAGAGCACGGAAGAGCTTCGCTCTTCCGGAGTGAGCGAGCGGGAGTTTTTGATGAACCTTTTTTGCAAGCGGAGGTCGCGTGAGCGCAGCGAGCGCGATCCTCCCGCAGTAAAAAGGTTCAGGTGAGGAAAACGTGCCGCGGCCGATCCGCGAGCACGTCCTGGCCCCACGAGACGGTGTCGGCGAACGCATCGCTCCGGAAGAATTCCATCGCGTCCTCGCGCGAGCGCCACTGGCTGGCGATGAACATGTCGTTCTCGTCCGCGCGGTTGACGAGGAGGTCGGTCTCGTGGTGGCCGTCCATGTCATCGAGGAGGTCGCCGACGGTGGCGAACTTCGCGACGAACTCCTCGCGGTGTTCGGGCTTCGTGGTGTAGAACATGCCCATCGTGCCGAAGCCCGCCTCCTCGCCCTCCAGTTCGCCGACGTCCGCACGCGAGACGATTCCTGGAAGGTCGGCGAGGAAGCCACCGGCGGTCTCGGCGGCGCTCGCGGTGTCCCAGATGCTCACGACCGCCACATCCCCCCCATCGGGATTTTCGTAAACCGCGGTCTTGACGTGCGTATCGTAGTGCTCGAAGTTCCCGCGGAGACCGTCGACGTCGCCGGCGAGATCCGTGGGGTCGGCCTCGGAGTAGAGCACCATCGCGTGGACGTCCTCGCCGTGGGGCTGGCCGGCGTAGATGTCCTCGTCGGCGAGCGCGTCGCGGATGTCGGCTTCGTCGTCCGTGGCGTGGTCGTTTCGGTCGTCGTGCTGGCTCGCTTCGTCGTGGCTCTCACCGTGTGCGCTCGCGTCGCCGTGGGGATGGCCGGTGTCCTCGCCCGTTGGGATCGGTTCGCCGTCGAGCAGCGCGCCGAGATCGCCTGGCGGGAAGCGCCGGCCGAAGCGAAAGCGGCCGAACTCGGCGTAGCGCGAACTCGACGGGTCGAAGCGCATCTCGTAGAGCAGCTCCTTGATGTCCGCAGGGTCGTCCGCAAAGAGGGTGACGCCCCACTCGTGGTCGTCGAGGCCAACGCTCCCCGAGATGATCTGGGTGACCCGGCCCGCGTCCTCCCGGCCGATGTCGCCGTGGCCCGCCATGAGGTCGGCCCGCTCGTCGAACGGGAGGTCGTACCAGTTGTACTCGGGGTCGCGGCGCTTGTCCATCGGATAGAAGGAGACGTGGTCGGCGTCGGGAATCTCGGGTTTGAGCCTGGATTCGATGTAGTTCGCCATCCCCGTGTCCTCGACCTCTTCGCCCTCGAAGTACTCCTCGGACATGTACCCTGACACCTCCGTGACCGAGAGATACGAGTCGGTCTGCTCGGTGAAGTCGGCGAGCGCGGTTCGCTCGAACCGGCGTTCGGCGGTGTCGAGGTGGGCCATCGTGGGTCGGAGGTGGAGCACGAGGAAATCACTACTGTGGCCGAGTACGCTGAAGACCGCCGAGTCGCCTTCCTCGGCGTCCTCGACTGCCTCGTGGGAGGCGAGATACTCCACGCCTTCCGTGATCGCGCGCTCGCGTTCGCGGTCCGGCGCGGCCCGCCACGCGTCCCAGTCCACGGCTCGAAACTCGTGGAGCACGTACCACCCTTCGTCGGTCTGCGGTGGTCGCCGTCGGTCCATGCCGATAGTTGGCGCGAGTTCGACAAGGGTCTTTGGAGTTCGAGCCGCCGAGAGTCCGTTCAGTCGGCCTGAACCTGATCCCGGATCGCCTCGGGGACGCTCGGGTCCCGCAGCGTGGTGGTGTTGCCCAGCTCGTCGCCATTGGAGATGTTCTCGAGCAGTCGGCGCATGATCTTGCCCGAGCGGGTCTTCGGGAGGTCGTCGACGAAGACCACCTCGCTCGGTCGCGCGAACTTCCCGATCTCGCGCTCGATCGCGCTCACGATCCGGTCGCGGACCGCCTCGCTCTCCTCGACGCCCTCCCGGACGGTGACGTAGACATCAGGCACTTCACCCTTTTGGGCGTCCTCGCGCGCGGCGACCGCGGCCTCGGCGACGTCCTCGACCTCCGCGACGGCACTTTCGAGCTCCATCGTCCCGAGTCGGTGGCCAGCGACGTTCATCACGTCGTCGAGTCGACCGAGAACGCGATAGTAGCCGTCCTCGGCCTGGACCGCGCCGTCGCCCGCCTCGTACACCCAGTCCGCCGCGTCGTCGGAATCCGTGTCCGAAAATCGTTCCCAGTACTCCGAGATGAACCGCTCGTCGTTGCCGTAGACGGTCTGGAGCATGCCCGGCCACGGGCGCTCGATCACGAGGTTGCCCGCCTCGCCGCTTGCGGGCGGGATCTCCTCGCCGTTGTCGTCGTAGATCGCCGGCTGGATCCCCGGTGCGGGACGGCCCGCGCTGCCCGGCTTCATGTCATGAATCGCGGGGAGGTTGGTGATGAGGTGACCGCCGGTCTCGGTCTGCCACCATGTGTCGACGATGACCGCGCTCTCGTCGCCGATGTGCTTGTAGTACCAGAGCCACGCCTCGGGCTGGATCGGCTCGCCCACCGTGGTCATATGCCGGAAGTCGAAGTCGTATCCCTCGACGTGCTCCTCGCCCCACTTCATGAACTGCCGGACGGCGGTCGGCGAGGTGTGGAAGATGTCGACATCGTAGGACTCGGCGATCTCCCAGATCCGGCTCCTGGTGGGATGGTCGGGCGCACCCTCGTACATCACCGACGTCGTGCCGAGCGAGAGCGGGCCGTAGACGATATAGCTGTGGCCGGTGACAGCCCTTCGGCTGGCCCGTCGTTCCGGAGGTGTACATCAAGAAGAGGGGGTCCTCGGCGTCGCGACTGACCGGCTCGACGGTCTCGCCGCGGTGGTCGTCCAGCAGTGCCGACATCATCGTGTACTCGTCGCTGACCTCGACCTCCGGTTCGTCGTGGCGGGTCCACGCGAGGACTGCGGGATCGCGGTCAGTTTCTTCGAGGGCCCGGTCGGCCTTCTCGATGTGATCGAGGAACTCGCCACGGCGGTAGTAGCCGTCGATCGTCACGACGTGATCGGACTCGGCACTCCCGACGCGCTCGGCGAGGGCGTTCGCCGAGAAGCCCGCGAAGACCACGCTGTGGGGCGCGCCGATCCGGGCACACGCGAGCATCGTGATCGGGAGCGCCGGCACCATCGGGAGGTGGATCGTGACGACGTCGTCCTCCTCGACGCCGACTGACCGAAGCGCGGCCGCGGTCTCGTTGACTGCCTCGTGGAGATCGTCGTAGGTGAGGTCGCGGGTCTCGCCATCCTCGCCCTCCCACAGGATGGCGGTTTCGTCGCCGCGATCGTCGAGGTGGCGGTCGACGCAGTTGTGGCTCGCGTTCAACTCCCCGCCGACGAACCACTCGTAGAAAGGGGGGTTCGAGTCGTCGAGTACCGTGTCCCACTCCTCGTCCCAGTCGAGCATTTCGGCGTACTCTTCGAAGCCCCCGGGAAACTCGTCGAAGCGGTCGTAGATCGCGGGATCGGCGGCGTTCGCCTGGTCGACGAACTCCGCGGGCGGCTCGAAGTAGTCCTGTTCGGTGAGTCTGGATTCGATCGTGGCGTCCTCGTTTGACATGGTTGTTCTCCAGTGCGCCGTTCGGTGGTACGCCACATATGGTTAACGACGGCATGCTCGGAGCGGCGAACGAATCCGGTGAGTTGCTCCGCCGTCAGGCGACGCCGACGGTCTCGCTGTACGAGCCGTGGCGCGCCTCGAACACGCGCATGATCTCGCCCATCGACGCCCCGATCTTGACCGCGTCGATTATCGCCGGCATGGTGTTCTCGCCCGTCCCGATGGCGTCTTCGAGGTTCGCGAGCGTGTCCTCGACCGTCCCGTCGTCACGCTCTGCCTTCACCTCGGCGAGGCGGGACTGCTGGCGCTCCTGGACGTCCTCGTCGACTTCGAGGATCTCCGGGCGGGTGTCCTCGTCCATCTCGTAGGCGTTGACGCCGACGACGGTCTCCTCGCCGTCCTCGACGCGTTCCTGGTACTCGAAGGAGGCGTCCTGAATCTCGCGGTGGAAGTAGCCCTGTTCGATCCCCGAGAGGACGCCGTCCCGAACCGAGCCGTCGCCCATCTCGCGGATCTCCTCGATGTACGCCATCGCCTTCGCCTCGGTCTGGTCGGTCAGCGACTCGACGGCAAACGAGCCGCCGAGGGGGTCGACGATGTCGGCCGCGCCCGACTCCTCGGCGATGATCTGTTGGGTCCGCAGCGCCACCCGAACGGCGTCCTCGGACGGCAACGCGAGCGCCTCGTCGTAGCTGTTGGTGTGGAGGCTCTGGGTGCCCCCCAGAACGCCCGCGAGCGCTTGAACTGTGACCCGAGCGATGTTGTTGAGCGGCTGCTGGGCGGTCAAGCTCTGACCCGCGGTCTGGGTGTGGAACTTCAACTGCTTCGATTTCGGGTCCTCGGCGTCGTACCACTCGTCCATCACGTTCGCGTAGATCCGACGGGCGGCCCGGAACTTGGCGACCTCCTCGAAGAGGGCGTTGTGGGAGTTGAAAAAGAAGGAGAGCTGCGGGGCGAACTCGTCGATGTCGAGCCCGCGCTCCATCGCGTCCTCGACGTAGGCAAAGCCGTCGGCGAGAGTGAAGGCGAGCTCCTGGATCGCAGTCGAGCCCGCCTCACGGATGTGATAGCCCGAGATCGAGATCGGCTTGATCTTCGGGGTCTCCTCGACCGCGAACTCCACGGTATCGGTGACGAGATCGAGCGAGGACTCGGGCGGGGTGACCCACTCCTTCTGGGCGATGAACTCCTTCAGCATGTCGTTCTGCATCGTTCCGCGGAGTTTCTCGCGGGGCACGCCACGCTTGTCGGCGAGCGCGACGTACATCGCGAAGATCACGGGTGCGCTCGGATTGATCGTGAACGAAGTCGAGACCTCTTCGAGATCGATCCCGTCGAAGAGGATCTCCATGTCTCGGAGGGTGTCGACCGCCACCCCTTCCCGCCCCACTTCTCCATCGGCCATTGGATCGTCCGAATCGATCCCCATCAGCGTCGGCATGTCGAACGCGGTCGAGAGGCCGGTTTGGCCCTCATCCACGAGGAAGCGAAAGCGTTCGTTGGTCTCCTCGGCGGTGCCGAACCCGGCGAACTGGCGCATCGTCCACGTCCGACCGCGATACATCGTCGGGTACACTCCACGAGTATAGGGCTCCTCGCCAGGGAACCCGAGGTCCTCCTCGTAGTCGATGTCCGCGACGTCGTCAGGGGTGTAGAGCCGATCGACCTCGAGGTTCGAGACGGTGGCGAAGCGGTCCTGCCGGATCGCGGCGAGGTCCTCGTCGTCGTACATGGACGCAGTTGTTGCCGGAGCGGTAAAGAGGGTTCGGGCGTCGGAGCCGATCGCGCGAACGCCGTTCGGTGGCGGGTAGGGCGAACGCGACCGGCGTCACTGGGGATGGAAGTCGAACCGTCACGGCGACGGGGACGGTGAGGAACAACTCATAGGGTCGGTTGGAAGCGTTTACCGGTGCGACCGCACGCCGTCGTGCGGTCGATCCCGGAAGGACTTCCAACTGACCCTATCACTCGGAGTCCTGTAGCCGGTTGACCGTCCGGACGAGAGGGTGGTGGGCGTAGTCCACGACACAGATGTCGGCGATCGATCCGAGTCCCTCCTTGCGGGCGGTCTCGGCCATGCCGAGTTCGATTCCTTCGTCGAGCACGATCACGTAGGCGTCGGCTTCCGCGATTCCCTGGCGGTCGGCGGCCTTCACGCGGTGGTGGCCGTCGGCGAGCAGGAGATCGCCGCCGTTGTCGATCACCACCAGGGGCTCGGCGAGGCCGTGTTCGAGCTCGTACCGTCGGCCTTCGAGCTCGTCGGCGTACACCTTCGACTGGGTGGGCGTGAGGTCGTCGAGCGCGACCCGGCGGCGCGCCTCGTGGGTGTCGATCCCGTGAATGTTCTCGAGCGTGCGCGAGAGCTTGTCGACCTTGCCCGGGGTGGCGCGCTCGATCTGACTCCGGATCACGTCGGCGTTCGAGATGATCCCCACGAGGTTGCCGGCGTCGTCCACGACGGGAAGCTTCTGGATGCCCGACCGGAGAATGACCCGTGCGGCGTCGTCGAGGTCCATCTCGGGGTGGGCGACCACTAACTCCTCGGACATCACGGTGAAGACGGCGGCGTTGTCGTCGGCGAGCAGGAGGTCCCTGGCGGTGACGAACCCCTCACACCGGCGGCCGTCACACACCGGGAAGCCACTGTGTTCCTCGTCGCTCTCGGCGACGCGGCGCGCAACCGACGCGACCGTGTCGTCGGGCGAGACGGTCACGACCTCGCGGGTCATGTAGTCGCTGACCCGCGGCGTGGCGGTGTCTGCGGCCATCGGCTGTGTGCTCGCCGCCGCCGGACAAAAACCCCTCGCTCAGATCGCCGAGCCGCCGTCGGACGCCCCGGCCGAGCCGTCGTCCTCCGACGACCCGAACGAGTCGTCGTCGCTCCCGCTCGACCCCTCCACCACGTCCGGTTCGTCCTCTCCACTCACTCCGGCCCCGTCGCTCGTCCCGAGCGTGTGCGTTTCCCCCGCTCCGAATTGGGTCCCGGTCCCGGTCGTCCCGGCGGCCGCGGACGTCGCTGCGTCCCCGTCCGTGCACGACTCGATCGCCGCGAAGAACCGATCGTCGATGACGTCGTGGACGATCCCCGAGAGCGCGGTCTCGTCGGCGTCGCCGAGCAGCCCGAGCGGAAGCTGTGCGCCGGCCATGTCGGCGTGGCCGCCGGCGCTCCCGATCCGATCGAAGGCGTCCCGGAGCGTCTCGCCGATGTCGATCCCCCCGCCCTGGGTTCGTCCCGAGCAGTAGATCGTGTCGTCGATGATGCCGTAGACGAGCGTCGTCCGGACCCCCTCGATCCCGAGGAGCTGGTCGGCGGCCTGGGCGAGCGCGTCGCGCTCGGGGAGGTCGTCGATGTAGCTCACCAGCACCGAGCCGGTGACCTCGCGGTTCGAGATCGCGCGCGCGATCGTCCCGAGCGTCTCGGCGCTCATCGTCGGCGTCTCGACCTGCTCTAAGATTTCCTCGTCGGCGTACGGCAGGAGGAAGGCGGCGGCGTCGAAGTCCACGGTCGAGACCTCCCGCCGGAAGTCCCGCGTGTCGACCCGGATGCCGTAGAGCAGTGCGGTCGCGACGGTACTGTCGATCTCGATCCCCAACCGACCGAGATAGTCCACGAGGAGGGTGCTGGTCGCACCGACGTCGCTCCGGAGGTCGACGAACCGCGCCTCGACCGGCGCGCGCGGCGGATGGTGGTCGATCAGCACGTCGATCGGGGTGTCTTCTGGGAGCTGGTCGTTGACGCCTGGCCGGGAGTGATCGACCAGCGCGATCCCGCCGTACTCCTCGATGTCCTCCGGCGCGAGTTCGCGCATTTCGACGTCGAGGAGGTTCACCATCGCGCGGTTCTGTTGGTGGGTGATCGCGCCGAAATAGCAGACCTCGGCGTCACAGCCGGCCGCCGCGGCGATCCGGCGGAGCGCGAGCCCGCTCGCGATCGCGTCGGGATCGGGGTTGTCGTGGGTCACGATCGCGAGCGGGCCGTCGATCGTGCGGAGCACCCGCCAGAGCCGGCGCGGGCGCATGCTCCCCTCGCCGATGCGTTCGAGGAGTTCGGTCGCCGCGGTCGTCGCCGACGCGATCGTGCGGTCGGCGATCGACTCGATGGCGAACCGGCGGTCGTCGGTCGGTTCCTCGCCGGTGTACGCCAAGACGAACGCGTCCGGATACTGCTCGCTCGCGGCCGTTGCGGCGGCTTCGTTGGTCGCGGGGTCGTCGCTCGCCACGATCACCACGTCGACCGGCTCGTCACGGTCGGCGAGGACGCCGGGATCGGTCGGATCGGCGCGTCGTGCCACGACGCGATCGCTCCGCAGGGTTTCGACACGGTGCTCGTCGGTGCAAAGCACCGTGACGCCGCCGCGACGGTCGGCGAGCGCGTCGACGAGGATGCGTCCGACCGAGCCACAGCCCAACACGAGCCGCGAGACCATGCTCATCGATGGACACCACGACGGTTAAAACCCGCCACCGAGAGCCGAACCCGGCGAGCGGCTCCTCGTTGTACCGCCGTCGGCCCTTCTTTCTCGATTCGGTTTCTCCCGTCGGTCGGCGGGTTCTCGCTCCTGGCTCGTAGGGATCGTTGTGACTGTTTCCCGGTAGCCGCCGATCCCATGTCGGCGGCATACCGAAATGACCCACAACAATTCCTGTCGATCGTCCGTCTCGTCGGTCGTCGAGCGTGTGAGAGCCAGTGTCTCCACGGCACTGACCGACGGTATCAAAGCCTTTGTAACGGCTGACCGCGCAGAACGGACATGACCGAAACAGTCGCCGTTCTCGGTGCCGGTTACGCCGGCGCTGGCGCGGTGAAGAGCCTCGAGGACGCGCTCGACGACGCGGCCGACATCGTCTGGATCTCGGATCACGACTATCACCTCGTGCTCCACGAGGCCCACCGGTGTATCCGGGACCCGAGCGTCCGCCAGAGCGTCACCGTCCCGATCGAGGACATCAAGTCCCCGCACACCCGCTTCATCGAGGGCGAGGTCACCGATCTCGACTGCGAGGAGCGGGCGATCGAACTCGACGACGGCTCGACGGTCGAGTACGACTACGCGCTGGTGACGCTGGGCTCCCAGACCGCCTACTACGGGATCGACGGTCTCGAAGAGCACTCGCTCACGCTCAAGAGCCTCGACGACGCGCTCGAAATCCACGATGAAGTGAGGGACGCCGCCCGCGACGCCACCCCCGACGATCCGGCCCAGGTCGTCGTCGGCGGTGCAGGCCTGTCGGGTATCCAGACCGCCGGCGAGGTCGCGGAGTTCCGTGACATCCACCACGCGCCGATCGAGATCACGCTCGTCGAAGCGCTGGAGGAGATCTTCCCGGGCAACGATCCCGAGCTCCAGGGCGCGCTCAGAAAGCGGATCGAGGAGCGCGACATCGAGATCTCGACCGACGACCCGATTACCGAGGCCGACGAGGACGTGATCCACTTCGAGTCGGACGCGACGCTCGACCACGACGTGTTCGTCTGGGCCGGCGGGATCACGGGTCGGGACGCGATGAACGGCACCGACCTCGACAACGTGCACAACCGCGTCAACGCGGAAGCGACCTTCGAGACGAGCGACGATCGGGTGTTCGCACTCGGCGACTCGGCGATCGTCGATCAGGAGGGTGGTCCGGCCCCGCCGACCGCCCAAGCCGCGTGGCAGGCCGCCGAGGTCGCCGGCGAGAACGTCGCGCGTGCGCTCCACGGCCAGCCGCTCACGACGTGGACCCACGAGGACAAGGGTACCCTCGTCTCGGTCGGCGAGAAGGCGGTCGCCCACGATGTCGTGAACG
>PXSV01000060.1 GCA_003022685.1 Halobacteriales archaeon SW_9_67_24 | reverse complement strand
CCGTTCTGACTGGGTGTCACAGCGCCCCACGATCAGTGACGGCAGGCGCGCCGAGCCCGATCCGGCGGCTGCCGACCCCGAGCGTGCCGAGGAAAACCTCGTCGACCCGGTCCGGGTCGAGGTCGCCGTCGACGCTGTCGAGTGCGCGGTCGTGGGCGGTGTCGAACAGCGACCGATGGGTTTCGTCGGGAACGGAGCCGAACGGCGACTGGCCCGCGCCGACGAGGGGGCCCTCGCGCGTACATCGAGCACGACACCGCTCCTAAACGATGCGTCCGCTGATCGACGTCATCGTGCCGCGCCAGCGCGACGCCGCGCCGCCGACCGCGACGCCCGCGAGCAGCCAGAACGCGGTGTTGCCAACGGTCCAGGGGTACGACCACATCCACGACGAGTAGGCGTGGTAGGCGCACATTCCACAGGCAACCGCGATCCAGAGCACGCGCTCGTCGCCATCCGCATCGAGCGCGAGGCGAAGCGCGATCCAGAGCACCGTCAGGGCGGCGAGGAGGTACAGCCCGAACCCGACGACCCCGGTCGCGGCGAGGTTCGCGAGGTAGGTGTTGTGGATCCCGAGGTTCGCCTCGGCGATGTAGCGCTCCGAGACGAGCACGAAGTTCTCCCCGCCGAGGCCGAAGAGCGGGTTCTCGGCCGCGATCCGGGTCGCCGCGACGTACTGATCGATGCGCACGGCGAGGGTATCGGTACGGAGGACCGGGACGCTGTCCCTGCTCCCGTCCGATCGGAGGATGGCCTGGACACCCCGGAACAGGACGTACACGAACCCGACGACGGCCGTCGACGCCGGCACCAGCGCAACGGCCGAGTAGCGTCGTTTCACCCGGACGAGCGCGACGCCGAGGAGGTAGGTGCCGAACACCGCGCTCAGGAGGACGAGCGTCGCCCAGCCGGCGTCGGTGTCGGCAACTCGGATCGAGAGAACAGCGGCCCCCACCCCCACGCCGGCGAGGCCGACCGTGCCCCACGACCGTCGGAGCGCGACCGCGATCACGAGCGGGATGAACAGAAAGAGCACCATCGCCAGCTCCCGGCCGTGGCCGACGAACCCGCCGGCGTAGAAGCCGGTTCGGATCTCGGTCGCGCCGAGCGCGAACGCCCGGAGGTATCTGTCCGGCGGCTCGCCGAGAAACGGGAAGCCGAGCCGCCCGCCGTTGGCGATCTGGGCGAGCGAGAGCAGGAGGTTGCCGGCGGCCGCGATCACGAACGGGTAGATCGCACACCACGCGTTCGTCCGGCGCACCATGAGGGCGGCCACCGCGAACACCACGAAGTAGCGGAGTTGCTCGATCGCGTACAGCCCGGCGGCCAGCTCCGAGGGACCGCTACCGAAAAACGCCGCGAGGAACGTCCACCCGACGAAGCCGGCGAACACGACGACCGCGAGCGCGCGGGCACCCAGTCGGAGCGGGTCCCGATCGGTGAGCCAGTCGTAGACGAGCACGAAAAACAGCGGGATGGCGACCACGTCGACCGCCACGAGATCGAGGGTCGCGATCCCCGGGCCGTCGATCAACACCACCGCGATGTCGAACAGTCCGAGGACGAACACCGACGCCGCGATCCCCTCGAAGGCCACGCCGGACCGCCGGGACGACGACGGCGAGGAGGCCGGTCAGCAGCGCGGCGGTCCACGCGTACGTCACCGCGTCGCTGTCGCCGGCGAGGACGGCGTCCCCGTGCGTGTCGAAACGCCAGGTGGTGATCCCGCTCACGTCCGATCTCTGACAATCTACGTCACAGCACGACATAGATGTGTCGGTCTTCGTGACATCGGCGAATCGACCGACGAGTGGTCGGCCCCGTCAACTGCCGGCGCACGAGCCCGGGATCGAACCGCCTTTATCCGGTGCGCGAGCGCGGTCCCCATGGACCGGTCGGTGGTGCTGGCGGTCGTCATCGGTGTCCTCCAGGGAATCTTCGAGTGGCTCCCGATCTCCAGCGAGGGGAACATCACGCTCTATCTCACGGTGGTCGAGAACGTCGATCCGGGGGTCGCGGTCCAGCTCTCGCTGTTCCTCCACGCCGGAACCGCGCTCTCGGCGCTCGGCTACTACCGTGGGGAGGTCGAATCGCTCGTCCGCACGCTGCCGGACTGGCGACCCGAGCACGCCTTCGATCGTGAGCGCTCGGAGCTCTCCTTTCTCGCGATCGCCACGTTCATGACCGCGATCGTCGGGATCCCGGCCCTGCTCCTCTTGGAGGAACTCGTGAGCCAGCTCGCCGGCGGCGCGTTCGTGGCGCTGATCGGCGGACTGTTGATCGTCACTGGACTCGTCCAGCGCGGGGTTGCCTGGCGTCTCGCGCTCGGGGACGACCGCGAGCGCGCTGCTCCTCCGTGGCCACGACGGCCCCTCCTCGTTTCGGCTCTCCTTTCTGCTCTCGATCCCGACGGCGTTCGGCGCGGGCGTGGTCACGGTGCTCGACGGCGGCGTGCCGGCGATCGAGCCCGCGATGGCGGCGGTCGCGCTCGCCACGAGCGCCGTCGTCGGCTATCTGACCATCGACGCGCTGATGCGTCTAGTCGAGCGGGTCGCGTTCTGGGGCGTCTGCGTCGGTCTCGGTGGTCTCGCCGTTCTCGGCGGCGTGCTCGTCTACCTGATCTGAAGCCGGGAATCGACCGGCCGACCCCCTATCGAATGCGTCCGACACGGGTGGATTTATCTGTAAAGAAACGATAACGAGCGGCATGGAACGGCTCGATTCTCGGGTCCGCGTCGTCTGGCTCGGTTCCGCGCTCGTCACGGCGCTCGTTGTGGGTGTGGCGGTCGCCATCGCCGGTCGGCGACTGTTCGAGGTCGGCCTCTGGGTCGGCCCGGCGGTCTTCGCCGTCCTCGCCGTGCTCGGGGTGGCCTATACGCTCCAGCGCTACCGGGTCTGGGGGTTCGACATCGAGAGCGACGCGGTCACGCTCGAACGCGGCGTCGTGACCCGTGTGAACTCGGTCGTCCCGTTCGTTCGAGTCCAGCACGTCGACTCCCAGCGCGGCCCCATTGAACGGCTCGCCGGGCTGTCGAGCGTGGTGGTCTACACCGCCGGCTCGCGTGGCGCTGATGTCACGATCCCTGGCCTCCGACCCGAGCGCGCCGAGGCGATTCAGGCCGAACTCCGCCGGCTCGCCACCGAGAGCGAGCCGGGCGATCCGGAGGACGCCGTGTGAAACTCCACCCGCTCTCGCTCCCGCTCCGGGCGATCCCCCGCGGCGCGAACGGCGGCGTGTTGGGGCTGTTTCTCTCGTTCGCCGTGGAACAGACCGGGATCGTCCCAACCGGCTCGGTCGTGACTGGAACGCTCCTGTTCGTCGCCGGGTTCGCGCTCGGGGCGGGCTACGAGGCCGTCTACTACCGCCGCTTCGAGTACGACCTCACCGCCGACACGCTCGACATCGGCTCGGGGGTGCTCTCGCGGCGCGAGCGCGAGATCCCCCTGCGGAGAATTCAGAACGTCGATATTTCTCGCGGGGTGCTCCAGCGCGCCCTCTCGATCGCGGTCGTCGACGTCGAGACCGCCGGCGGTGGCCAGACAGAGGCGAGCCTCCGGTACGTGAGCTACGACGAGGCCAAACGCCTCCAGGGCGACCTGCGGCGTGGCGAACGCGAGGGCAGTGGCGCGGGCGGGGGACGAGCGACTGCTGAGGGCGCGATCGATGCGGACGCGGCTGCCGAGGAGGCGGCCGAACCCCGACGCCCGGGCGAGTCCGAGGAGCTGCTGTTCGCGCTCTCGCCACGGAACCTCGTGTTGTTGGGGTTGGTCGCGCCCGACCTCCGGGCGCTCCTGCCCGTGCTCTTCTTCGCCGTTCCCACGGTCGGGCTCTCGATTCCCGATCTCCTCACCGAGACCGGCGCGCTCACGGTCGGACCGCGCGGGGCGGCGCTCGCGATCGTCTCGTGGGTCGGTACCGCCGCAGTGACCGCCGCCCGGTACTACGACTTCCAACTCTCCCGGGTCGGCGACGAGCTCCGGTACGAGCGTGGCCTCCTCGGGCGGTACGACGGCTCGATCCCGATCGCAAAGATCCAGCAGGTCGACGTGCGCGAAAACTTCCTCATGCGCCGGGTCGGCTACGCGTCGCTCGCGGTCGAGACCGCCGGCTACACGCCCGGCGAGGGACCCTCGGGCGGCTCGGAGGCGGCGATCCCGCTGGCCGGCCGCGACCGCGTCGTCGACCTCGCGCGCTCGATCGAAGGGTTCGATTTCGACGAACCGGAGTTCGCCCGCCCGCCCCGTCGGGCACGGCGACGCTACGCGGTCCGGTACGCGCTCGCGCTCGGCCTCGTCGCGGGGGTGCTCTGGATCGCGAACACGCTTTTCGACGTATCGTTTCTCCAGTACTGGTACGCCCCGCTCGCCGGAATCGCCCTCGCGCCGGTCGCCGGCCACTACAAGTGGCTCCACCGTGGCTACGACGTGGGCGGCGAGCACGTCCTGACGCGCAACGGGTTCTGGCGGCGCTCGATCGCGGTCGTGCCCGCCTATCGCGTCCAAACCGTGATCCAGACCGCGACGCCGTTCCAGCGGTGGCGCTCGCTCGCCACGGTCGCGATCGACACCGCCGGATCGCTCTCGGTCACCGATCGGGGCGCACGTGCGGTGGATTTCGACGTGACCGAGGCGATCGACCTCCGCGAGACGGTTCGTCAGGGGCTGCAAGCCAGCCTTCGGACGCGGCGTGACGGGTTCGCCACGTCGGAGACAGCCACCCCCTTCGTGGACGGTGGCGAGGACGGGAACCGCTCGGAGTAAGGACGACACCCACCTCGTGATCGACCCCCTCAATCGCCGGGGACGACGCCTCTGACGCGCGCTCGGTCCACGACCGCAACGCCCATCGCAACGAGACCGACGATCGCCGGCACCAGGAGGAGCTTCCTGCGCCACGAGTTCCAGTGATACCGCTCCACGAGATCGAGGACGTAGACGTATCCGTCGCGTTCGAACGCGAACGGGATGTCCATCGGGGCTGCCGACGCCGATCGGTACCAGTCGGCGTTGCCCGCGAGCGCGCGATCGACCGCGGTCCGGACCTCGGGACGCAACGACTCGTAGGTCACGGGGTTCGGGTCGGGGTCCGCGCTCATTGCCGTCTGGACCAGCTGGTAGTCGAGAGCGTAGATCACGGCCACTGGCGTCACCACCGCAAAGACGGCCAGCCCGCCGTAGCCGAGCAGCTTCGCTTGCCATTGATAGGGTCGGTTGGAAGTCCGTCCGGGATCGACCGTACGATGGCGTGCGGTCGCACCGGTAACCGCTTCCAACCGGCCCTATGACCAGGTTCGCAGGCAGTCGGGATAGTCCGCGTATGGGAGTGACTCTTCGAACTGCGCAACACGGTAGAACGGTCCGGTAGCGTTCGCCACTTGCGCCGTCCGATTCGATCGGAAGCAGAGTGTTCCATTGGCGTATCGCACGGTGCCGTTCGCTACGTTTGTGAACGAGCCATCAACGAGGTTCGCGTCGTGGGCGTCCGCTAAGTCGCCCGCGTCCACGACGCTTGCGCCCGTGAGCCCTGGCGCGAGCATCGGTATTGGAGTGGCCGTCGGCTCGTCGGTCGGGACATCGGCGGGCGTGACCGTCGGCGTGTCCGTCTCGGTGTCGCCGCTGGCGAAGGCGTTGCAGCCCGCGAGCACGACCACCGCGGCGATGGCGATCGGGGGGGCCTGCGAGCGGTTCACCCCTCCTGATTGCTGTCCGCTTCCGAATGAATCTTGTCCGGGGTGTGATGAATCGGCCCCGGTCGCCGGTCGCCGATCCTGTCGCGAAAATCCCGTGAGTTCACCGCGATCGAGGTGGGGTCGGCGTGGCGACGACCGGGGGTTCCGTTGCTTCGCGCCGCAGGACGGCCCAACGAACGCGGAGTCGGGCCACGACCCCGACGGTGATCCGAATCACGACCACGAGGAGCCGACCCTCGTCGCGGTCCCGATAGCCACCATCGGCTCGTGTCCGAGCTGCCGGTCCGTCGCCGCGGGTCACTCCCCGACGTCGGCTGCTTTCGCCCGTGCGCGCTCGACGATCGACGGCCGCGCCGCGAACGCCACCGCGACCCGATCGCCCGCCGCCTCGTAGCTCACGTCCGCGACGCTCGCGTGATCGTAGAGCCACGAAACGACGGCCATTGCGTCGTTTCGGTTCGCCATCTCGATTGTGGCGCGCTCCGTGGGGAGCCCCTCGCCGATCCGCGTCACCAGGCGATCGAGGTTCGTGCCCTCCCGAGCGCTGATCGCCATCGGGGACGGCGCGACCTCGGCGGCGGCCGCGAGTCGCTCCGCTCGCTCCTCGGCGTCGAGTCGATCGATCTTGTTGAGCACGGTTAGTCGATCGATCTTGTTGAGCACGGTTACGACCGTCTCGTGGGCGACGTCCTGGGCATCGAGCACGTCGAGCGAGACGCGCAGCTTCTCGCGGAGCTCGTTGGGCGAGTCGCTCGCGTCCGCCGACTCGCGCATCCGGGGGAGGTCGTACTTCAATCGGGCGAGCTCGACCTGGAGCTGCGCCCGTCGCGTGCCCGCCTGATCGCCGAACACGGCGAGGATTAGGCGATACCGATCGTGGACCCGGGTCCCGTCCGGCAGCGCCGCCGAGAGGTCGTGGTGCTGTGACGGGGTGAGTTCGCCGTCGACGACCACGACTCCGGCCCCGGTCTCCGCGACGCGGGCGGCGAGTTGTTCGACTTTCCCCCGTCCGAGGTGGGTCCCTGGGTCCTCGGCTCGGACCTGGGTCACCTCGTCGACGACCCTGTGACCGGCGGCCGCCGCGAGCGCTCGTATCTCGTCGGTGTCCGGGCTCCCGGAACCGACGCGCTATGCAACAATGGCGTTCGTAGCTGTCATCTGTAGTGATGTCTGGAGTTCTTCGACCGCAATACTGGTAGCTCGATTCGAATCGAGCGCTCGACGACGGATCGCCGGCCGACGCTACCGAAGCGGTCGGCTGGGCGACGACGGCCCGATCAGAAGACGGGTAGGGTGGTCATCGGTCGACCTCTACCGGACACTCTCGGACCACGAAGATAAATCTTCGCCCGAGTCGACCGAAAGTGGACCGATCTGCGGCACGAGACACGGTGTTCCGCCATCGACCTCGGTTCGAACACTGCTCGAAACCCGAACGTCCGAACGTCGTCGGTCGACCTACGCAAACCTTTTTGTGGTTCTCGAGTGTCGATCGTTCACATGGACGAAGCAGCCGTCCAGCTTCTGTGTCCGGAGTGTGCCAAACATTGGCGGTCAACGCCGGGGGATCTTCCCGCCCAGGGATCGATGTTTCACTGCCCGAACTGTCACGCAAGCTATCGCCTCACCGAGTTCATGCGGACCGATCGCGACCTCAACACGTTGAAACAGCTCCAGTAGACGGCGATTTGTTGCCCGGATCGCACCCCCCGACACCGGCGGAATCGTTCATGATCCTTATTCGCCGAGCGTGGGCCTGAGCCACCGTTTCCCGGCGGTCGTGTGTTAACGGACCTCAATATACTACTATAACCCTCCAGTCGCTAGAGGGAGTTGCCTATGAAAAAGCAGGAGCTCATCCACCTTCACGGCCTGCTTGCAGAGGTACGCAAACACCACGAAGCTCGAACAGGAACGGCTGTCGAGTACGAGGACTACGAGTCCCTCGGCGTTCGACCGACGTCGATTCACAAATCGAAGACCGACCACAAGGAAGCCGTTTTCGCGCTCGCCGAGGGAATCACCGGCGAGATGCGACGTGCGGAAAGCGAGACGGTGCCGGCTGCTGCCGACTGAGACCGTCGCAGCGTTCCTGTCGACGTCGCTTCCGACAGCGTCAGCGCCGCCTACTCGGAGTTCTCGTCCAACACCTCCTCGAACTCGGGGAGGACGTCGTCGTCGCTTCCGTTTTCGGCGGCCTCGATCTCGGTCTCGGTCGGGTCGCCGTCGTCGGTCTCCCCGTCGCTCGCGCTTTCGTCGTCCTCGTTGTCGAGCACCTTGATGTCGAGCACTTCGAGCGGGATGTTTTCGAGGCGCTGGCCGATCTCGGTGCGGGCGATCCGCGCGGCGTGTTCCTCGCGCTCGACGTTGAACACCGTCATCTCGAGTTCGAGCGCGACCAGCGCCTCGTCGGCGACGATGAACGCCGGCTCCAACTCCTCGCCCGAGGGCGACGTCCGCGTGCCCATCTCGATCTCGACGTAGTTGAGGTCGGGGTTGAGCATCTCGCCGGTCTTCGAGATCCCGATCCGCACGGCTTCGTCGGTCGTCTCGACGTCGTAGACGGGGACGGCGGCCTCGACAACGACTCGACAATCCATGGGTGACCTTCTCAGTCGGACGGTATCAACGTTGGGGCGGGCTGAGTCGAAAGGGCCAATCCGCCCCGCGGCGTGGCTCCGGTGATGGAAACCGGGACGATCGATCCCGACGACCTCGCGGGCGGGATCGACCTCCAGGCGACGCTCGAAAGTGGCCAGTCCTTCTGCTGGTCCCGCGAGGACGGCGGGAGCTACGAGCAATCGGCGGTTTCGGGCGGCTCGTCGTGGTACACGACCGTACTGCAGACGGATTTCACGGGCGAGCGCGAGGTCGTTCGCGTTCGACAGACCGACAGCCGGCTCGAATGGGAGGCGACGACCGACGCGACTGCCCCGCTGACACACCTGCTCCGCCTCGACGACGATCTCGATGCGCTCCGAGCGGCGGCTCCTGACGACCCGCTGATCGACGCTGCGCTCGACGCCTACCACGGCTTGCGTATCGTCCGCGATCCGCCCTTCCCGACGCTGATCGCGTTCATCTGCTCGGCCCAGATGCGGGTAGGGCGGATCCACGGGATGCAGCGCGCACTCGCACGGGAGTTCGGCTCCGTCGTGGAATTCGACGGCGAGACCTACCACGCCTTTCCCACGCCCGACCAACTGGCCGACGCGACCGAGGCCGACCTTCGGGACTGTTCGCTCGGCTATCGCGCTCCCTACGTCGAACGCACCGCCGAACTCGTCGCGAGCGACGAGGTGCGACCCGAGGACGCCCAGGGGAAAGCGTACGAGGCCGCCCGCGAACACCTGAAGCAGTTCATGGGCGTCGGCGACAAGGTGGCCGACTGCGTGCTCCTCTTTTCGCTCGGCTACCTCGAAGCCGTCCCGCTCGACACGTGGATCCAGACCGCGATCGCCGAACACTTCCCCGACTGCGATCGCGGGTCGTACGCCGAGACCTCGCGGGCCATCCGGTCGGCGTTCGGCGGCGAGCACGCGGGCTACGTCCAGACCCACGTGTTTCACTACCTGCGGGGCGGCGAGTAGCCACCCCACCACGTCGGTTGCGTGCTACGATCCCGTCGAGAAGCTGTCGGCAGTTCCTCGCCGATAGAGCTCGTTCCCAGCAAAAGCCGTCGCTGCGATCCCGAAGAGGCCAGCGAAGGGTGTGGCCTGGGTCGTGGATCCATCGAGGAATGCGGTGGCCGTCAGCCCTACAATCGCGACCCCGAACGCTCCGATGGAGAGCAACACGACGCCGTGGAACGCGGTCCGGACGGTGGCTCGGATCGTGTCGCGTACTGCCCGGTAGATCGCCCCGTACAGCTCCGTGTTTTCCTGTGTTTTCTCCCCGCCGTCCATACCTCGAGACAGGATCGGAATCACAAAAAATCGAGGGATAATTCCGGGAATGCTCCCAACCGTGACGACCGGCCACGGTTCGCTTCACGGTTGCGCTCGTCACCGACTCTCGACAGGGGTACGAACGTTCGACCCGTAGACGATCTCGCTGTCGACGACGGTTCTCGACCACACGTTTTTCGCCCGTCGGGCAATACGATCGACTCGTGTCCGATCACACCCGCGCACACGTCTTCGTCTCCGGAACCGTCCAGGGCGTCTACTACCGCGCGAGCACCCGCGACGCCGCCCGCGATCGGGGTGTCGACGGCTGGGTAAAAAACCGCGACGACGGCCGGGTCGAAGCGGTCTTCGAGGGCGAGGAGAGCGCGGTCGAGGCGATGGTGGAGTGGTGTCACATGGGCAGCGACGCCGCCTCGGTCGAACGTGTCGAGGTCGAGTACGACGATCCCGACGGCGAGTCGGGCTTCGAGATCCGGCGGTAACACTCCCGCGGTTCGAACCGTGTCGTTTCGCAGCTCACTTCGCCCCTGTATCCGACGACCGACCTCACGTACTCCGCGAACTTCGTCGCCGTCACTGGAGCCTAAGGGGGCCTCGGGCGACGCTCTACGAGAACATCAGCCTCATCGCGCAGTTCGTCCCCGAGCTCGACGCGTACGAACCGGACGACGTCGCGATCTTCGAGAACCAGGGGATCACCGAGTACACGACCCGGCTGTTCAACCGGCGTCTGATATGGTCGGTTGGAAGCGGTTACCGGTGCGACCGCACGACGGCGTGCGGTCGATCCCGGACGGACTTCCAACCGGCCCTATGACACGGCCGGACATCATCGTGTTGACCAACGTTCGCCATGACCACACGGACACGCTCGGCAAGACCCGCACGGACCTCGCACGCTCGTTCGCGCGGTCGGTTCCGGCGGGGACACACGACCGTCGTGGCGGGACAATCGAGCAGGTCGCAATACCCGACGACCACCAGGGACTGATCGGCGCGAAGACGATCCACACGGTCGATGCGGTTTTGGACGCCGTCGACGAACCGCCGCTGCCGGCCGACGAGATCGACGCCCATCTCGATGCGATCCAACCGACGTGGACACGACTCGAAGACGGACACGTGTTCGGCGCTGCCGAGGTGAACGACATGGAGAGCACGGAGATGGTTCGACGGACGTTCGCCGGTGACGAGTATACCACACCGTTCGTGAACCTCCGACGGGATCGACGGGGTCGTACGGCGTCGTTCGCCAGGTATATTCAACTGCTTTTCGATCGTGACCTGATCGAAGAGGCTCACGTCGGTGGCGCGAACACGCGTGCGTTCGTTGAAAACACCGACGTTCCGACCGAGCGCCACGGCCCGGAGGCGGATGCGGATACCGTGCTAACCGAACTGCTCGCCGAAGGGCGACCGGTCGTTTTCATGGGGAACACGGTGGAGACGTTCATGCGTGAGATGCAGGCATCCATCGAACGCAGGGCGAAAGCGCGAAGACGGACCGTCGCAACTGGCGAAGCTACCGGGGGTTCCGAAGCGACGAGTGCGGAAGTCACCGAATCGGCAGATCACAAATAGCGTCTCGAAACCCGGTAGGGCGCTGTTTCCCTCGTTGGTACAAGCGCGCTCTCGATGGTATCACGGCAACGCTGACGAGCCCGCACGCTTAATCCGCCGGCAGTCGTCGGGTCGGCCATGATCACGACCGACCGGATGGCCGCCGTCGACGCGAACGCCGCAGCGCTCGGCGTGCCCAGAAAGCAGTTGATGGAATCGAGCGGCAACGCGGTCGCGCGCGCCGTCCGCGACGTCGTGTTGCCGATCGCCCGGCCCGGGATCGTCACCGCCGCGATCTTCTCGTTTTCGGCGGGCTGGAACAACTTCCTGCTGGCCCAGATCGTGCTGTCGGACTCGGAGATGTACACGCTGCCGGTCGGTGCGGCGCTGCTTCTGGGCCGGGACGCGGGCTGGGAGACCGCGATGAGCGTGTCGGTGCTGATCTGCATCCCGCCGTTTCTCATCGCGCTGTTTTTCCAGCGGTACCTGATGCTCGGCATCAACATCGGTGAGAGCGGATGATCGGCGTCGGCACCTCCCGGGGGACACGGATGATCGGCGTCGGCATCTCCCGGGGGACAGTGCTCGCGGCCGACCGCAAAGACCCGAACCACGCACGGTCGGCCGACAGCAGGATCGCACGCGGAACGACACGGTGATACCATGGCAAAAGAGATTCGCACGGAACGGTTGCGCAAGGAGTACGACGCGGACGACAGAACAGTGGTCGCCAACGACGACATCGACCTCACGATCGAGGAGGGGGAGTTCACGACGATCGTCGGCCCCTCGGGGTGCGGGAAGACCACGCTCCTGCGGATGATCGCCGGTCTCCAGGAGCCGACGAGCGGCCGGCTCTACTTCGGCGACGAGGACGTCACGGACGAGCGGCCCCAGGATCGGGACATCTCGATGGTGTTCCAGAACATCGCGCTGTACCCCCACATGACGGTCCGGGAGAACATCGGCTACGCGCTCAAGATCGAGGGTGTTCCCAACGAAGAGCGCGCCGAGCGCGTCGAGGAGGCCGCTGAGATCCTCCAGATCGCCGACCAGCTCGAAAAGAAGCCCGACGCCCTCTCGGGCGGCCAGCAACA
>PXSV01000059.1 GCA_003022685.1 Halobacteriales archaeon SW_9_67_24 | reverse complement strand
CGTCGAAGCCGACCCACATCAGGAAGCTCGTCACCAGCGGGAACAGGCTCGCAGCCAGCGCGCCGGTGGGTGCGTAGTCGTCGGGCAGGACGAACACGACCGCCGCGCCGAGCAGACAGAGCGCGAGCAGGATCTCGATTATCACTCAGAACCACCCCCCGAGCAGGCCGAGAACCACCAACAGCGCGACCAAGCCCAACGAGAGGAGCGCGGCGTAGTTCGTCACGATCCCAGTTTGAACCCGTTTGATCCGACTGCCCGAAACGAGGCTCACACTCGACACGCCGTTGACGGGGCCGTCGATGATGCCCTGGTCGAAGGTGTCGGCCGCGCGGGCGACCCGTGCGGTCGCGTCGGCCAGCCAGACCTGATACTCGTCTTGGTAGTAATTGTTCATGAGAACGGTTTTCGCGTCGCCGAGTCGGTCGGTGTGTGCGTCGGGATCGGAGCCGCTGTAGAGCGCGTAGGCGAGGCCCGCGCCGGCGAGTGCGAGGCCGAGCGAGACGACCACGCCGAGCAGGACGGTCACCGACTCGCCCCCGATGTAGCCGCTCGCGTAGCCGGTGAGGTCGCCGTAGTGGTGGGCAGTGACTCCCTCGAACCCGTGGTCGAGCCATTCGTGGAGGAAGTCGATCCCCTCGATCCCGAGGAGTTTCTGTACCGGCAGCATGTTGATGAAGCCGGCGGTGACCGCGAGCACCCCGAGGACGACGAGGGGTGTCTTGACGCTCCAGCCGACCCCGTGTGGATTTTCAGCCGTGTCGGTGCGCGGCTCGCCGTGGAAGGTGAGCAACACCATCCGGAAGGTGTAAAAGGCGGTGATCGGCACCGCGAGCAACCCCATCGCGTACGCGCCGAGCAGGAGCGGGCTCGATCCGAGCCCGTGGATCAACGCCTCGTAGAGCACCTCGTCCTTCGACCAGAAGCCCGCGAAGGGGAAGATGCCCGCGAGCGCGAGCGAGCCGGCGAGGAAAGTCCAGTAGGTCACGGGCATCCGGTCTTTCAGCCCACCCATGTCCCACATGTTCTCGTTGTGGTGCATCGCGATGATGACCGCCCCCGCGCCGAGGAACAGCAGCGCCTTGAAGAAGGCGTGGGTCATCAGGTGGAAGGGCGCGGCGACATAGCCCCCGGCACCGAGCGCGAGCATCATGTAGCCGTACTGTGAGATGGTCGAATAGGCGAGCACCTGCTTGATCTCGCGCTTGACGACGCCCATCGTCGCCGCGAACAGCGCGGTGAACCCGCCGACGAACGCGATGATCGCGAGCACGGTGGGAAGCAGCGCGTAGAAGCCGTACATCCGCGCGACGAGGTAGACGCCGGCGGCGACCATCGTTGCGGCGTGGATCAGCGCCGACACGGGCGTCGGGCCCTCCATCGCGTCGGGGAGCCACGTGTGCAGCGGGAACTGCGCGGACTTGCCGATCACGCCGCCGAGGATCAGGAGGCCGACGATCGCGAACCACGTTTCGGGCGCAAACCCGAACGTCGAGACCGCGTCCGCACCGCCCTCCCCGAGCGCCGTTTCCGCGAGACCGGGGAAGCTCTCCTCACCGGCGAACGTCGCGCTCCCGAACGTCGCGAGAACGGCGACCACGCCGACGAGGAAGAAGTAATCGCCGAAGCGCGTCACCAGAAAGGCCTTTTTCGCCGCGCTCGGCGGGGCGTCGTCGCGATACCAGTGGCCGATCAGCAGCCACGAGCACAGCCCGACCATCTCGAAGAACATGAACGCCATGAAGAGGTTGTCGGCGATCACGAACCCGAGCATGCTCGCCGAGAACAGCCCGAGCCCGGCGTAGTACCGGGGTAGTCCCGGCTCGCCCTCGTCGTTCATGTAGCCGAGACTGAACACGTGGACGAGGAGCGCGACCAGCGAGACGATGATCAGCATGAGTGCCGCGAGCGGGTCGATCAGCACGCCGAGGTGGAGGTTGATCCCCTGAGCGGTGACGAACGTGTAGAGGGCCTCGTTGTAGGTGTTGCCGGCCGCGACGGACAGGGCCATCCAGATCGAGAGCACGAGCGAGCCCGCCGTCGCGAGGATGCCAGCGAGCGCGCCTCGCTTCGGGAGGAACCGGCCCGCGAACAGCGCGATCACGAACGAGGCAAAGGGCAAGAGTGCGATCGCCGGCGCGTAGTCGAATGCCGCCATCTTACCACCTCATGGTCGTCGCCTGGGTCACGTCCACGCCCCGGAAGTTGCGGTAGAGGACGAGGATGATGCCGATGCCGACCGCGACCTCCGCCGCGGCGAGTGCGATCGTAAAGAGGCTGAACACCTGGCCGGTGAGGTTCCCGTACTGAAAGGAGAAGGCGACGAAGTTGATGTTGCCGGCGGTGAGCATGAGCTCGACGCTCATCAGGAAGAGGAGTGCGTTCTTCCGAGTCAGGATGCCGAACAGCCCGATGCAGAACATCGCGGCCGAAAGCAGGAGGTAGTACTGGGCCGGGACCATCAGCGGTCCTCCCCCGTGGGACGGTCACGGCCGCCGTCGGTGCGGGCGGCGGAATCGTCGTCGGTGTCGGTCGATCCGATCCGGAGCGCGCCCCCGATCCGTCCGTCCTCCTCGGTTTTGGCGAGCATCACTGCGGCGTCGAGTGCGGCGTCGAGCACGACGGCAATGACGATGAACGACACGAGAAACCCCTCGCTCGGGTGGACGCCACCGGCGAGGTCGAACATCGCGTACCCGATCGAGGCGGTGATCGAGCCGTCGCCGGTGAAGCCCTGGGGATCGGGAAACGAGGCAGTCAGAAAGACGGCCGCAAGCACGCCGAACAGCGCGAGTGCGATCAGGCCTGGCAGGAAGTTCCCGTCGGTCCGCAGTTCGGGACGGGTCGTCATGAGGGCGTCTCCTTTGGGTCGTCAACCCGGGTGAGCATGACGGCGAAGGTGATCAGGATGAGCACCCCGCCGACGTACACGAGGATCTGCATCGCCGCGAGGAACTCCGCCTGGAGCATCACGTAGTGGACGGCGACGCTTAGCAGCGACACCCCGAGCAGCAGTGCGGAGTGCCACACGTCCTCCACGAGGACCACCCCGAGGCTGCTGGTCACGGTGACGAGTGCGAACAACGCGAACGCAATCGCCTCGTACGGTAAGACTGCCATTGGGCACACTCGTATGGGATGGTGTTTGAAGGTTTCGAGACCCACGCGAGCGAGCGCTCGCGCGAACGGCACGAAAAGCACCGTTCGAACCAGGCCACTACCTCGATCGGTTCCGGCCGCCGCCCCTTCCCGGAACCGCCGCCGTTGCTGTCCGGTGGCAATCGACCGAAACGCACCCTCGATTTTCACGAGGCGCTCGCTCGGGCCAGTGATCCCGTGGCGTTCGGCGGTGTACCGCGGATCGTTGTACGCCACCTTCCCTTGCTCGGCCCTCGTCCTTGTAGACCCAGCTTCTACGGCGGATCGATTCCAGTAGCTCGACTCGCCTGCTCAGTGGCGTTCCAAGTCTCGGGTTTTCGAAGACCAGCAGCCTCGTGAATCGAGGCCCCATCCCGATCAAGGCGGCGTTCGCGTCGTGATTGCTCAGCGCCAGTTGTCCAACCACTCGACAGTGTTCGCCATCCCGTCCTTCGAGTAGTAGCGATTCATTTCGACGAGCGCTCCGGCGGGGTTCGTCGGGTCGTCGAGGCGGAACCGGCGATCGGTGTACATGACGACGCCGGCATGGTCGCGCTCGTTCGCCATTCGAACGAAGTCCCGATGGTTGGTGAGGACTACCGTTCCCGTCTCGGCACAGTCGTCGAGGATCGACGAATCCACGCTTTCCTGTCCGTACCGTTCCTGGGCAGTCGTCACGTCGAACCCGGTCGAGCGGAGCGCGCCCGTGAAAACGCGAGGAACGTGCTCGTCGACCAGCAACGACAGCCGCTCCATTACGTGAAAGACAGGCGCAAAGCCTCGCCGTTCACGGCGGGGATACGCGCCGTAAGCTGATTCTGTGACTGTTCAACCGCTGTGTTTTCGTGTGTCGTGCGACCGGATATTGGCCGTAGCGTTTAATCACTACAGTCCCTAATTACGCTTGCAATGGCCGTGACCGCCACCGTGACGACGAAGTTTTCGCACCCGACGCGAAAACGCCGCC
>PXSV01000058.1 GCA_003022685.1 Halobacteriales archaeon SW_9_67_24 | reverse complement strand
CAAAGCGGAGGTATCGGCACGGCTCGCCGAGTACGACGACGAGGTTGATCGCTGGCACGTCGACACCGAGAAGCGAACCGAGGCGCTTGAAGCCGCCGAGGGGGTCGAAGTGTCCGAGGAAGCCGCGACCTCGGACCCCGAATCAGACGTCGACTTCACGACCAACTGAGGTCGGCGGTCAGTCGGTCTCGCCGGCCCCGCCGTCGGCCTCTGCCTCGCCGGTCGCCGTCGCCTCCGCCCCAGCGTCGGACAGCCGATGGACGCGCGCGGCCGTGATGCGGGTGTTCTCGACGGATTCGACCGTGATCTCGACCCCATCGTAGGAGAGGGTTTCGCCGGCCTCGACGAGACGGCCCGCCCGATTGAAGACGAAGCCCGCGATCGTCTCGAACTCCTCGCCCTCCGGGAGGTCGATATCGAGCGCCTCGTTGACGGCATCGATGTTGACTTCGCCCTGCGCGACGAGGGTGTCGTCGTCGACGAGTTCGATGGGTTCGTCCTCGCCACCTTCGAGGATCTCGCCCACGATCTCCTCGATCATGTCCTCGACCGAGACGATCCCCTCGGTGGTGCCGAACTCGTCGATCACGATCGCGATCCGGAGGCGGTCGGCGCGCATCTCCCGGAGGAGGTCGTCGACGTTCTTCGACTCGGGGACGTGGAGGGTGGGCTGGATCAGGTCCTCGAGCCCGAGGTTCGCGGTCTCGCCGTAGTTCAGGTCACGGACGAGATCCCGGATGTGAACGACCCCGATGACGTTGTCGAGGCTCCCCTCGTAGATCGGGATCCGGGCGTGGCCGCTCTGAACACACGTCTCGATCGCCTCTTCGACCGTGGACTCGGCGTCGATCGCGGTCACGTCGAGCCGGGGGGTCATCACCTCCTTTGCGATCGTGTTGTTGAACCGGAAGATGCGCTGGAGCATCTCGCGTTCGTCCTCCTCGATCACGCCCTCGCGCTCGCCGGTCTCGATCATGCCCTGGATCTCGTCTCTGGTCACGTAGGAGGTCTCGATCGCCGACCCGCCCCCGGTGATCCGGTTGATCTGGCGGGTGAGGTAATCGAAGACGACGATCAGCGGGAGGAGGACGTACTCGGCGAGCTTGAGCGGGCGCGCGATCGAGAGCGCCCACGACTCGGTGTTCTCGACCGCGTACGATTTCGGGGCGCTCTCGCCGAACAGCAGGACCAACGCCGTGATTCCGAAGGTGGAGATCGCCACGGCCTGGCCCTGCGAGACGTAGAGCGCGAGCAGCCCCGTCGAGATCGACGTCATCGCGATGTTGACGAGGTTGTTCCCGACGAGGATGGTCACCAACAGTCGGTGGGGATCGTCCTTCAGCCGTTTGACCATCTCCGCGCCCGGTTTGCCGTCGTCGACGAGTTTGTCGAGCCGGTGGGAGGCCAGCGAGAACATTGCGATCTCCGAGGAGGAGAAAAACGCCGAGAGACCGATCAACACGAGGATGACGATCGCGCCGACGGCGGCGAACGCCGTCTCGGAGATTCCGAACCCGAGAACGTCCACTTCGAGGACGGTAGCGACTGTGGATGGGCCGGACGGGACCGTCGTGAGTAGCGGTATGCCCATAGCGACGTGGCAACCGTTACTTGCCGGCCGGATTAAACGTTGGCATGGTCGGTGCCGTCGGTCGAGGGTCGATTCGAGGGGCCAGCGAACCGCTCGATTGACGGCCGAATCGACACGAGAGCCGAAGGGCTTAGGCGCGTCTCGCCCCAAGGGAGGCCGATGAGTACCGAATCACCTGCCACCGACGCCGCCGATCGCACCGGAACTACCGAGCGACTTACCCTCTACCGGCTCCAGGCGTGTCCGTTCTGCGAGCGCGTCGTCCGTCGACTCGACGAACTCGACATCGCATACGAGTCACGCTTCGTCGAACCCCGTCACTCCGATCGCGACGTCGTGAAGCGTATCAGCGGCAAGCGCACCGTGCCGGCGATCGTCGATCCCAACACGGGAGTCACGATGTCCGAGAGCGCGAACATCGTCGCGTACCTCGACGGCACCTACGACGACGGGGACGAGGCGGCCTGATGGCGGAACTCGACTTCGAGGTCGTCGAACTCGACGAGACGGATCACCCCGCAGAGGGCGACGAAGCACCCGATTTCACCCGACCGCTCGTCGATAGCGAGCAGTGGCACGACGTCGCGCTCTCGGAACTCCTCGATGAGGGGCCGGTCGTCCTCGTCTTTCACTCGATGGACGGCGCGTTCCCGGCAACGTACGCATGGAACGAGGTCCGGGATCGTGGCTGGACTGACGAGGTGACCGTCGTCGGGTGCTCGATCTCGACCCCCTACGAGCACAAGCGGCTGATCGCCGAGCGCGGGATCGACGCGCGGCTGTTTTCCGACCCGCAAAACGGCGTCGCCGAGCAGTACGGCATCGTCAACGACCTCGACGGGATGAGGGGCGTCGCGGAGCCCCGCCCCGCGGTGTTCGTGATCGGCGACGACCGCACGATCGAGTACGCGTGGGTCGCGAGCGAGTGGCCCGACTTCCCCGAGTACGACGACGTCGAAGCCGCGATCGGCGCGCTCTGATCGTGGTCGACCTCGCGTCCGCCGCCGCGGCGATCCGGGACGGCGAGGTGGTCGTCTACCCGACCGAGACGGTGTACGGCCTGGCCGCCGACGCGCTCTCGCCGGCGGCGGTCGAGCGGGTGTTCGCGGTCAAGGGGCGGGATCACGACAAGCCGATCTCGCTCGCTGTCCCCGATGTCGAGGCGGCGACGGAGTACACCTCCCCGACCGCACGGGAAGAGGAGTTCATGCGCGCGTTCCTGCCTGGTCCGGTCACCGTGCTCGTCGAAGCACGCGAGCGGGTTCCGGACGTGCTGACCGCTGGCGAGGATCGGGTCGGCGTCCGCGTGCCCGACCATCCGACCGCGCTCGCGCTGCTTCGGGAGGTCGCTCCGCTGACCGCGACGAGTGCGAACGTGAGCGGGGAGCCGAGCGCGAGGCGGGCCAGCGACGTCGATGCGGCGGTGCGGGAGGCGAGCGCGACCGTGATCGACGGTGGCGAACTCCCCGGAACCGAGAGCACCGTGGTCGACATCGCCGAGGGTATCGTCCACCGGCGCGGCGCGCGCGCCGAGGAGATCGCGGCGTGGCTCGCCGAGCACTAACCGAGCCCGAGAAGCGAGCGGAGCGAACGCGTTTTCACGCCGCACTCCTCGCGGTATTCGCAGCTTTCGCATTTCGCGCTGTCGTCGAGGCGTGGCGGCGGTCCGTCGATCGATTCGAGCGTCCGGATCGTACTGCGGTACGCCGCCTTTCGCCTGGTGGTGAGCGAGACCTCTCGAACGATGCCGTGGGTCGGATACTCGACGAACGCCCGTTCGACGGGCGTTTCGCGCTCCCATGCAAGTGCCTTCGCGGCCGCGACGGCGTGGACAGTTTGGGAGTGCCAGACGCCGTCTTCGGGTGGACTGCCAGCCGAGATCAGCGCCGGCGTGGGCGCGTCGAGTTCGAGCACTTTGTGGGCGATCCCGCGACACTCCTTGCCGGTGAGGAAGACGTCACGCGCGTCGGGGTTACAGAGCCTTTCGAAGGCGTCGATGCGCGCCTTCACGCACGAGAGATTGGACCGGTACTGGGTCGGCGTGACCGCGATCGGCTCGCCTGCGAGATCAGCACCATCGAGGAGCTCGGGATACCGGAAAGCGAGGTCACGACGTTCTTCCACCTCGGGCGGCGGATCGCGGTCGTCGTCCTGCCAGTGGTAGTAGCACTTCCGGGGGCAGTACGCCGCCGTTCGGAGGTCGCTGAACGCGTGCATACCGCGCGATGGTCGCGGCTTCGGTGATAAACGCTCGCACGGCGAACGCCGTCTGCATTTGGGTAGTGGCGTACGGTGTCTGGCCTCCTGCGTTCGCGACGCGAATGTAGGACTCGGGAGAACGCTGCTCTCCTGGTGGATGAAGGGCGAGCGAACGGAGTGAGCGAGGGCTTCGGGACTTCTGAGGACGTTTTTGCAAGTGGGGGTCGCGCGAGCGAGTGAAACGAGCGAGCGCACCTCCCGCAGTAAAAACGTTCATTGGAAGCCGATCCGACCGCCCGCTCGGTCGCGGCCGGTGTCGGTCCCGCCGCTCTCGAACTCCTCGGCCATCCGATCGTAGTAATCGAGGATGTCGTCGGTGATGGTCGGGCGGACCGAGTCGAGCGCCGACCGGAAGTGACGCATCTCGACGGTCTCGGCCTCCGTGTCGTCCCGGAGCGCGTGGATCGCGGCCTCGCGCGCGATGGATTCGAGATCGCTCCCTACGTAGCCGTCGGTGATCTCGGCTATCTCGCGCAAGCTGACATCGGCCGCGAGCGGCGTGTCGTCGGTGTGGATCCCGAGGATCCGTTCGCGACCCTCGACATCGGGCTGGCCCACCATCACCAGCCGATCGAACCGGCCCGACCGGATCAGCGCGGGATCGATCATGTCCGGGCGGTTGGTCGCGCCGATCACCATCACGTTCTTCATGTCCTCTAGCCCATCGAGTTCGGTGAGGAGCTGGTTCACGACGCGTTCGGAGACGTTCGAACCGACCTCGCCACCCCGACTCGGGGCCAGACTGTCGAGCTCGTCGAAGAAGATCACCGTCGGCGAGACCTGGCGGGCCTTCCGGAACGTCTGGCGGATCGCCTTCTCCGACTCGCCGACCCACTTCGAGAGCAACTGTGGCCCCCGCACCGAGATGAAGTTGGCGTTGGTCTCGTTCGCGACCGCCTTCGCCATCAGGGTCTTGCCCGTTCCGGGCGGCCCGTAGAGCAACACGCCCGATGGCGGTTCGATCCCCAGTCTGGTGAACCGATCGGGGTTCGAGAGCGGCCACTCCAC
>PXSV01000057.1 GCA_003022685.1 Halobacteriales archaeon SW_9_67_24 | reverse complement strand
GACGCGGTCGCCGTCGGGATCGGCACCGTTCTCGCCGACGATCCCCACCTCACCGTCGAGGACCCCGACCTGCGTGCCGAACGGCGCGAGCGCGGCGATCCCGAGCACCCGGCACGGGTGGTGATCGACACCCGGGCGAGAACGCCGACCGACGCCCGCGTGCTCGACGACGAGAGCGAGACCTACCTCCTGGTTGGCGAGGACGCGCCCGACGACCGCCGCGCCGCGCTCCGCGGGGCCGGCGTACGCATCGTCGAGGCCGGCACGGAGCGCGTCGATCTCGCCACGGGACTCGACGAACTCGGCTCGGAAGGAATCGACCGGCTGCTGATCGAGGGCGGGGGCGAACTGCTGTTTTCGGCGTTCGAAGCGGGAGTCGTCGACGAACTCTCGGTGTACGTCGGCTCGCTGCTCGTTGGCGGGCGCGACGCACCGACGCTCGCCGACGGCGAGGGGTTCGTCGAGGCGTTCCCGGAGCTTACGCTGGCCGACGTCGAACGACTCGACGACGGCGTTGTTCTCTCGTACACTCTCTCGGACTGAGCGTCCCGCCCGCGTCTTCGGCACCGAAAGCGTCGTGAGCTGCCGGGATCGGAAGGGAACCTATAAGCTGGCGACGCGGAAACGACCACGGAATGGCTGGGCTTCGGATCCACGAGGATCGACTCGATGCGGCACTCGACGGGGGTGACGCCGATCTCGCCCTCGCGGTGGTGACGGCGACCAAACCCGATTTCTACAAGCAGGCCCCCGTCGTCGCCGCCGCCCGCGAGCGCGGGTTCCCGTGTTTCGTCCTCCATACCGGGCAACACTACGACGACGTTCTCGGCCACGGCCTCGTGGAGTACGGCATCGACGACGCGATCGCGGTCGATCTCGGCGTGCGCGGCGGCCTCTCCGAGAAGACGGCCCAGGTCACGACCCGCGTCGCCGACATCGCCGCCCACCTCGACGAGCACTACCCCGGGACGACGATACTCCCCCTCGTGCACGGCGACACGCACGCCGCCGGCGTCGTTCCTCAGGCGTGGGCGTTCGCCACCAACCAGTACGCAGCCCACAACGAGGCGGGCCTCCGCGGGATGGCTCCGTCGTTCGACGTCTACGCCGCCGACGACGTGGACGCCGCCGCGTTCGTCCACGATCAGTGGGCGGGCGAGTGGTCCCTCGATCGTTCCGAGCCGTTCCCCGAGCAGTACGACACGTTCGTCGGCTCGGCGGCCTGTCTCTATCACTTCGCGCCGGTCGATCTGAACCGCGAGCACCTCGTGCGCGAGGGCTACCCCGCCGCCGTCGACGGCGAGGAGCGCATCCCGGTGGTCGGCAACTCCGTCGTGGACGCCATCGAGTTGAAAGCCGACGCCGAGGGCGAGGAGTCGGTTTTCGACGTCTACCCCGAACTGGAGAAGCGCGACGACTGGCTACGGGTGGACATCCACCGCCGCGCGAACCTCCTCCCCGATCGGTTCCGCGCGATCGTAGACTGTGTGGTCCACCTCGTCGAAGCGGGCTACAACGTCAACTTCGTGGAACTGCACGCGACGGGCACCGCGCTCGACGAGTACGGGCTCCGCGAGAACCTCGACCGCCTCGCCGCCGACAACGACAACTTCCTCTTTACTGGGCTCTGGAAGAAACACGCCCACGTCTACGAGTTCTTCCGTTCGGGGCAGTGTTTCGCGGCGCTCACCGACTCCGGCAGCGTCCAGGAGGAACTCAACCACATCCGGGAGACGCGGTGTCTCACAGCCCGGTTCAACACCGACCGTCCCGAAACGGTGATGGACGCCAACACCAATCTGTTAGTTCCCCCGGTGTCCGGCGAATCGATGGCCGAAATCGTCGAGTACGCGTTCACCGACGACGCCACCCGCGACCGCCTCGGCTCGGGACCGCGCCTCTACGGCGAGAACGTCGGCACGGGGATCGTGCGCTACTTCGAGGACCTCGACGATCCGGCCACCTTCGAGTGGTCGCACGACCGCGCCGCGTTCGATGTCGACGACGGTGCGTTCGACTATCTCTGAGGGCGGTCAGTCGTCGGACTCGGCGAGCGCCGCCTCGGCGTCGGTCGCGGGCTCCTCGTCGAGCGTTTCGAGGTAGTCGTCGGCGTCGATCGCGGCCTTACAGCCCATCCCACCGGCGGTCACGGCCTGCTGGGAGTGATAGTCCACGACGTCGCCAGCGCCGAAGATGCCCGGCACCACCGTTCTGGTCTGGCCGCCGCCAGCGCCACCCTGGGTGTCGAGGTAGCCCGCGTCGTCCATTGCGACCCCAGTTCCTTCGAGATAGCCGGTGTTCGGCGTGTGGCCGATAGCGAGGAAGACCGCGCCGATGTCCATCTCGAAACGTTCGGTGTCGGGATCATCGAGCCGTTCGGTGGGATGGCCTTCGGGGTGGCGGACGAGCGACGCGCCCGCGATGCCCTCCTCGGGCGTTCCGCGGATCTCGGTGAGTTCCGTGTTGCGAACGACTTCGATCTCGCCGGCCGCGACGTGCTCTTCGAGCCGGTCGATCCAGTAGTCCTCCGCCCGGAACGCCTCGCGGCGGTGGATCAGATATACCTTGGAGGCGAACTTCGTGAGAAAGGTTGCCTCCTCCATCGCGGCATCGCCGCCGCCGACAACGATCATCTCCTCGTCGCGGAAGAAGGCCCCATCGCAGGTCGCACACGTCGAGACGCCGTAACCCATCAGTTCGTCCTCGCCGGGAACCCCGAGCGTCCGCGCGCTCGCACCGCTCGCGGCGATCACGGCGTCCGCAGTCAGGTACGTGCCGTCGGCGAGTTCGATCTCGAACGGCCGGTCCGAATCGTTGACGCGTTCGATCACGCCGTGGCGGACCTCCGTGCCGAACCGTTTCGCCTGCTCTTTCATGTCGTTGACAAGTTCGGGGCCGCCGATCCCCTCGGGGAAGCCCGGATAGTTCGCGACGTCGGTGGTCAGGGTGAGCTGGCCGCCCGGCTCGCGGCCTTCGAGCACGAGGGGCTCGTTGTTCGAGCGCGCGGCGTAGATCGCCGCCGTCAGCCCCGCGATCCCCGACCCCGCGACGACGAGCCGGTGGTGGTCCGGCTCCGCGCCTTCGGTCATACCCCGAGGTAGGCCAGCCACGAACAACTACCTTGTGCTCGAACCCGGCGACGCTCGATACTGTCGATCGGCACCCATCGCGAAACGCGGCGAAGCAGATCGAAAGCGCGCGAAGGAGCCGTGGATGACCGACAGTCGTTCCTGCCGACCGACAGTAGAAGCGCTTAGGTCGGCGTCGCCGCTTCGGTCGGTATGCCCGCCGATCTCGACGAGAAGACCGACCGCTACGAACGCCTGCTTGCCGACGCGCTCGATGCGGCGAGCGTTGCACCGCCGGACGGAACACCGCTGGCGGCATCCGCCGCCGAGTACCGCGAGATGGCCCGATCGTATCTCGACGACGGCCGGCATTTCCGCGAACAGGACGATCCGGTGAACGCGCTCGCGGCCTTCTCCTACGGCCACGCGTGGCTCGACGCTGGCGCACGGCTCGGGCTGTTCGCGGTCTCCACGAAGGATGACCTATTCACCGTTTGAAATGCCGGGCGCGGTCGGTGCGCTTACAAGGGGTGGGTGTGTCAGTTCCGCTCGATGGAGGCCGTTCTGTGGTACGTGCTGACGGGTACTCGCGGCGGCACGAACCGCGTGCGAATCCTCCAGGCCCTCGACGAGCGACCGCGAAACGCGAACCAGCTCGCGGAGGACTTAGATCTCGACTACAAAACCGTCAGGCACCACCTCGACGTGCTCGAAGACAACGGCGTGCTCGAGGACAGCGGCGACGACTACGGCGCGGTCTACCTCCCGACCGACCAGGCGCGCCACCACTGGAACACGATCGAGGAGATCATGGAGCAGGTGGAGTGAGTATGGTACGAATTGGGAAAGAGTATATGCGGCCGTACAGGGTAGGTGGAGACAGATGCCCGTCCTGATCGACGCGATGCGCGTACTCAGCGCGCTCAACGTGGCCCTCCTCGTCGGCCTCGGATACGTCTGGGGACGGAACTTCTATCGGTTCCGCTCGAAGCATACCCTCGGCCTGCTCGTGTTCGCCGTGTTGCTCCTCGCGGAGAACGCGCTGTCGGTCTACTTCTTCGTCTTCGAGAACACCCTCTCGGCGTGGATCCTCGACCCGACTGCCGTGCCACCACCCGCCCAGCAAGCAATGTTCGGTTGGGAGCGTTTACCGGTGCGACCGCACGCCGTCGTGCGGTCGATCCCGGACGGACTTCCAACCGACCATATGAATGGGGGGCGTCGAAGCGCTCGATCCGGATCCGAACGATGACCGCTCGGCGACGATAGTCGACGACTGACGGGAACAACTGGGAAGCGTGCCAGCCCGTGTCGACTCCCGAACGCTCGGGGGGACGAGCCCTCCAAAAACCATCGATATACCAAGGTTTTTCAGACGAGCGATTACGCCGTTTCTGGGACGTGAGACGCCCGTTCTCAGTCGTCGTCCTCCGACAGATTTAAGTCCTTTACGGACTAACGACTGGTTAAGTACCGAGTTCTGGGACCGTCCGAAAACCATCCCCAGCAGCCGACCGCTTCAGACCAACCCAACACGATCATGAGCGACACAACGACCCGAATCAACCGCGAGGAAGAGACCCGAGAGACCGAGACCGAACAGGAAGAGGAGGCCCCCGAGGACGAGCTGCTCTGCCCGGAGTGTGGCGGCCGCCTCGTGAGCGACACCGAGCACGGCGAAACGGTGTGTACCGACTGCGGGCTGGTGGTCGAAACCGACGAGATCGACCGTGGCCCCGAGTGGCGGGCGTTCGATTCGGCCGAGCGCGACCAGAAGTCCCGTGTCGGGGCCCCGACGACGAACATGATGCACGACAAAGGCCTCTCCACGAATATCGGCTGGCAGGACAAGGACGCCTACGGCAACAGTCTCTCCAGCCGCCAGCGCCAGAAAATGCAGCGCCTCCGTACCTGGAACGAACGCTTCCGCACCCGCGATTCGAAGGAGCGCAACCTCAAACAGGCCCTCGGCGAGATCGACCGGATGGCCTCCGCTCTGGGACTCCCCGATTCGGTCCGC
>PXSV01000056.1 GCA_003022685.1 Halobacteriales archaeon SW_9_67_24 | reverse complement strand
CGACGTCGACCGACTCCGGGTCGAGGTCCTCGCGGACAACACGGTCGGCGTCTCCTTTTACGAGTCCCGCGGGTTCGAACGAACCACCGAACGCGAGCGAACGGTTGGCGATCAGGCGCTTCCCGAGTACGTCTACTATCGCGACCTCTGAGTCGACAACGGTCTAGCTGGCGAAGCAGCACCGATCGAAACGGTCCGGCGATCGAGCCGGAACAGTGATACGGGACGGTCGAGTAGCGCCGCCGATGAGTCACGGACTGTGGCGCTGGCGTGCCCTCCCGCCAGCGGACAGTCCGGCCCGCTCGCCCACGGTGGCCTAACCCTCGCGGGCGGCGGCCTGGTGCTCCCTCCGCTTTCCGCCGTATCGTCGACGACCACCCAGAGCACCAGCATACGATGGACGACACCAACACCAACGCGAACGCGACAGATCGAACAGCACAACGAACCGACGACACCGACGAAGACGATACCGACAGTTCCGAGAACACCGTGACGCCGGACGCAGTCGCCGGCGAGGTCGACTACGGGAAGCCCCTCGATCGGTTCGGCGCTGACGCGCTGACCGACGATCACCTGAGTCGATTCCCGCAACCGCCACACCCGCTGCTCCGACGTGGGAGCTACTACGCCGGCCGGGACGTCGACCGCCTGCTCGACACGATCGAGGGCGACGAGCGGTGCTCGATCGTCACCGGCGTCGGCCCCTCGGGACCGATGCATATCGGCCATGCGGTCACCTTCTACTTCGCGAAGTGGCTCCAGGCCGCGACCGGCGCAGTCGTCTACGTCCCGCTTTCGGACGACGAGAAGTATTTCAGTCGAGACCAGGGCCTCGCGGCAACCCGCGACCACACCCGCGAGAACCTGCGCGATCTCGTGGCGGTGGGGTTCGATCCGGACCGGACGCGGTTCGTGATCGACACCGCCGACGCCGACGTCGTGTATCCGCTCGCAACCGCGCTCGCCGAACGGATCACGCCGGCGGCCCGCGACGCGGTGTACGGCGAGCCCGCGAACGTCGGGATGGGCTTTTATCCGGCGGTCCAGGCGATCCCCCTCCTGCTCCCGCAGTTCGTCGACGGCCCGCACGTTACCACCGTGCCGATCGCGGTCGATCAGGACCCCCACGTCCGGCTCGCACGCGACGTCGCCGCGAAGGAACGGTTCCCGGTCGAGAAGCCCGGCGCGCTGCTCTCGAAGTTCCTGCCTGACCTCGACGGCCCGGGAAAGATGAGCGCCTCGGACGATGCACCCACGATCCACCTCACGGACGACCGCGAGACGGTCCACGAGAAGCTCGGACGAGCGTACTCCGGCGGGCGGACGGATGTGGAGGCCCACCGCGAGCACGGCGGCGACCCCGAGGTGGACGTTGCGTTCCAGCTGCTCAGCGCGTTCTTCGAGCGCGACGACGACGAACTCGATCGGCTCGCGCGCGAGTACCAGGCCGGCGAGCTGTTGAGCGGCGAGCTCAAGGCCCACGCCGCCGATCGGATCGCGGACTTCCTCGACGCCCACCAGGCGCGACGACCGAGCGACGCCGCACTCGACGACGCGCTTGCACCCTACCGGCTGACCGACGCGGAGCGCGAGCGCGCGCTCGCCGCGGTCGACCTCGGCAGTGGAGTCGAGGCGGTCGAACCCGGGAAAGGCTGAAGCGCGAACGGCCCAAGGAACGGGCATGGCCGGCGCCACGGTCCGCCAGTCGACGCCCGCGGACGTGGCCGGGATCCAGCGGATCGCGCGCCGCGGCTGGGAGGTCGCCTACGGCGAGTTCCTCGCCGAAGCCACCGTCGAGCACGCGATGGCGGAGTGGTACGCGAGCGAAACCGTTCACGAACAGATCGTGGACGGCGGCGTCGCCCATTTCGTCGCGTGTGGGACGGGCGATGTCCCGGAACAATCGAGCGGGAAACAACGCGACCCACGAGCCGTCGAGAACGGTGAGGTCGTCGGCTACGTCGGCGGCGGCATCCCGACGGTGGACGACCCCGAACGCGGCGCGGTCTGGACGTTCTACGTCGATCCCGATCGGTGGAACGAGGGAATCGGGACCCGGCTGTTCGAACGCGAGCTCGACGCACTCGTCGAGCGAGGAGCCACTCGCGTCACGATCCGGGTGCTCGCGGCGAACACGGTCGGACGGTCGTTCTACGAGTCCCGGGGCTTCGAGGTCGTCGAGCGGGACGAGGACGATCTCTTCGGCGAAACGCGGGCGGCGGTGATGTACGCCCGCGAGATCTGACACCGAGACGAACCGTCGAGCAGGCCCTCGGGAGTGCGGTGCAAACGCGTGCGAAGCCTTCAAATCGCGGGGTTCCGTAGCCCGCGCATGCAACACGTGAAGATTCCGCAGGACCGCATCGGCGTGTTGATCGGCGAGGGCGGCGCGACGATGCGCGAGATCGAGGAGCGCGCGGAGGTCCGTCTCGACATCGATTCCGCGACCGGCGCGGTCGCGGTCGAGACGGTCGGCGACCCCGTTCGGGGGCTGAAGGGGCCCGACATCGTGCGGGCGGTCGGGCGCGGGTTCGCACCCGAGGACGCCCTGGCGCTGCTCGACGATGAGATGATGATGTTCGAGCTCGTCGATGTCGACGCCGCGACGAGGAACAAAAAGGACCTCGAACGCAAGAAGGGGCGGCTGATCGGCGAGAACGGCCGGACTCGCGAGCTGATGGCCGAGCTCAGCGGTGCGGAGGTCGTGATCTACGGGACGACCGTCGGCGCGATCGGGGCCCCCCAGCAGGTCGAGGTCGTGCGGAGCGCGGTCGAGATGCTGCTCGACGGCGCGCCACACGGCGCGGTCTACTCCTTCCTCGAACGCAAGCACAACGAGCTCAAACAGCCAGGAATGGAGTATCACCAGTTTACCGGATAGGACGTGTGTAGCAGGAAGATACGGGGGTAGGGTCGGGAAATTCGAGGAGCGGAGCGGTCGGTGGCAGGGTGCGGTGGAGCCGAGGGCTGACTGCGGTTGGCGCGCGGGAGCGCCACCGGCGCGACTCGCGCGAGGGATGAGTGAACGAGCGGAGCGAGTGAACCAATCGGCTGGGGAGGCGTGCGGTCTGCGGTTCTCGTTTGTGTCGGCATCGTCGCGGCCTCGACGGCTGCAATAGCGGTAGGAACGGGAACTGCGATAGCAACTGGAAGGGGGTAACCGGAACGAAAGCAACTGCGACGGCAGGTGGGGCCACGAATCCTTCGGAAGTCCTGGTGCGCTCGACTGCTGCTCGTGGGCCACACGGAACCGCTGACCCATCGAACGTCGGCGGACGTATCACGACCGCTCCGAAACCATAGCAACCCTCTTAGGTTCGCGCCGACCAGTTTCGATGAGACGATCCATGGCCGAATCGGATACCCCCGACCGCCCTGCGCCCCCGCCCGAGACCTACGAGGCCATCATGCAGGCGACGTATCGCGCGTTCTGCGAGCACGGGTACGCCGACCTGACGACGCGCGAAATCGCCGAGGAGTTCGAGAAGAGCCGATCCCTCCTCCATTACCACTACGACACCAAACAGGAACTCATCGTCGCGTTGCTCGATTATCTGCTCGACTCCCACCCGGCGAAGGCGGCGGTCGACGAGATCGAGGACCCCGACGAACGCCTCGAACTGTTCATCGATCGGGGGCTGTTCGGCCCCACGGAGGCCGCCTTCGACTTCTGGGATTTCCACACCGCACTGCTCGAACTCCGCCTCCATGCCCACCGCAACGACGTCTACCGCGAACAGCTCGATCGCACCATCGGTCTCATCACCGACCTCCTCGCCGAAACAATCGACGAAGGAATCGCAACGGGCCGTTTCCGCGACGTCGACCCGGAGGCGACTGCCCTGTTCCTCTACGATGCCATCGACGCCGCCAGGATCCGGCGAATCACGCTGGGCCACGACGACGCCCCACGGCGGACGCGGTGGGCCATCGAGACGTTCGTGCTGCCCACCCTCCGAACTCCGTCCGACGAGGACTGATACTGTCGGACGGAAACACGTGAACATCGACCGACTGAAGACGTCGGACAGCAACTGGATATTCCAGCGTCGTTTTCGAGACAGTTCTGTCCGACAGTATGAGGTCCCCATCCACGGTTCCGAGCTACACTGACTGTCCAAGCGGTCAGTGGAGTTAAGACAGTCGAGACCCACGGGAGAGTAATGAGTGCGATCGACGCCGACGAGGTCACGCTGACCTACTCGGACGGAACGGAAGCCGTGCGGGGAATCGATCTCGAC
>PXSV01000055.1 GCA_003022685.1 Halobacteriales archaeon SW_9_67_24 | reverse complement strand
CTTCGCTCTCTGCGTTCGCTCCGGTGCTCATCCCCACACGGGAGGGCGCTTCCGCACCACAGCGCTCTCCGCGCGCCACCGCCTCCCGATGGACACCTCACTGCTGAGAAGGCCTCCGTGATCGGTCGGCGAGAACGGCCGCGGTGCCGCCGCCGACCACGGTCGGAAGGAGGTAGGTCGCGCCGCGGTGGATGAGGACGGCGGCCGTCACGGTCGCCAGCGGGATCCCGGTCGTCGCGGTGACGAGCGCGCCGAGGACGAACTCGACGCCGCCGAGCCCGCCGGGAAGGGGCATGGCGCTCGCCATCGCGCCCGTCGGGATCGCGACGAGGACGACGGCGGGCGAGACGGCGTACCCGAGCGCGAACAGCGAGAGCCACAGCGAGGTCGCGAGCCCGACCCACCCCGCCGTCGAGAAGACGAGCGCGAACAGCAGTCCACGGGGGTTGGTGGCGACGCGCTCGACCGCCGTGAAGAAGCCCTCGATCCGTCCTTCGAGTGCGGTCCGGCTCGGTGCCGACCGGCGCGGCACGAGTTCGCCGAGGCGCTGGAGGAGGGGCGCGAGCGAGTCGACCGCGGTCCGTTCGAGCCGGTAGCGGTTGCGCCACCCGAGCACCACCGCGATCGGCACCGCGATCGCGAACGCCACGACGGCGGTCGCCGCGAGTTCGAGGTTCTCGCCGAACGTGATCGTCGACGCGAAGTAGCTCAGCCCCACGAGGGCGAGCGCGATCGAGGGGACGAAGTTGAGCGCGTCGACGCTCGCGATCGCCGCGAGCCCGGTCTCGTACTCGCGGTCGGTCGCCCGCGAGATGAGCAGCGCGCTCACCGGCTCGCCGCCGGCCTGGCCGAAGGGCGTGACGTTGTTTGCGAACGTCGCCCCGGCGAATACGAGGACGGCCGCCGGCATCGTGATCGGCGCGCCGAGCACGCCCAGCACGGTGTGGAGCGACATCCCCCACGCACTCAGCCAGCAGATCGCGATGGCCACGATCCCGAGCACGACTGGGAGGCTGGCCCCCGAGAGCGCGTCGACGGTGTCGCCGATCCCGACGAGCCAGACGAGAACGGCGAGAACCGAGAGCGCACCCGCAAAGCCGACGAGCGTGGCTCTGAGGTCGTCGCCACGGATCATATCGGTGTCGGAGGAGCGACTTCCGGATGAACCCTCCGGAACGCGCTCGTCGGTTGTTCCGAACGATCGGGCGCCCCTCACCGGGATCGAACGGACTTTGAATATCGGTGTCGAACGCCGGCCATGGACGAGCGGGCGGCCCTCGAAGCGCTCGCCGCGAGCGTGCCCGCCGCGGGCGACGACTGTGCAGTTCTCGACGACTCGGTGCTCACCACCGACATGCTCCACGAGACGACCGACTTCCCCGACGGCACGACGCAGTACACCGCGGGCTGGCGGGCGGTCGGCGCGTCGCTGTCTGACGTGGCCGCGATGGGGGCCGAAGCCCGGGCGGCGGTCGCGGTCTACGCCGCCCCCGAACTCGATGGGGACAGCCTGCAAGCGTTCGTCGACGGCGCTCGCGACGTTTGTGAGGTCTGCGGGGCGGCATACGTCGGCGGCGACCTCGACACCCACGACGAGTTCACGACGGCGACGACTGCGCTCGGACGGACCGACGACCCCGTGTTGCGCTCGGGCGCGGTACCTGGTGAAGCCGTCTGCGTGACCGGCCGGCTCGGGCGGAGCGGTGCGGCGCTTCGGCTGTTCGACGCAGGTGATCACGACCGCGCGAACGATCTCTTTCAGTTCACACCGCGGGTCGCGGCGGGCGAGGCGATCGCCCCGCATGCCGGCGCGATGATGGACGTGAGCGACGGGCTCGCGCGATCGCTCCACCAGCTCGCCGTCGCGAGCGACTGTGGGTTCGCAGTCGAGACGCCGTTGCCCGTCGCCGATGTGGTCCGCGAGATCGCCACCGACTCGGCCGAGGAGCGCGAGCTGAGCGTCTTCTTCGGCGAGGACTTCGAACTCCTCTTTACTGCTCCCGAGGAGGCGCTCGACACCGTCCACGAGGCCGCATCGGTCGACATCTCGCGGATCGGAACGGTCACCGAGAGCGGCGTGATGCTCGACGGCGACCCGCTCGACGATCGGGGCTACACTCATGGGTAGCGCGCCGCGGCCTCGGCGCAGTTGTGGCGCGGTCCTCGGCGGATGAAGGGCGAGCGAACGCCGGAGCACGCGTTGCGCGCTCCGAGCGCTCGTTCGCTCCGCTCACGAGAACGAAGTGAGCGAGGGCTTCAGCGGTGCTGTGCGGAGCGGTTGCGGGAGCGCTAGCAGTTCTACCGCGAGCGAGATCGGAGTCGAGCGAGCGAGTGTTTTCAGTCCGGGTTTTTGGAAGGAGAACCCTCTGTGAAAAAGCGGAAGCAGGGTGTTTTACGGGACGACGAGTTCGAACGGCACCGGCGTGAAACAGAGCGCGCCGAGAACGAAGGTGACGATGCCGAGCGCCGTCCGCTTGGCGTCGAGCGCGTCGTCGTAGATCGGCGTCGCGGGGCCGGCGTACGCGATCCCGAGGCTGAACACGCCCCAGAGCACCCAGAGGAAGACGGCGTTGAACGCGGCCTCCTGCACGTAGTAAAGGTAGGCCGCGAGCCCGAACAGTGCGGCCGGCACCAGCGCGCCGACGGTCTCGTGGCGCTTGCCGACCATCGCGCGCACGAGATGGCCGCCGTCGAGTTGGCCCACCGGGATCAGATTCAGGAAGGTGACGAACATCCCGACCCAGCCCGCGAACACCACCGGGTTGACGACTTCCTGGCCGGCATACGCGAGTGGTTCGCCGGTGAGGGCGGCGATGGCCCGGATCAGTAGCGGGTAGTTGAACGCGATCGGGATCGCCGGCTCGGCCACCGGTTCGAGCCCGAGCCCGACGACGGTGACGGCGCAGGCCGCGACGAGGCCAGCGAGCGGGCCGGCAACGCCGATGTCGAACAGGGTCTTGCGGTCGGGCATCCGCCCGCGCATCCGGATCACCGCGCCCATCGTGCCGATCACGTTCGGCAGCGGAATGAAGTACGGGAGGCTCGCGTCGACGCCGTGATACCGACTCAGCGCGTAGTGACCGAGCTCGTGGACCCCGAGCACGAAGAGAACCGCCAGCGAGAACGGCCACCCGGCGAGGAGGTTCGTGGGATCGCCGAGGTCGGCTCCGTACCACCGACTGCCGGCATAAAGCGTCGAGACGACGGTGAGGGAAGCGAAGAGGAGGTTTCGCCAGGGCACGCCGTCGATCCCGGTCGAGCGCGGCGTGGCGACGAGGACGTACCGCGATCCGCCGGTCTCGACGCCGGTCAACGGGTCCCGTCGCGGCTCGCTCGTCAATCGGATCTCGTAGCCGTGGTCGCGAAACACCGGCCAGAGCCGGCGTTCGAGCCGCTGGCCGCCGACGAGCGGCTCGCCGTAGTACCGAAACCCGCCGTCCTCGGCGGTGATCTCGGCGACGCGAAAGAGTCCCGCGAACGCCTCGGGCGGCGGTCCCTCGGCGGGCGGCTCGCTGTCGTCCATCGTCGATATTTCGTGTCGGGGAGGGATAAACCCACAGACCGTTCGCGGGCGGGTGCGCCAGCGGGGACCCGATTCAGGACGGGAGCGCGGGCCGACAGCCCGCTCCGGTGATCACGCGGGTTCGACGCGCCACGTCGTCGCGCTGGTGTACGACCACCGCTCGATGTCGAGGTCGGTCGCGTCGTCGCTGAGCTTGCACATCAGCGCGCCGATCTCCTTCGGCGAGAGCCCCACCTCCTCGGCGATGAACTTGCCCTTGAAGTAGAGCTCGCCGTCGGCGGCGTTGCGCTCGAGATACGACTTCAGTCGCTGCTCTTTGACGTTCGGGTCGACCTCGGCGGGTTGGGTCGTGCTCATTGTCGGCCTCCACCCGGGATGCACGACCCCAATGTATTATAGCCGACAGATGCTTCGGGTCGCTTCGGCTTCCTTCACGGCGTAACCTATCGCTACGCTCGTTTCACGACGCTTCGAGAGGCACCGAGACGTTTCATCGGCCGCGCTGCGCTCACTATTTCGGTTTTCGGTCCTCCCTCCGTCTCGCGCGGATCGAGAACGCATCACGCAAGGCGCGGAGCCGCGATCCGGTCATCGTTGCCGGTTGTTGTCCGATGGCGTGCGCTGCGACGGCTCACGCGCGCTCGTGGAGCCAGAACTGCTCGTCGGCCGTGACTTCCTTTTTGAACAGCGGAACCTCGTTCTTGAGCCGGTCGATACCGTCCGAAAC
>PXSV01000054.1:8054-12344 GCA_003022685.1 Halobacteriales archaeon SW_9_67_24 | reverse complement strand
GTCACCGACTACCTCCGCAAGGCCGCCGACACCGACCAGTACACGGTGCTCGCGAACCGGATCGAGAGCGTGGTCAGGAAACGCCGCGCCGAGCGGGAAGACCGGCCGGAATCACGCTACCGCCGCCTCGTTGAGGGGGCCGTCGTCGGCATCTACCTCATCCGGAACGACCGTATCGAGTACGCGAACCCAAAGCTCGTCGGGATCTTCGGCTACGAACCCGGTGAACTCGTCGGACGGTCCCCGCTCGCGATCGTCGCCGAGGCCGACCGTGACCGGGTTGCAGCGGCGCTCGAAGCGCGCGAGCGCGGCGAGATCGGCGAGCTCCAGTACGCCTTCACCGGCGTTCGCAAGGACGGAGTACGGGTCGAGGTCGAGGCCCAGGGCGGCCGGGTCGATTTCGAGGACGGTCCCGCGATCATGGGCGTGCTCCGCGAGGTGGACGACCGCCGCCGGCGCGAGTACGCCCTCGGGGCGCTCCACGACGCGACGGGCGACCTCATGGGCGCGCAGGCCGCCGAAACGGTCGTCGATCGCGCGGCCGCCGCCGCCGAGGACGTCCTCGGGTTCCCGATGGCGGTCGTTCGGCTGTACGATGCCGACGACGACACGCTCGAACCGGTGGCGGTGACCGACGCGGCTACGGAAGCGCTCGGCGACCGCCCGACGTACGCTCGCGACGAGTGGTTCCCGTGGCGGGCGTTCGATTCGGGCGAACCGGTGATCGCGGACGGGAGCCTCTCCGACCACGCCGCGAGCGATCCCGCGCTCCGGAGCGCGCTGTACGTCCCGATCGACGGCCACGGGACGCTGAGCATCGGCTCGCCCGACGGCGTCTTCGACGACACCGACGTCCGACTCGCCCAGGTGCTCGCGGCCAACACCGCGACGGCGCTCGACCGCGTCGCCAGCGAGACCGAGCTCGAACGCCAGAACGAGCGCTTAGAGGAGTTCGCGAGCGTCGTAAGCCACGACCTCCGGAGCCCGCTCGGCCTCGCCCGGGGCCAGCTCGAACTCGCCCACGAGGACCACCCCTCCGAACACCACGACGACATCCAGTGGGCGCTCTCCCGTATGGACTCGATGATCGACGACCTGCTCACGCTCGCGAGACAGGGCGAGGTCGTCGACGAGACCACGCGCGTCTCGCTCGCGTCGATCGCCGAGGCCGCGTGGAGGGAAGTGGACGACGGAGCGGCCGCACTCGTCCTCGGCGACCTCGGCGGGATCGAGGCCGATCCGGACCGCCTCCAGCGCCTGCTCGGCAACCTGTTCCGGAACGCTGTGGAACACGGTTCCACAAGCCCTCCTTCGCAAGCTCAGGAGGACGCCGTAGAACACGGTTCCACGAGCCCTCGCTCGCAGGCTCGCGAGGACGCCGTGGAGCATGGCTCCACGAGCAATCGGCCGAAGGCCGACGACGCCGTCGAACACGGTTCGACGAGCAGTCAGGCGGAGCCTGACGACGCCGCCGACCCGAGCGTGACAGTGCAAGTGGAGCGCCTCGCCGACGGCGGCTTCGCGGTCGCGGACGACGGGCCAGGCATTCCCGCCGACGACCGCGACCGGGTGTTCGAGAGCGGCTACACCACGGGCGATGGCACAGGATTGGGTCTCGCCATCGTGAAGACCATCGCCGAAGCCCACGGCTGGACGGTCTCGGTCGCCGAAAGCGACGCCGGCGGCGCGCGGTTCGTAGTCCGCACCTGACGGACGGGTTCCGGCATCACAAGCCTCATCAACGATGGTGTCGTACACCAACACATGGCACGAGCTACCATCGTCGGCGCGGGGATGACGAACTTCGGCGTCCACGAACGGCCCTTGCCCGATCTGTTCGCCGACGCCGCGTTCGACGCGTTCGACGACGCGGGGGTGGCGTCGCCCGAGATCGAGGCGCTCTACGTCGGCAACGCGATGGGCGGGATGACCGAGAACGACACCCACCTCGCGCCCACGCTCGCCTCGCACATCGGCTGTCCGGGCGTGCCGGCCCAGCGCTTCGAGGACGCGTGTGCGACCTCGGCGACCGCGTTCAAACACGCGGTCGAGGCGGTCGAGTCCGGCCGCCACGACGTGGTGCTCGCCGGTGGCGTCGAGCGCTGCACGCCCGAGACCGGGCTCGACACCGCCGCGATGACGAGGGTCTTCGTCAGCGCCGCCCACCGCCAGTACGAACAGCCCGCCGGCCTCACCTTCCCCGGCGTGTTCGCGCTGCTCACCAAGCGCCATATGCACGAGTACGGCACCACCGAGGAGCATCTCGCCGAGGTCGCGGTCAAGAACCACTTCAACGGGACGCTCAACCCGCGCGCGCATTTCGGCCGCGAGACCAGTGTGGAGAAGGTGCTCGACTCGCCGATCGTCGCCGACCCCTTCCACCTGATGGACTGCTGTCCGTTCTCGGACGGCGCGTCGGGGATCGTGGTCGCCAGCGAGGCGGCCGCCGAGAGCTTCGACCATCCGGTCGACGTTGCGGGTGTGGGCCACGCGACCGACGTGGTGCCGCTCGCGGACAAGACCGATCTCCCGGCGACCCAGGCCGCCCGGGACGCTGCGAGCCAGGCGTACGGCCAGGCGAACACGACCGCCGACGCGATCGACTTCGCGGAGATCCACGACTGCTTCACCGGGGCGGAGGTGATGGCGACCGAGGCGCTCGGGCTGTTCGAGGACGGCGCGGGCGGCCCGGCCGCGGCGGCGGGTCGGACCGCCCTGGATGGCGAGGTTCCAGTGAATCCATCGGGCGGACTGAAGGCGAAGGGCCACCCCATAGGGGCGACCGGCACCGCACAGCTGGTCGAACTCACCGAGCAGCTCCGGGGCGAGGCCGGCGAGCGCCAGCTTGACGATCCCGAGCGCGCGGTCGCGCACAACCTGGGTGGCGACGCCGCGACCACCGTCGTCACGGTGATGGAGGCCCGACAATGAGCGACACCGACCCGAGCGCCGACCGGCTCGATTACGTCGCGTGGGCCGACCGCCTCCGCGACGGCGAACTGCTCGGCCAGGAGTGCGCCGAGTGCGGTCACACGACTGCGGCTCCGAAAGCCGCGTGTGTGCGCTGTGGCTCGCGGACGCTCGCGGCCGTCACGCTGCCCACCGACGGGATCGTCCACTCGGAAACCACGATCGGCGTTCCCCCAGAGGGGTTCGACGGCGAGTATCAGGTCGCCGTCGTCCGACTCGGCGACGCCAAAGTGCTGGGCCGGATCGACGGCGCGGTCGACATCGGCGATCGGGTCTCGTTCGCCGACGTCCTCGTCGCCGACGACCACCCGGCTCCCGTGTTCGAACCGGTCTGACGCCTGACTCGCAACCGTCGATCGACCGCTCGACGACGCACGCTCCGCCACACGCCGAGCGGGTCGCCGACGCTGCTCGACGGGTCCGACGGCAGTCCGAATGGCTATGTTCCTGCCGACCGTAGCCAGAACCGACGTGAACACCGATCGCGCGGTGCTGGCGACCATGATCTTCGCGGTGTTGTTCGGCCAGGTCGCGCTCTATCCCGGCGTGCCGGAGCTCGTGGCGGCGCTCGGCGCGACCACGACCCTCGATGCAGCAACGTGGTTCCTCGCGGCCGAATACGCCGGGTTCGTCCTCTTCGCGGGCGTCTGGGGCGCACTCAGCGACGCCACCGGCCGGCGAGTGTCCCTGATCGTCGCCGGCGCGCTCGGCGGCGTGGCGAGCTACGCCGCGCTGATCGGTCTCGCCGAAGTCGCGGGGATCGGGTTCGGCGCAATGTTGCTCCTGCGGTTCGTCGAGGGGAGCTTCACCATCGCGGCGTTCTCGCTGTCGATCACGATGCTGATGGATCTGGAGGGAGGCCACGGCCGGAACATGGGCGCGGCGGGCATCGCCATCGGTTCCGGGACGGCACTCGGCGCACCGCTCGGCGGCCAGTTCTCGGCCGTGGGCCCGCTGGTGCCGATCGCCGTCGCCGCCGGCCTCCTCTGTGTCGTGGCGCTCCTGGCGACCCGAGTGACCGATCGAGTGCCGGAGTCCAGGCGCGGTGGTGTCGGAGCCGCGATCGCCGGTCTCGCCGACCGGCCCGCGCTCGGCCTGCCCTACGCCTTCGGCTTCGCCGATCGGTTCACGGCGGGCTTTTTCGCGCTCGTCGGCACGCTCTACTTCCGGGAGACGTTCGAACTCGACGCGGGCGCGGCGGGCCTCGTGCTCGGCCTCTTCTTCGCGCCGTTCGCGCTCGGTCAGTACCCGATGGGGCGGCTCTCCGATCGGATCGGCCGGCTCGTGCCGGTCGTCGCGGGCTCGGTGCTCTACGGGGGC
>PXSV01000054.1:0-8034 GCA_003022685.1 Halobacteriales archaeon SW_9_67_24 | reverse complement strand
CCACGATGGCGCTCGTCACCGACCTCGCGCCCGACGATCGGGGGACGGCGATGGGTGGGTTCAACGTCTTCGGCAGTCTCGGCTTCCTCGTGGGTACCGTCGGCGGCGGCGTGATCGCCGACACCGTCGGTTTCGGCGCGGCCTTTCTCGCCGCCGCCACGCTCGAAGCCGGGATCGTCCTCGTCGCCCTCCCGGTGCTCGTCCGGCTCGATCTCCCCCGAACGACGCTGTTCGGCGATCGGGAGTCGGCCTGAGCCGCTTCGTGGTACGTTCCCTCGGCTCCCGGTCGATCCTGCCGTCAGTGACGGACCCGAGGACGACGTTCGTGGCGTCGTCGATCCGGGGGTGAACCGAGTCGCCTTTCGCGACTGCCGACGGAATCCCTGGCTTCGGTTGGGGTGGCCGCGCGACGACGGGGATTCAGGTCCCCGCGGGCGAAAAACACACCTACGAGATTCCGGCGAACGTCCCCGGCACGCACCTCTATCACTGCCACTACCAAACCCACCGCCACATCGACATGAGAATGTACGGCATTCTCCGGATCAACCCGGAGGGGTACGAGCCCGCCGACAAGGAGTACTTCATGACCGTCAAGGAGTGGGACTCCCGGCCCAACCGGATGATGGCCGGTGAGGACGCCCAGTACAGCCCGCGGCAGCGCAATCCCGACGTGTTCACCATCAACGGGAAGAGTGTGCCTCGCTGCCCCCGACGATCGGCGAAGTCCTGGCGACGCTGTGGGGCGGCGCGCTCGCCGGGAGCGGGCTCATGGTGGTTCTCTCACCGGTCGCGCTCGGCGTGTTCCTCGCGGTTCGAGGGAGCGAGGACACCGACTCGGCCGAGCCGGCCGACTGATACGGATCGTTGTGAGTCAGTTCGGTATGCCGCGCGGGGTCGGCGGCTACCGGCACACAGTTACAACGATCCCTACGACGCGGATCCCCGTCCCGGTCGGCACAGTGCTCGGCGTTTCGATCCAGGACGGAGAGACGGATCGTCCGCCGGGGAACGATCGAGCACACGCCGGACGAGCGCCTCTCCGGGCTCCGAACGGCGATCCGCAAGAAACGACACCATACGCCACGACCGCGGTGACCGTTCTCGAACTGCTGGGCCTCCTGCTTGATGGGGTGGTCACGTCCTTCTCTCCAAGTCGATCGGCCGACCCGGATCGGAACGGGTAGGTAGCCGCCGCACGAAAGCGGAGGCGATCGAATGCCACGGCTCGCCAGCATCGCGGTCTTCCCGATCAAATCGCTCGATCCCGCCGAACGCGACGCGACGAGGATCGTCGAGAACGGGGGCCTCGACGGCGACCGCGAGTACGCCATCGTCGACGAGGACGGCCGCTACGTCAACGGCAAGCGGACGCCGGCCGTCCACCGGCTCCGCTCGTCGTTCGATCCTGGCTCTACGAACGTCACGCTCCGCCGGGAGAACGGGGACGATCCCCGCCAGTTCGATCTCGAAGCCGATCGCGAATCGATCGAGGGATGGCTGGGCGACCACTTCGACATCCCCGTTCGACTACAACGGGAGCGAGCCGGCGGCCACCCCGACGACACGGAGCTCTCGGGACCGACGGTCATCAGCACGGGCACGCTCCGGGAGGTCGCGTCGTGGTTCCCCGCCCTCGACGTCGAGGGGCTCCGGCTCCGCTTCCGGGCGAACCTCGAGATCAACGGCGTGCCGCCGTTCTGGGAGGATCGCCTCGTCGCCGACCACGATCACTGCGTCGCGTTCCGGATCGGCGACGTGACGCTTCGGGGCGTCAACCCCTGTCAGCGGTGTGTCGTGCCGACACGCGATCCACGGACCGGCGACGTTCACGACGAGTTCCGGCGTGTCTTCGTCGAAAAGCGCGCGGAGACGTTCCCGGAGTGGGCCGACCCGGCTCGGTTCGATCACTCCTTCCGGCTGATGACGAACACCCAGGTCCCCGAGTCGGAATGGGGGTCGACGATCGAGGTCGGCGACGACGTCGAGATCCTCGGCGAACGGTCGCTGGAGAGTCCCGAAGCGTAGCCGGCGGCGGCCGGACTCACGGCAACTCGTCGTCGCCGGTTTCGGTGAGTTCGGTACTGGTCACCGAGGGTGCGTGTTCCTCGTCCGACGATAGGCACGTTCGAGTCGGGTCCTCGACCCGAGGGAAAGCGAGTCGCGAGCGTTACGCCGTCACGGTGGAGTCGATGTCGTCGCCGATGGTGACGACGCTGTACCCACACTCCGGACACCGCCACTTCACCTTCTCGCCGAGGCGAAGCGTCGTGCTCGCGGCGCGATAGAACGTCCGTTCCTCGTCGCAGGCCGAGCAGTCGTAATCGCGTTCGAGGCTCATGCACGGGCTTTCGCGCCATCGACCCTCAATGTACTGGTTCGTCGCCCGCGGGCCGAGGCCGTCACGATCGGGTGCGGATCGAACCACAGTACTCAATTAGGTGTACGATGTGAGTAGTGACTATGGTCTCGGACGATCTCGCCGGCGCGCTCGGCCGGGTGAACGAGCGGTTCGACCTCAACGAGTACGAGACCGACGCCTACCTCGTGGTGCTCGAACACGGACAGCTGACCGCCTCCGAGATCGCCGACCGGACCGACATCCCCCAGCCGCGGGTGTACGACACCGTCCGGAGCCTCGCCGACCGGGGCCTCGTCGAACTCAGAGAGTCCCGCCCGATCGAGGTGGTCGCGGTCGATCCCGCGGCGGCGTTCGAGGGGATCCACGACTCGCTCGACGCGCTCGTCGACGATCTCCAGGCACACTACACCGCGCCCGCCCGCGACGCCGCGGCCGCCTCGCTCGTCAAGTCCCGCTCGACCATCCTCCGGCACATCGAGAGCGTGATCGCCGAGGCCGAGTACGAGCTCGTCCTCTCGCTGACGCCCGACCTCCTCGCCAGGTTCGAGGACTCCCTCGCCGGCCGGCAGCGCGCGAACGTCGCCACCGAACTCCTCGTCACCCCCGCCGCCGACGCCCCCACCCTCGCGGAGTACGACTACGCGTCGATCGCCACCACCGTCCGGGCGCGCGCGGGCGTCACGACGCCGGTGATCGCGGTCGGCGACGGCGAACACGCGGTCTACGCAACCCAGGAGGCGCTCGCGTGGAACCGCGACCGCTACGGCGTGGTGTTCGACCGTTCGGAGCTCGGCTTCCTCGTCTCGGGGTTTTTCAACACCCTGCTCTGGACCACCGCCGATCCCGTGCTCGACGACGATGACGGCCCCGACTTTCCCCGGCGGTACGCCTCGGTCCGCCGGTGTGTGGCCGATCTCGACGACAGCGACGGATCGTTCACCGTGGCGGTCGAGGGACGCGACACCACCACCGGTGAACCCCGGTCGGTCGCCGGCGCGGTGTCCGCGATCGCCCGCGACGAGACCGGCCTGACCGCCGCGCTCACCGTGGCGACCGACGACGGCGAGGTGACGGTCGGCGGCCGGGTCGCCGCCTTCGAGCGGATCGAGGCCCACGAACTCCTCGTCGAGCGGGTTTGACGGCCGCCCCCGACCCACCCACCGTAGGCAGGATCGCTACCGCCCGCGGTTTTTTCGGTCATGAGTAATCTTCTTGTGTCGGCCGTTCGTACCGGCGGACAGCTTCGCCCGTACCTGATCCGTTCGTATCGGGACGCAATGGAGACGCCTGACCACGATGCACACAACCAAAATCGTCTGCACGCTGGGGCCGGCATCGGCGTCGCGCGAGACGATCGCGGCGCTCGCCGACGCGGGAATGACGCTTGCGCGGTTCAACGCCAGCCACGGCTCGCCCGACGAGCGCGCGGCCCTCATCAAGCAGGTGCGGGACGTCGACGCGGCGACCGAGCCCTCGGTCGCCACGCTGCTCGACCTGCCCGGTCCCGAGATCCGGACCGCACCGCACGAGGGGCCGATCACCCTCGAAGAAGGGTCGACGATCCGGTTCGTCGCGGGCGAGACCACGACCCCCGAGGAGGTCGGCCTCTCGACGCCGATCATGGGCGTCGAGCCCGGCGATCGGGTGTTGCTCGACGACGGCCGGATCGAGGCTACCGTCAAAGAAAGCGAGGGGAGCACGGTCCGCACGCGCGTCGATTCGGGCGGACCGCTCGGCGGGCGCACCGGCGTCAACGTCCCCGGAGTGGATCTCGGCCTCGACGTGCTCACCGACGCCGACCGGCGCGAACTCGATCTCGCGGCCGACGCCGACGTCGACTTCGTCGCGGCGAGTTTCGTCCGGCGCGCGGACGCGGTGACGAACCTGGCAGGGATCGTCGAGGCCGCCGACGGCGTGATGGTCGCCCGGGGCGATCTCGGCGTCGAGTGCCCCCTCGAAGAGGTGCCGCTGATCCAGAAACGGATCATCCGGCGGTGTCACGCGGCGGGCGTCCCGGTCATCACCGCGACCGAGATGCTCGATTCGATGACCCACGCGCGCCGGCCGACCCGCGCGGAGGCCTCCGACGTCGCCAACGCCGTTCTCGACGGCACCGACGCGGTGATGCTCTCGGCGGAGACCGCGGTCGGCGACCACCCCGTACAGGTGGTCGAGGCGATGGGGAAGCTCGTCGGCGAGATCGAGGCGAGCGCCGAGTACGCCGAGGGTGTCGAACGGATGGTGCCGAAGCCGGGCGATTCGCGGACCGGCGCGCTCGCGCGATCGGCGCGGTACCTCGCGCGCGACACCGACGCCGCCGCGATCGTTGCGGCCACCGAATCGGGTTATACGGCACGCAAGGCCGCGAAGTACCGCCCCGACGTGCCCGTGGTCGCGGTGACGCCCGACGACCGGGTGCGTCGCCGGCTCGGCCTCGCGGCGGGGGTGATCCCACGGTACGCGCCGCTCACGGGCCCGAACGAGAACGCCGACGCCGTGATCCGGAACGCGGTCCAGGCCGCCCTCGACGCGGGCGTGGCCGATCCCGGCGACACGGTGGTGGTGCTCGCGGGGATGATGACCGACCTCGAAGGCGCGAACACCACCAACACGCTCAAGCTCCACGTCGCGGCCGAGATCCTCGCTACGGGCCGATCGGTGGTCGGTGGGCGGGTGTCGGGCCCGCTCCACCGGACCCCGGACGGCGATCTCGCCGAGCTTCCCGAGGGGGCAGTGCTCTCCCTTCCCGCCGACTTCGACGACGAGTTCGACGGCGATCCCGCGCGGCTCGGGGGGATCGCCAGCGCCCACGGTGGCGTCACGGGCTACCCCGCAATCGTCGCGCGCGAGGTCGGCCTCCCGATGATCGCGGACGCCTCGCTCCCCGAGGTCGCCGAGGGGAACCGCGTCACGCTCGATGCCGGCCGTGGCGTCGTCTACGAGGGCGACGTCGGTGGCTAACGACCCCCCCGCGGGCAGCCCCGTCCGGCACGGCCCGACATCACGAGGCCGCTTCTCGAACCCGAACACTGACCCTTTGCGCAGCCGAACCCGTTCACCATGACACACGCCACGACACGCCCGACGCTCGCTCGCATCGCCCGACGATCCCTTGGGGACGAACCTGCCGGGGAACGATGACCGATCGCTCGCTCGACGGGCTGTTCGACGGGTTCACCGAGCGCGACTGGCGCACCGACGCCGCCGGCACGGTCAGGTTCGCGATGATCGGGCTCGGGTGGTGGACGACGGAGATGGCGATGCCAGCGGTCACCGACTCCGAACTCTGCGAGACCACGGTCGTCGTCAGCAGCTCGAAGGAGCGCGCAACCGACCTCGCCGACGCCCACGCGACGGTCGAACACGGCGTGACCTACGACGAGTTCCACGACGGTGCGGCGAGCGAGGCTTACGATGCGGTGTACATCGCCACCCGATGGAGGCCACCGTCGAGCGCGCCGAGGACCTCGTTGCGGCCTGCGAGGGCGTCACGCTGATGGTCGCCTACCGGATGCACACCGAGCCGGCGGTCCGGCGGGCGCGCGAACTCGTCGGGTCGGGGTTCATCGGCGACGTCGTGGGGGTCCACGGCGCGATGACTCAACGGCTGCTCGACATGTTCGACGATCCCGACCACTGGCGGCTCGACCCCGACCTCGCGGGCTACGGCGCGAGCGTGATGGACCTCGGGATCTACCCGCTCAACACCACCAGGTTCGTCCTCGACGCCGACCCCCTGTCGGTGTCCGCTCGGATGCACTCGGCTCACGACGCGTTCGCGGACGTGCCCGACGAGCGCGCGAGCTTCCGGCTGGACTTCGGCGACGGCGTGACGGCGTCGTGTACCGCGAGCCAGAACGCCGCGCGGTCGAGCCACCTCCAGATCACCGGCACCGAGGGCGAGCTCCGGCTCGATCCCGTCTTCTTCCCCGACGAACCCCGGCGGCTCCGGATCCGGCGGGGTGAACTCGACGCCACCCTCGATTTCGACCAGCGCGACCAGATGACCGAGGAGTTCACCTATTTCGCCGATCGGGTGCTCGCCGGCGAGGCGCCCCATCCCGACGGCGAACACGGCCTCGCCGACATGCGGATCCTGGAGGCGATCTACGAGGCCGGCGAGACCGGCGCGGTCGTCGACGTTGCCGACGAGCTCTGAACCCCACCGGTTTTTTCAGCCGCTCGCTCCAGCTTCCGTTCGACCGACTCAGAGGGACTGTTGTAACTGCGTACCGGTAGCCGCCGACCCCGCGCGGTATACCGAAACGACTCACGACACTCCCTCTCACCACTCGGCAGCGCTGCCGCCGTCGTATTGACGGAAGAACAGCCCGCAGTCGGTGAGCTCGCTCACGTGCGCCGGTCGCGACGACCGGCGAAAACCAGCCGTCGCGGTTCAGAGCTGCGGTTCGACCGTCTCGATGTCGTCGAGCGTCCGGTTGCGGAGCGCCTCGCCGGTCCCGGCGTCGAAGAGGTGGATCGCGTCCTCGGGGAACCGTGCGATGGCGGGCTGGCCCGCCTCGACACGCCGGAGCCCGCCGACGGTCGCCACGAACGTCCGGGACTCCTCCATATCGAACTCGGAGCGTTCGTTCTCCCGGCCCTCGAACGCGAGATAGACGTTGTTGCCGCTGCCGACCGGTTCGACCACGTCGACCACGGTCCGGAAGTCGTGGTCGCTTTCGGCCGCATCGACGAGTGCGATGTCCTCGGGCCGCACGCCGAGGGTCACGCGATCGGTGTCCCCGACCGCCTCGCGCGTTGGCTCCGAGAGCGGGTACTCGAACTCGTCCGCGATTAGCCGGCCGTCCTCGACGGTGGTCTCGAAGAAGTTCATCGAGGGCTCGCCGATGAACCCCGCAACGAACTGGTTCGCGGGCTCGTGATAGCATTCGAGGGGTGTGCCGACCTGCTGGAGCCGGCCGCCGTCGAGGATGGCGATCCGGTCGCCCATCGTCATCGCCTCGGTCTGGTCGTGGGTGACGTACACGGTAGTGACCCCGAGGTTCTCCTGGATGCGCTGGAGCTCGGTTCGCATCTGCGAGCGCAGCTTCGCGTCGAGGTTCGAGAGGGGTTCGTCGAGCAAGAATACGGAGGGATCGCGCACGATCGCCCGGCCGAGCGCGACCCGCTGTTGCTGGCCGCCCGAGAGCTCGCCCGGCTTGCGGTCGATCAGGTCGCCGATCCCCATCGTCGTCGCGGCGTCCTCGACGCGCCGGGTGATCTCGTCGTCGCCGAGGTCGGTCGACTCCTCCAGCCCGAAGCTCATGTTCTCGCGCACCGTCATGTGGGGGTAGAGCGCGTAGCTCTGGAACACCATCGCGATGTCGCGGTTTTTGGCTTCGCGGTCGTTGATGCGGCGCTCCCCGAATCGGATCTCGCCCTCGGACGTTGTTTCGAGACCGGCGATCATCCGGAGGGTGGTGGATTTGCCACATCCCGATGGGCCGACGAGGACGAGGAACTCGCCGTCGGCGATGTCGAGCGATACGTCGTCAACGGCCACGATCCGATCGCTGCCGCCGCCGAACTCCTTGGTGAGGTGCTCAAGCGTGAGGGTAGCCATGGTGATCACTCCGTGTGGGGGCGACACACATCACGTGCGCACCCCCTCGGCGAACTCGTCGGTGAACAATACGTAGACGAGGATCGTCGGGATCGCGGCGATCAGC
>PXSV01000053.1 GCA_003022685.1 Halobacteriales archaeon SW_9_67_24 | reverse complement strand
GGCGAGCGGGACGAGCACGACCGCCGCTCGACTCAGATACTTGCCGGCGTAGGCATCGGTGCGGGAGTTCGGCAGCCCGAGGAGAAAGCGGACGCTGCCGGTCTCGCGTTCGCCGACCAGGGCGGCGTAACTCCCGACGAGCGCGACCAGCGGGAGCAGAAAGGAGAGTGCGCTCCCGACGCTGACGACGGCGAGTTGCATCGGCGGCCGTGCGGCCTCGGCGGGGCGTAGGCCCGCGACGAGGAAGGTCAACCCCACTGCGACCACCGTGAACGCGAGAACCGTGATCGCGATCGAGCGGGGGCTGCCGACGAACACGAGTGCGAGGAGCACCACGGTCGTGAGGAGCGCGCCGATTCCCCCGAGCACCGCGGTGTCCTCCGCGAGCGCGAACAGCCCGACCGCGACCACCGTGCTCAGCGCGAGGATCGCCGCGACCGCGGTCCCGGTCCGCGAGCGGTACACGCTCCGGAGGTCCCGCCGGAACACGTCGCGCCACGTCATGCCTTCCCCTCCGTGTACTGCGAGAACACGTCGTCGAGCGACGCCTCGCGCACCGTGAAGTCACGATAGACGCCCGCGTCGGCCGCCGCGTTCAGCACCTTACGCTTGGTTTCGCCGCGACCGTCGCACGCGACCGCGACGGTGCCGTTGCGGGAACTCACGTCGGAGACGCCGTCGAGAACCCGGAGGCGATCGTGGAGTTCGTCGGTCGTGTTCGTCACGTCGAGTTCCACGGTCGTCCCCGTTCCGAGTCGCTCGCGGAGCTCCCTGACCCCGCCGACCGCTTCGAGCTCGCCGCCACGGAGAATGGCGATCCGGTCGGCGACCGCCTCGACCTGTTCGAGGATGTGACTCGAAAAGAACACGGTCGCGCCGCGGTCGGCTTCCGCCGTGACGACTTCGCGAAGCCGCCGAGCGCCGTTCGGATCGAGCCCAGTGGAGGGTTCGTCGAGAACGAGGAGGTCGGGCCGGCCGACGAGCGCGACGGCGATCGCCATCCGCTGGCGCATCCCCTTCGAGTAGCCGCCGGCGCGGCGGTCGGCGGCCTCGACGAGTCCGACGCGTTCGAGCAGCTCGAGGGGATCGTCGTCGGCGTCCTTGGTCGCGATGGCGTGCTCGACGTGCTCGTGGCCGGTGAGTCGGGGGTACGCACCGTAGCCTTCGAGGAGGAGCCCGGAGCGTCGCCGGACCGCGACCGATTCCTCGTGGGCGTCGTGGCCGAAGACCCGGACTGAGCCGCTGCTGGGCGTCGTGAAGTCGAGCATGGCATTGATCGTGGTCGACTTGCCCGCGCCGTTCGGCCCCAGAAAGCCGAACACCTCGCCGGATTCGACCGACAGCGAGAGACCGTCGACGGCTGTCACGTCGCCGTAGCGTTTGGTGAGTCGGTCTATCTCGATGACTGACATGGGAGACCGTGTGGATGCGGCGGTGGGTGTGTGATAAGTCTTCTCCACCGCCTCGTCGAGCGAACCAAAGGGATTCCGATGGCTGCTCGGCCGGCGTTGCGGGCGAAGCGGATTCCGGCCGCCCGACAGTATAACTGCCCGACGCGTGTCGGGTCGCTATGCAGCAGACCAGGCACGATGCATTGGTCGATCTCCGACGCGACCTCCACCGCCACCCTGAGCCCGCGTGGCGCGAGTTCTACACCACTTCGCGGATCGTCGAGGAGTGCGAACGGATCGGCGTCGACGAACTTCTGGTCGGGCCGGAAGTGCTCGCCGACGGCGAGCGGAACGCGGTCCCGGACGACGACGAACTCCGGCAATGGCACGATCGCGCCGAAGAAGTCGGTGCGCGCGGGGACATTCTGGAACGAACCGAAGGGGGCTACACCGGAGCCATCGCGGTCCTCGAACGCGGCGACGGCCCCACCGTGGGACTCCGGGTCGACATCGACGGCCTGCTTCGTGAGGAGGCCACCGACGACGACCACGCGCCGGTGCGGGAGGGCTTTCGCTCGGAGACCGATGGGATGCACGCCTGTGGGCACGACGCCCACGCGACCATCGGGATCGGGGTGCTGGAAGCCGTGGCAGAAAGCGACTTTGAAGGGACGCTGAAGGTGTTCTTCCAGCCGGGCGAGGAGATGGTCGCGGGCGGCAAGCCGATGGCGAAAAGCGGCCATCTCGACGATGTCGACGCCTTCCTCGCCGTTCACGTCGGGCTCGATCACCCCACCGGCGAGGTGGTTGCGGGCATCGATGGGTTCCTCGCCGTCCATCACTTTCGGGCCGATTTCGAGGGGGTTCCCGCCCACGCCGGCGGCAAGCCGAACGAGGGCGAAAACGCGGTCCAGGCGATGGCCACCGCGATCCAGAACCTCTACGCGATCCCGCGCCACGACGACGGCCCGACACGAGTCAATGCCGGAATGGTCGGCGGCGGCACCGCGACCAACATCATCCCCGAGGAAGCGTTCATCGAAGGCGAGGTCCGGGGCGAGACCACCGAACTGATGGAGTACACCCGCGAGCGCGCCGAGCGCGTGCTCGATCACGCTGCGGGGATGCACGGCTGTTCGGTCGAGCTTTCGACGGTGGGTGAGGCCCCGAGCGCGACGAGCGACCAGGCACTCGTCGACGTCGTGCTCGACGCCGCGACCCGAAACGATGCGGTCGATACGCCGACCGAGCGCGACGACCTCGGCGGGAGCGAGGACGCGACCTATCTGATGCAGCGCGTCCAGGCACACGGCGGCCACGCAGCCTACGTTGGCGTCGGCACCGACCATCCTGGTGGGCATCACACCGCGACGTTCGACGTCGACGAGGAATCGATCGCCATCGGCGTCGACGTGCTCTCGGCGTCGATCCGCCGGATCGGGGCCGAGAGGTCGTAACTCGGTGGACGATCGGCCGGAGTCAGAACGAAACGATAATGCAGGACAGTACTGACGGGACGTACATGCAAGGGACACCGGATTTTTCTTCGTTCAGCAGGGACGTTCCGCTGGCGTTGCGGGCGGACATCGAGAAATACGTGAACCAGGGGGGACTCCTCGGCGTGTTCACCTACTTCCTGACGTATCTGGAGACCGGCGAGGAGGACGTCGCCGCGACGGCCGCCTCGATCCCGATCTGTCTGTTCGTGATGAGCAGCCTCCACGACGACGCGATCGACGAGGCCGTCGAACGCGACGCGGACCTGAAGCAGTTCCTCAACCAGCGGACGACCGTCGGTGACGTGGTCTTCACCCACGTCGTCGATCTGGCCGACGACCTGCCGGCGGCGTTCGACGTCGGGGCCGTCACCGAACAGTTCCGCGAGATCGGGGCCGGGCAACTGCGGGAGGAGGAGATCACGTCGGCGGATCTCACCGTCGAGCAGGCCGTCGCACGCGTCGAAGAGCGTGGGTCGGTGTGGGGCGAACTCGCCGTCAGTCCCGTCGAAGCGAGCGGGTACTACTCGGCGGCCCAACTCGATCGTGTCTACACCTTCACCGCGAACCTCCTGTTCGTGCTCACGGTGATCGACGACGTCGAGGACGTGCCGGAGGACGTCGAGAACGACGTGGTGAACATCCCGCTCATCTTTCAGCAGGGGGATCCCGCAGACCATGCCTCGACGGAGGCCCTGATCGACTCGTTGCTCGACTCGTCGGTTCCCCAGCGACTCGACGACCTGATCGCGGAACGCGAGTCGGAGATGGAGGCGGCGGCCCGGGAGTTCTACGCGCACTCCCGACACGCAAAGCCGGACCTCCTCGACGCGTGGAACCGTGCGCTCGCGTGGTATAGCGAGTCGGTCTGTACCGTGCCGGTCGAGGAGAACGTACCGGCGGAGCGCCGACGGGAGGTGCACGAGAACCTCGCCGACGAGGACGCGGCGAACAGTCGGTATCTCTTGGAGAAGGTCATTACCGACTTTCCGGCCCGGTTCGGATCGCGCGAGGAGTTCGTCACCTTCGTGGACACGCTGCCGGCCACGAGCCTGGCACCGGCAGTCGTCATGATGCTCCACATCGAGGCGCTCGTCGACTCGGTGATGACCACGACCCTCGACGACGCGCTGGCGAACCTCCGGGCGAACACCACGGCCACTCCATAAGATGGCCGACGACTCGATCGCGTGGACGTCGTTTCGGACCCTGGAGCCGAACCCGTATCCGTACACGCCGATGACCCAGAGCATTCTCGAACGCGGCGTCGAGACGTCCTCGCTGGTCGCCGCCGTGCCGCCGGACGTCTCGCCCGTCACGTTCCATCGCGGGTATCTCTACTTCAACGTCGCCGAACTACACCGGCAACTGGAGTTCTTCCTCGATCTGCCGATCGACCTGCTGATCCGGTACTTCCGGGACGATCCGGACGTCGATCTCGACCGGATATCGGTTCGACCGTCGCTCGCCGGCATCAAGCAGTTGATGACGACGAGCACCGGCTCCGGCCGCGCGATCCTCCGTGGGCTGACCATCGGGCGCTGGCTCCCCGACCGACCGCCGGTCGAGGACCGGAGCGACCCGGAACTCCTCGCGCTGCTGGACACCCACCACGAGTTTCTCTCGGAGATGGTGGGCGCACACGTCGTGTTCAGCGGTCTCGCCGAGGCGTACGCAGTGGGAACCGAGCGGTCCGTTCCCGGCGGGCCGTCGCGACGGCGCGTCCAGGACCTCGTCTCGACGTGGACGGACTCGAAGACCGCGGAGATGGCGCGGTGGGCCGCCAGCCTGGAGACCGACGAACAGCGCGAGGCGTTCCTGGAGCGGTTCGGACACCGGTGTCCCCGCGAGATGGAGATCGCCGTGCCGCGCTGGCGCGACGAGCCGAGCACGCTCCGGAACGGGTCCGCCCGTCCCCGCTCTCCGCCAGCCGACGCCGATACCGACGCAAGCGCCGATGCCGACGCCGGCACGCTGGGGACGCTGGCGACGACGCTCGCCCGAATCGCGCTGTATCCCGGGAGCCTCTTGGAACGACTGCGCGAGAATCCGAAAAACGAGTGGCTCAAGTCCTACGCGTACCTGCGCGACGCCCTCCTCGAAGTCGGGCGTCGGGCAACGGCGTCCGGTCACCTCGATGCGCCCGAGGACGTGTTCTTCCTGCGTTTCGAGACCGCATGCCGGTTTCTCACTGATCCCCACTCGCGGAACCACACACGAGCTAGCGTCTCGCGCGCCAAGCGCAAGGAGGAGCGCAATCGAACTTACTCGCCGCCGCTGTTCCTCGACGAGACGTTCCAACCGATCGAGCCGAAACCGACGGACGAGAACGACGGCCCCATGCGGGGGCTCGGCGTGAGCGGGGGGCAGGTCTCGGGCCGGGCGATCACGGCCCGGTCGCCCGAGGAGGTCGACCTCGGGGACGACTCGGGACCACGGATCCTCGTGACCGAGTTCACGGACGCGGGGTGGACGCCGCTGTTCTTCCGGATCGACGGTCTCGTGATGGAACGCGGGAGCCTGCTTTCACACGGGAGCATCGTCGCGCGCGAGGCGGGGATCCCGGCGGTCGTGAACGTCGAGAACGCACTGGAGCGGATCGACGCCGGGGATCCGATCGTGGTGGACGCCGACGAGGGCGTCGTCGGGCCGCCGGAGACGTAGTGCTACGCCGTGCGGCGGTTCGTCACCCACCAGCCGAGCAGTCCGATAGCGCCCGCGACGCCGACGACGACCCCCGTTTCGAGCGGCGACTCCGCGACGGCCTCGCGGAGCGCTGCGTCGAGCGATCGCGCACGGCCGTAGTAGACGATCCCGGCGACCCCGAAGTAGAAACCCGCGTTGCCGACGGCGGTGTACGCGGTGAACGTCGCGAGCGGCATGCGTGTGAGACCTGCGGGAATCGAAACGACCGAGCGGAAGAAGGGGAGAAAGCGCCCCCACAGAACCGACGGCTCGCCCCACTTCTCGAACCACTCGATCGCTCGCTCGCGCTGGCGCTCGGACACCCGGAGGTGTCTTCGAAGTCTGCCGCTGGAGAACTGCTTGCCCTTGTGGGATGCGGCATAGGCGAACAGCGCACCGATCGTGCCGCCGGCGGTCGTCACGAGGACGAACAGGCCGAACGAGAGCCAGTCGGTGACGAGCAGCCCCGCGGCGACGGGGACGACGACCTCGGCCGGGAGGTACGGGAAGAGCATCGAGGATTCGAGGAACGCGAACACGCAGACAGCGAGGAGACCGTAGGCAGCGATGAGTTCAATCGCCCGTGAGGCGAGCATTCCCTCCATCGTATCCTCGATTGGCTGACAGCTGTATCAACGTATCGGATCGTCACGATCGCGGACAGCCCCCTCCCATCTGCGAGGTGTCGCCAACGCCCGTGCAGTCGATCCGACAAGTCGAGGGTGAGCGCCGCTCCGGGCTCACGGGTCGGGCGTTGCGGTCGGTACCGGCAGCCCTACCGCGAGCGAACGCAGTGAGCGAGCGGATGTTTTTGGCGGAGATTTTTGCGAGGAGTGGTGTGGTCCGAGAGAGTTTCGCTCTCTCGTCATCTCGGAAAACAGGAGGTCTTCCGACGAGTCGTCGAAGTCCCTACAGGACTTCGAGATCACGAAAGACGCGAAGCGTCTTTCGAACGACGCGAGCGAAACGAGCGCACCCGACGAAATAAAAAGGTCCTACTGGAAGGTGCGACCGACCTCGCGGTCCTCGGCGGGTTCGCCGCTGTCGAAGCGCTCCTGGATCTCGTCGTAGCGCTCGCGGGTCTCCTCGGTCACGCTCGGATTCACCTCCGAGAGCGCGTCCTCGAAGTGGTGGTCCTCGATCCGGACGTTGTCGACGCTGCCGTCGATGTCCTCGGGGTCGACGCTCCCGATGAACTCCCGGGTCGCGGCCATCGCGGCCTCGCGGGTGACCGCCTCGATGTCAGCGCCGACGTAGCCCTTCGTCCGGCGGGCGAGGTCGGCGAGATCGATCCCGTCGGCGAGGGGTTTGTCCCGTGTGTGGACTTCGAAGATCGCCTCGCGGGCGTCCTCGTCGGGGGTCGGGACGTGGACGTGGCGATCCAGCCGGCCGGGCCGAAGAAGCGCGCTGTCGATCAGATCCGGCCGGTTGGAGGTGGCGATCACCACGACGTCCTCCAGCTCTTCGAGCCCGTCGAGCTCGGTCAGGAGCTGGGAGACGACGCGCTCGCCGACCCCGGAGTCGCCCATGTTGCGGCCGCGTTCGCCCGCAATCGAGTCGATCTCGTCGAAGAAGATCACCGTCGGGGCGTTCTCGCGTGCCTTCGAGAACACTTCCCTGACTCCTTTCTCGGACTCGCCGACGAACTTGTTGAGGAGTTCGGGGCCCTTGATCGAGATGAAGTTCGACTGGGCCTCGTTCGCGACCGCCTTCGCGAGCAGGGTCTTGCCGGTTCCGGGTGGCCCGTACATCATCACGCCCTTTGCGGCGTTCATGTCCATCGCCTCGAACACCTCGGGGTAGTCGAGCGGCCACTGCACCGTCTCGCGCAGGCGCTCTTTGGTGTCGGAAAGCCCGCCGACGTGCTCCCACGTGGTGTCGGGCACCTCGACGAAGACCTCCCGGAGCGCGCTCGGCTCGATTCCCTTGAGCGCACCCTTGACGTCCTCGCGGGTGACCTGCATCGATTCGAGCACCTCGGCGTCGACCTCCTCCTCGTCGAGGTCGAGCTCGGGCCGGATGCGTCGCAGGGCGTTCATCGCGGACTCCTTCGCCAGCGATTCGAGATCCGATCCCACGAACCCGTGGGTGTTCTCGGCGTACTGATCGAGATCGATGTCGTCGGCCAGCGGCATCCCGCGGGTGTGGACCTGGAGGATCTCCTCTCGGCCCTCCTTGTCGGGCACGCCGATCTCGATCTCCCTGTCGAACCGGCCGCCGCGCCGGAGCGCGGGATCGATCGCGTCCACACGGTTGGTGGCGGCGATCACGGTGACCTGGCCGCGCTCCTCCAGCCCGTCCATCAGGCTCAGCAGTTGTGCGACGACTCGGCGCTCGACGTCGCCGCTCGTCTCGTCGCGCTTGGGCGCGATCGAGTCGAGCTCGTCGATGAACACGATTGCCGGCTCGTTCTCCTCGGCCTCGTCGAACATCTCGCGGAGCTGTTCCTCGCTCTCGCCGTAGTACTTCGACATGATCTCCGGCCCGGAGATGGTCTCGAAGTGGGCGTCGATCTCGTTCGCTACGGCTTTGGCGATCAGGGTCTTCCCGGTGCCTGGCGGCCCGTGGAGCAACACGCCTTTCGGGGGATCGATGCCCAACTGCTGGAACAGCTCGGGATGGCGCATCGGCAGCTCGATCATCTCGCGGACCTGTTCGAGCTCGCGGTCCAGTCCGCCGATGTCCTCGTAGGTCACCGAGGGCGTCCTCGCACCACCGCTACCGCTCGCCGAATCGGAGACGATCTCCTCGGCGGGCTTCTCGCTGACGGCGATCTCGGTGTTTTCGGCGACGATCACCGTTCCCTCGGGATCGGTGTCGGCGACCTTCAGCGGGATGCGCTGACCCGACTCACCGGAGAACGGGCCGAAGCCGAGCGAGAACGGGATCGTCTGGCCCTGCGTGATCGCCTGGCCCGAGAGCTTGTCCTGGATGTACGGCCCGACGTTCCCCCGGATGCGGAGGTTCTGGGGCAGCGCCACCGTCACGGACTGGGCGGGCTTGACGTCGGCCTTCTCGACGGTCACGTTGTCGTCGATTCCGACCTGGGCCTCGCTGCGGAGCTGGCCGTCGATCCGGACCACGTTCTGGCCCCCGTCGTCGGGGTAGCCGGGCCAGACGCGCGCGATCGCGCGCCCCTCGCCGCCGTCGATCACGATGTAATCGCCGTTTTCGAGGTCGAGCTCCTCCATCGCGGCCCGATCGACCGCCGCGAGGCCGCGGCCGGCGTCTTTCTGTTTCAGGGGTTTGACGGTGAGCTTCATCGTTCCACCTCGACGGTAAGCACGCCGTTGTTGATACCGGCTTCGACGGTCCCCGACTCGGGCACCTCGAACTCGGCGTGGTCGTCGCCGTCGACCACCATCACGGTGCTCCCGGCCACGTCGACCGTCGCCTCGCCGAGGCCGACGTCGACCGCGTAGACGATCTCGTCGTCGTACTCGTACCGGCGGAGGCCGCCGGTGTCACGCTCGTCGAACTGCTGGAGTTTCGGTGTCATCCTAACCCTTGGTTAGTGCTGTCGTTATATAAATCTGTCTCCGATGACCGCACCACGTGGTGGGGGCAGCTGTCGAACGCTCGTGTTGTGGTTCAGGCTCAGGACGGCGATGCCATCGGACCGAATTTCCCGGCGATCGACCCATGAGTTCGAAGTTCGATCGCGGCGCGCTCGTTCCGAGTTATCGACCACCCCCGACAGTATATGTACGCCGCCGACGAACCCGGTCTATGGAAACCGTCACTCACGGTGGCCGGACGACGGCCTACGAGCGGGCGGGCGACGACCGGGACGGTTCGCGGGTGCTGTACGTCCACGGCAGCGGGGCGGACAGGGAGATCTGGCGCGCCCAGTTGGACGACGGCCCGCACCCGGCGATCGCGCTCGACCTCAGCGGTCACGGCGACTCCGAAGACGTCGACGCCGACGCGGGCTACGAGGCGCTCTCGGCGTACGCCGACGACGTGCTCGCGGTCGCCGACGCGACCGGGAGTGACGTGCTCGTGGGGAACTCGCTCGGCGGCGCGGTCTGTCTGCATCTCGTCCTCGAACGCGACGCCTCGCCCACAGGATTGGTACTCGCGGGCACCGGCGCGAAACTCGCCGTGATGGACGACCTGCGTACGTGGCTCGACGAGGACTTCGATCGCGCTATCGAGTTCCTCCACGCCGGGAACCGGCTGTTTCACGACCCCGACCATCCGGGGGTCGAGACCTCGAAAGCCACGATGGGTGCGGTCGGCCAGGCAGTCACGCGCCGGGACTTCGAGACCTGCCACCGGTTCGACGTTCGGGGAGATCTCGGCGGGATCGACGCCCCGACACTCGCAGTCTGTGGCGAGCACGACGGGCTGACGCCGCCGCGCTACCACGAGTACCTCGCGGAGAACGTGCCGAACGCGACCCTCGACGTGCTCGACGACGCCGCCCACCTCGCGATGATCGAGCGCCCGGCGGCGTTCGACGACGCGCTCTCCGGGTTCGTTCGCGAACTCGGGGACGGCACGCATCGATCCTGAGGAAAAGCCTTTGTTCCAGGGCGTGCCTCCTCGACCGTGAACGCACCCGTCGACCTGGTCCGGCTGCTCGCGCTCCCCGTGCTCGCGTGGGCCGCCTGGGCGGATCTGCGGACCCGCCGGGTGCCGAACCGAGCGTGGCTCCCGCTCGTCGCCTTGGGGGGCGGGCTGCTCGCGGTCGAGGCGTGGACGGTGTACCACGGCGGCCCCACTTCGGCACGCCGGCTGTTCGCCGTTCGAGTGGCCGTCAGCGTGGGTGTGATCGTCCCGCTCGGCTACGCCTTCTTTTGGCTCGGTGCGTTCGGCGGCGCTGACGCGAAGGCGCTCGCCGCGATCTGTTTGTGTTTTCCGACACCCCCCTCGTATCTCCTCCCGGCGACGCCGCCGGTCATCTTCCCGATCGCGTCTGCGAGCGGGGCGTTCGCGGTGACGGTCCTCACGAACGCAGCGCTCGTCGGCGCGGTCTACCCCCTCTCGCTGGCTGCGAGGAACGCGCTCGCTAGCCGGTTCACGAGGGCGATGGCGATCGGTCGACCGATCGCGTGGAGCGAGATCCCGCGGACCCACGGTCGGCTGCTCGGGAACGCGAACGGGCTAGGGAGAGGCCTTGACCTCGACGCGCTCCGGATGTATCTCGCGTGGCGCGATGCCAGCCTCGCCGAGCTTCGCGCTGCGCCTGCCGAGGGCCGCGACCCCGAGAGCCTCCCGGCCGAGCCGCGCACGCCGGGCGACGGTCGGATCGATGTCGCCACCGACGGCGGCGGTCGGACGACGGCGAACGAGCTCACCGATCCGTGGGGCGCAGCGGCGTTCTGTGACGACGTGGAAAACGCCTACGGCGCGAGTCCGGACGGCCTTCGTGGAGCGCTCGACGAGCTCACGACCGCCGAAACTGTTTGGGTCTCGCCCGGTATCCCCTTTCTCGTCCCGTTGTTCGTCGGACTCTGCTTCGCACTCGTCTACGGCGATCTGCTCTACGCCGTTCTGGAGATGTTCGGTGTGATCTGACGATATGACCTATTCGGCGTCGGAACGACACTTGCGTGAACTCGATTAAAAGTATCGACCGAGGGAGCCTCGCCGTTACTGAACAACGTCGAAAAGTCGGTGGTCGAAAAAGCGCTTGGTCGACAGTCGCTCGCTTGGTCGTCAGTCGTCGCTCGGCTCGCCCCCATCGGCGGCGACCGCCCCCGTGTCCCGAGCCGACCGGATGTTCGAGATTCCCATGTACGCGATCGACAGCGAGAGCCCCACGAGCACGAGCGCGATGACGATCTGCACGATCGTCGACCCTTGTGCGAGCAGCGTCGCTCCGCCTTCACCCCAGTTGCCGAGAACGAACTTCTGATAGAAGTTCTGATACAGGGCGAGATACAACAGCGCAACGGTGGTGACGACGAACATCGCCGCCATCGGCGCGCCGGTCGAGAGCAACTGCTTACTGTCCGACCAGTTGGCGAGCCAGACCGTCGCCACCAGCAGTGCGAGCGCGGCGAGGGTCTGGTTTGCCCCCCCGAAGAGCGGCCAGAGGTCGGCCCACCGGCCGCTCGAAACCAACAGGTACGCCGGGATTATCTGGAGCGCGCTCGTGACGTAGCGGTTCGCGGCGTAGCTCTGGGCGGTGGTCTCGGGCGTGCCGACGATCTCCTCCATCATGTACCGGCCCAGCCGTACTGCGGTGTCCGTACTGGTGAGGAGGAAGCTCACGAGCACGAGTCCCATGAACGCCGCGGCGGCGGTCTGGGGGATGGCGACCCCGAGCGCACCCGTGGTCGCGTTGATGATCTCGCCACCGCCGGTGGCGAAGTTGGGGAGTGCGAGCCCGATTCCGCCGCTTGCTGGTACCGTCGCATACACCGATACGCAGATCAACGCCACCGTCGCCAGCAGTCCTTCGCCGAGCATCCCCCCATAGCCGATCGTTCGCGCGTCGCTCTCGTTGTCCAACTGTTTGGCCGTCGTTCCCGAGGAGACCAGCGAATGGAAGCCGCTGATGGTCCCACAAGCGATCGTCACGAACAGCAGCGGGAACAGCGGCAGCCTCGTATCGACGAGCGCACCACCCCAAAAGCCCGCGTAGGCTGGGAGTTCGACGGCGAGGGTGTCGCCGACGCCCAACACCGTGCCGAGGATCACCGCGAGCAGGACGCCTCCCACTCCTGTATAGAGCAAGCTCGACGTCAGGAAGTCCCGGGGCTGGAGCAGGATCCAGACCGGGAGCACGCTCGCGATGAACCCGTAGAGCATGACGACCGGGATCCACATGGCGATGTTCGCGCTACCGAGCACCGGCGGCAGCGGGGTGCTGGCGAGAAGCACGATCGTCGCCGCCGGGTACTCGCCGGGCACGAGCGCGATCGGGGCCTGGAGGCCGACCCACACGCCCGCGAACACGGCGGCGACGAAGGCCACGGTCCCCGGGAGGAAGGGAAGGTCGAACTGATAGAGGTAGACGCCGAACGCGAGCGCCAACGCGATGTAGAGCAAGCTTGCGGTGGCGGCCTGTGGGTAGGCGTTGAACACCACCGAGACAACGAGCGCGAACACCGCGACCACGAGGATGATCGTGAGGAAGGCGAACCAGAGGATCATGTCCTTGCCGCGCTCGCCGACGTACTCCCCGATGATGTAGCCGATCGACTTCCCCTCGTGGCGCATGCTGGACGAGAGCGCCATGAAGTCGTGAACCGACCCGAACAGGGGGTTGCCGATGGCGATCCAGAGGAACGCCGGGACCCACCCCCAGATGACCCCTGCCGTAATGGGGCCGACGATGGGAGCGCCGCCCGCGATCGAGGAGTAGTGGTGGCCGAGGAGCACGGGCTTCGATGAAGGGACGTACTCCTGGCCGTCGTTGTACTTGTGTGCCGGCGTTTCGGCCTCGTCGTCGAGTTCGACGAACTGCGCGAGATACCGCGAGTACCCGAGGTACGCGACGGTGAACGTGATCAGGACGAACGCGACGAGCCAGATTGCTTGTACCATGGTAAATGCTCACGAACGACCACGTGAAACGGGGACTTAAATCTTGTCGTGATCGATTCGGTCCGAGAAGGGCTCTCCCGTCTGCCAGACGTGTTTTCGGGCTCGCCGATGTGAAATCGATCGGCCGGTCGGCCGTATCGAACCGACCTCGATTCCCGATCCGGGCTCCGTGTGGGCTCCCTCACGCGGTCGTGGCTTCGGGAGCGATTTCGATGTCGAGTTCGGCGGCGACCTCGGCGAGCAGATCGCCCGTGACCTCCGCGACGCGCGTCTCGATGACCGCCGCGATCGGCTGGGCGAACTCCTCGCGGACGGTCCCGACGCGCTCGCGCTCGGTCGCACACCGTTCGCGGAGGTAAGTCGCGCCGCGGCCCTGCTCGTCCTCGTCGGGTTCGGGCGTCAGTCGGTTGACGACCAGTCCGCGAACGGTGAGGTCGTGCTCGGCGAGTTGCTCGATCGCACGACTCGTCTCCCGGATGGAGAGCTCGTCGGGGTTGAGCACGAGGAAGAAGGCGGCCTCCTCACGAAGCGTCCGCCCGGCGAACGCGAAGTTCTCGCGACGGTCCTCGAGTCGGGCGATGACGGGGTCCTCGTCCGCCCTCCGGCGCGCCTCGCGGTCGCCGATGGCCGCGCGCTCGAAGAGATCGATGCTTTCCGCGCGCTTGTCGATCAGCCGATCGATCCACCCTTCGAGGAATTCGGGGAGCGAGAGCAATCGGAGCGCGCCGCCGGTTGGCGCGGTGTCGAAGATCACCCGGTCGTACGCCGCCGAATCGCGCATCACCCCGATGAACCGATCGAACAGCGCGGCCTCGTACGCACCCGGCGTGCGGTGGGCGAGCTCGATCTGGCGGTCGATCTCGTTGACCATCGCGGTGCTGACCTGGTCGGCGAGTGCGCGCCTGGTTTCTTGAAGATGCTCGTCGACCTCCTCGTCGGGATCGATCTCCATCGCGGAGAGGCCGTCGTGACCCGCGACCGATCGGGGGTCGTCGCCGAACGCTTGATCGAACACGTCGGAGGTGCTGTGGGCCGGGTCGGTCGAGACCACGAGGGTTTCGAGCCCCGCGTCGGCGCAGGTCACGGCGTAGGCACTCGACACCGTGGTCTTGCCGACGCCGCCTTTCCCGCCGAAGAAGACGAATTTCTCCATTTATGCGGTGGTGGGTTCAGAAATGGTACTGTTGGCCCTTGCGTTCGATCATCGAATCGCGGTCCCAGAGCCGGCGCTCCCACGCCTCGAACTCCGCCGTGAGATAGGGCAGGAGTTCGGCGGTGTAGTAGGAGATCGGGCTCGGGATGCCGAACGCGTCGGCGAAGCAGGCGAGCATGAACACGTCGTCGGTGTCCTCGGCTTCCTTCTCGATCAGTTCGAACGCCGGCCCCTCGATCAGCCCGTGATAGAGGCCGTGAAGCCAGTGTTCGAGCCGCTCGCGGTAGGACCGAATACGGTCTTCGAGCGTCACGACCGCTCGCTCACCTCGGGGACGACTACGAGCACGCTTCAGCACGCACACCCGGTCGAGGAGGGCGAGCGCTCGAACTCCATTGCCCCATCGCATTCCGGACACGCTGGCGACCCCTCGCCCTCGACGTCGACGTCCCTGATCCGTTCGCTACAGTCGTGACACCAGTAAGCCCCCTTCGAGCCGTCGCCCGTCCCGCCGCCACGGTTCGCCGACTCGGTCGAGGCTTCGAGCACGTCCGAGATCGTGCCGAGTACACCCATGGCATTCGTGGACGTTCGATACACATAAACCCACGTGTCCTCGTGTATCGCCGACACACGACACCGTCCGCGGATCGTCGGCGGCAACGAACCAGGTAACCGAGCGGCTGAACCGGATTCCACGATCGCCGTCCGTCGGGTTACTCGACGTCGGCGGCGAGTCGGTCGAGCGCGCGCCGGAGTTCGCCCCGGCGCTTCCACGCCGCCACGCGATCGGTGAGCGCCGAGAGCGGAAGTCCAGTGCTCACGGTCGAGCGCAACCGCACGCGAGTCCCCTCGTTTTCGGGTGCGTACGTCACCAGGGTTTCGAGCGTTTCGAGCGGGCCGTCGCCGCGCTGTTCGTAGGCGAGGCCGTTCTCGCGCGCCTCGACCGCGAGCGCGAGTTCGAGCCCGCGCCGCCCGGCGACCACCAGCCACCCCGCGTCGGTTTCCGAGACCTCGTGGACGGTGAACGTTCCCTCGTACTCGACGAGCGCGGCCGGCGTGAGCGCGCGTTCGATCACCGCCGGCGTTGCCCGGACGAGCCGCGACGTGGAGACTGTCGGCATGGGCGTGAGTGGGTGTCAACGCCCCAAAAGTGGTAGCGCTAACAACCCGAGCGCCGCGATCCCGACGAACACCGCGTAGAACAACCGGCGCAGGCGCTGATCGGCGGGGATCTCGCCGCGTAGTTCGGGCCTGGCGGTCCGGACGTACCGATGATACGCCGCCACGGTGGCGAGACAGAACGCGAGCGCCGAAACCGCGAGCGACGCCGGGAGCGAGAGACCGAGCGTCAGGCAGTAGATCGGGCCGTACGAGAAGCTCACGAGGAAGGCGATCGACGCGACCACGAGGAACGGCACCGGATCGACCGGCGTCCCGTGGCGGTTTTCGAGCTGCACGAGTCCGGGTAGGATGTGACAGCCTAACACGTTTGCCCTCCATGCGACACGATCGACGATCGAACGCTGCCAAGCACCGATCGACCGGACCGACTCGACGAGGAAAAGCGCCGACCGACAGTAGAGCTAAGTTGCCCCGTCCGCCACACCGGACGATGGCCTCGCAGGGTGACATCCGGGTGCTGCTCGTCATGGACCTCGTGCTTTCGGCGGTGTTCGGTGCCGTCGTGGTCCGGGGTCTCTCCGTTCTCGACGTGCTCGCGTTCGCGTGGCGGACCGTCGCGCTCGTCGCGCTCGCGGTTGCGGTCCTCACGTACCTCGTCGTCCTCCGGTGAGCGCGCCCGACGAACAGTCGCTACTGACGCCCGACCGACTACCGTCCGGGGAGTCGGTCGGCGAGCTGGCCGATCACGCCCTCCCGTTCGGCGTCGTCCGGCTCCCAGAACCGGAAGGCGTCGGCGATGTCGGCGTTCGTGCTGGCGGACAGCTCCTCTACCTCCGGCGCGACGACCACGAGGTTGATTTCGTAGTGGCCGTAGTAACCGCGTTTCAGGAGCGTGCGATCACGAAAGTCGGCGACGAACTCCCGAACGGCAGGGTCGATCTTCGCCGTCTCAACTACGAGCGCGAACGTGAACTCGGTGCTGAAGTGCTCCTCGCCCGGCTCGATCCAGCGGTCGGCGAGGTCGTGGCCGAACGCGACGAGGCGTTCGAGCTCCGCAACGCCCGCCCGATCGACCCGACGGACGAACAGGTGTTCGGCTGATTCGTGGTGGCCATAGGAGAGCGCGGGATGGAAGAACTGCTTGTAACGCTCCATCCGGAGTTCGGCGCGCAGCGTGAACCGCTCCCCGTCGACGCGAGCGTTCTTCGTGAGGTCGTAGCTGGTGAACAGCCGGTCGCCGACCCGATCGACGAACTCGTCGTCCCAGTCGGGTGCGTCGCGATCGATGGCTCCATCGGTCTCCTCGACGGCGGCCTCGGCTCGATCAGCTTCCTCCGGCCCCTCCGATCGGTCGTCATTCCTTGGACTCATGGCTCGTAGGCGTGGACGTCGCCCTCGGTCAGGGGCGCGCCGATCGCAAGCACTTCGACCGGTGTCCGGGCGTCCTCGGGGTTGAACGCGCGCTGGGGGCTGCCGGGATCGACGACGAACAGTCCGTCCTCGGAAAGTTCGTAGGTTTCGTCGGGC
>PXSV01000052.1:688-11307 GCA_003022685.1 Halobacteriales archaeon SW_9_67_24 | reverse complement strand
CCCGTGATTCAGCTTCCGACCGCGGGGCCGAACGCGACCCCCGTCGAGGAGACACCGATTTGTAGCCGACGAACACCCCGCGACGAGCAGTGCGGAAACCATGTGTAGCCCCTCGCGTCGCCGGAGGGAATGTCGGTTTCGCTTTCGGTCACACCCCACCGGATGAGAACCCGGTGCCGACGGCGGATCGGTTGTTCCTCTCCCTCGGGGCTGCCGAGGACTAACGTGATGGCCACGACGGCAGGATCGAACCGATCCGATGGAAGCCGGACGCTACTCCTCGTCGAACGCCGCGGTCTCCGAGTCACCCTCCTGGAGACGGTCGGTGAGCGCACCCGCGAGGACGGTGGCGGCGCGCTCGACTTCGGGCAGTTGGACGTACTCGCGATCGGCGTGAGCCACCGGTCCCGTCCCGTCCGCGAGGTCGCCAGGCCCGAACACGACCGTCGGAACCTCGCGGGCGAAATACGACGCCTCGGTCGCGGCGGTGAACGGCCGCACCGCGCCGCCCGACGCTTCCCCAAGCACCCGAACCACGCATTCGTCGGCGGGCGTCTCGAACGCCTCTAGAAATGGGGTCTCGCGCTCGGTCAACGCGAACGACACGGCGTCGGGGGCCGCGTGCTCGTCGAGATACTCGTTCAGCGCGGTCTCGAAACCCGCCGCGGTCTCGGGCGGGACGCTCCGGCGGTCGCAGACGATCCCGCACGTCGCGGGCACCTGGTTCGTCGCGTCGCCACCCTCGATTACGGTCGCGGTGAGCGTCGGCGCACCGAGATCGGGATGGGTGGCGAGTGCTTCGGGACGGCCGTCGAACCCGACGAGCGCGTCGAGGACCGGCGCTGCCAGCGAAATCGCGTTGCGGCCCGTGTCCGGTTCGGCGGCGTGGGCGCGCTCGCCGGTGATCGTGACGCGTCCCTCGAAACGACCTTTCGCAGCGTTGCAGACGTCGAGACCCGTGGGTTCGCCGACGATCACCGCGTCCCCGCGGTCGGGATCGAGATCGAGCGACGGCACGAGCGCGGCCGCGCCGGTCGAGCGCGTCTCCTCGTCGGGCGTCACGGCGAGTGTGACCCGTCCCTGGTCCGGATCGCACCCACAAAACGCGGCGAGCATCGCGGCGAGCGGTCCCTTGGCGTCGCAGGCTCCGCGCCCGTGGAGACGGTCCCCGTCGCGTTCGCCGGGGACGTGCGGCGAAACCGTGTCGAGATGGGTGTTCAACACGACGTGTGGCCCGTCGGCGGCGTCCCCGCTGGCTTCGCGCGTCGCCACCACGTTGCCCGCATCGTCGACGGTCGGTTCGATCCCAGTCTCGCGGAGTTCCCCACAGAGGAGGTCACGCATCGGACCGGTATCGTCGTGGGAGGGCGTCCGAACGGCACGTTCGAGGAAATCGAGCGGGTCGATCGCCGGTCCATCCAGGTCCGCCATCGATCAGTTGTCCGCGATCCCGGCGCTTCGGGGAGCGTCGATCGGGATTTCGGTCTCGCCCTCGCGCTCGGTTGGCCCGGCGAGCACAACACCACGCCCGTCGAACCGGACGTTGAGGCGACCACCTGGTGGATGCACCGCGACCGCTTCGGCGTCGGTGTGGCCAAGTTCGCGCGCGACCGCCGCGACCGCGACGGCACCCGTACCACAGGAACGGGTTTCGCCCTCGACGCCGCGCTCGTAGGTGCGCTGGTCGAACGCCTCGTCACTGTGCGAGCTGGCGATCGTTACGTTCGCGCCGCAGGGGAAGGCGTCGGCGCGTCGCACCGCGGGGGCGACGGCGTCGAGATCCACGGTCGAAACGCTCTCGACGAACGCGACCGCGTGGGGGACGTCGGTGTTCACCGCCGTCACGGTGAGGTCCTCGATTGGTTCCTCCACGAGCGGTTCGTCGCGCGCCACCGGGACGGCCGCAGGCGCGAAACTCGGCGTTCCCATCTCGATCGTCACGTTCCCATCGCTGTTGTCGACTGTCGCACGCTTGGTTCCCACCTGGGTGTCGACCATCACCGTCGTCTCGTCCTCGTCGTCGACGCTGTCCGCGGCCGAGCCGCCTCGCCCCGCATCACTCGCGGACGACGTCCGCTCGCTCTCTTCGCGGCGACGGAGTCGCCGCGCAGCCCACGCCGCGGCGCACCGCGCGCCGTTACCACACATCGGGGCGGTCGAGCCGTCGGGCTGGAGCAGCGTCATCACGACCCGGGGCGAGGCGTAGCCGTCCTCGAACGCGAGGAAGAGCACGCCGTCCGCACCGACCGTGCTCCCGAGGTCGAGCCCGTCCTCGCGATCGCAGAGTTCGGTGGCAAACGCTCGCCGATCGGCAACGGGTTCGGCGGCGTCCACCACGAAGAAGTCGTTGCCCGTACCATGATACTTCTCGATCGGGATCATCGCTCGACCTCCAGGCGCGTGAGATCGTCGATCGTCTCGCGGCGCACACAGACCCGCGACTCGCCGTCGTCGAGCGCGACCACTGCCGGCCGGGGCCGGGAGTTGTACGTGTTCGCCATCTCGTACCCGTACGCGCCGGCGTTCCCGACCGCGAGGAGATCGCCGCGCGTCGGCGCGGCAAGCTCACGACCCCGTGCGAGCGCGTCGGCGGACTCACAGACCGGCCCCGCAACCGCTGTCGACATCGTCTCGCGCTCTCCGGCGTCCCGCGCGAGCGACCGGATCGCGTGGTGGGCGTCGTACAGCGCGGGCCGGAGGAGATCAGTCATCCCGGCGTCGACGCCGACGACCGTGGTCTCGGGCGTTTCTTTCACCGTATTCACTCGGGTCACCAGCACGCCCGCGTCGGCGACGAGGTAGCGGCCAGGCTCGATCCCGAGCTTCACGCCGGGGTCGCCCGAGCCGTCGACACCGCCGAGTGCCTCGCACGTAGCCGTGGCGAGCGAGTCGAGATCGAGCGGCGATGCCGACTCGCGGTAGGGAACCCCGAACCCGCCACCGACGATCACGGTGTCGAGATCGATGCCCCGATCGACGATTTCGGCGGTCAGTTCACCCATCCGGGCGACCAGCGCGCGGTGGGTGTCGAGGTCGTCGGCGTCGAGGATCCCGCTGCCGGCGTGGGCGTGAAGGCCGCGAACGTCGAACGCGCGCTCGGCGGCCTCGCTTACGACGGCCGCAGCGCGCTCGCCTGGCACCCCGAACTTCGGATCGGTTCCCGTCCGTACCTTCGCGTGGTGGCCCGCGCCGACGCCAGGGTTCACTCGGACGAACAGCTCTCCCGCCCAGCCGCGCTCGGCGAGACGGTCGAGGGTGTCGCTCGCGCCGATCGTGATCGCGATATCGTGCTCGGCAGCGAGATCGACGACGCGATCGAGATCCCGAGCGGGTGGGTTGACGGCGGTGTAGCGAACCCGGTCGAACCCTGCATCGAGCGCACGGACGACCTCGCCGGCGGCGGCGCACTCGGCCCCCAACCCCGTGTCGGCGATCGTCTCCAGGACACACCCGATGGCGTTCGCCTTCACTGCGTACTCGATCTCGGCGTCGGGGAACGCCCGCCGGAGTCGGTCGGCGTTCTCGCGCACGCGATCGAGGTCGAGCACGTACAGCGGCGTTCCGTGTTCGGTTGCAAGGTCACGGAGGTCGGCTACCGGCCAGGCGGCGAGCCGCCGGACCGGCGGGTTCCCGACCGCTACCGACGAACTCGCGGTCTCCGGGGTCATCGGAGCGCCGCCTCCCGTTCGGTCGCCTCCAGGGTTCGGTCCTCGACGTCCGTCGCCACCACAGCGGGTTTGTACGCCCCGCCGTCGAACAGGTCGTGATCGCCGACCGACGATTCGACGAACCGCGTGAACGCCCGGCGCTCGGGTGGTAGGCGACCGTAAATAATCTCCTCGTCGACCAGATCGTACACCGGGATGCGGGGCGTGAGCAGGGTGTTCTCGCCGACCACCGAATCGTGGCCGACCACGAATCCCGAGGTGACGCGACAGCCCGCGCCGAGCGAGACGCCCTCTTCGATCACCACGGGGGCGTCCTCGACGGGTTCGAGCACCCCGCCGACGAGGGTATTCGCGCCGAGCTTGACGTCCGTACCGACCTGAGCGCACGATCCTACCGTGTCACACGAGTCGACGAGGGTGCCGTCGCCGACGTGCGCGCCCGAATTGACGAAGCTCGGACTCATCAGGATCGCGTCGCTGCCGACGTGTGCGCCCCGTCGGATCACCGTGCCGTCGGGCGTGTTTCTCGCTGGCCACCCACTCCCCGTCGCGCTTCTCAGCCGCCCGGACCTCGCCGGCTTCGAGCGCGTCGAGGAAGGCGTCGAGGGTGTCGCGTTCCTCGCCTCCCGCGTCGCTCGCGGTCAGTCCGTTTTCGGTGCGCCCCCACAGCTCGTTGATCTCGGTTTCGAGACTCATGACTCACCCTCGATGACGTCAGCGAACTCGTACGTGCCAGGCGCGCGCCCCGCGAGCCACCCTGCGGTGTCGAGTGCGCCCGCCGCGAACACCGCTCGGGACTCGGCACGGTGGGCGAGCGTAAGTACCTCGTCGTTGCCCGCGAGCAGCACCTCGTGTTCGCCCCGCACCCCGCCGGCGCGCCGGACGTGGACCCCGATCTCACCGTCCTCGCGTTGTTGCTCGCCCTCGCGGCCGTAGGTTCGCTTTGCAGTACTCTCGCCGCTATCGCCACGCGCCGCGTCGATACCGTCGAGCAGCGTCGTCGCCGTGCCGCTCGGCGCGTCGCGCTTGCGATGGTGATGAGTCTCGGTCAGTTCGACGTCGTACTCGGGCAGCGCCGCGACGATCTCGGAGAGTGCTTCCCGGAGTGCCCCGATTCCGCGCGAGAAGTTCGTCGCGTGGAGTACAGGGACCGACTCGGCAGCCTCGTGGAGTGCGGTGCGGCCCGATTCGTCGAAGCCCGTCGTGCCGGTGACGAACCCGACGCCGGCTTCGGCACAGGCTCCTGCGTACTCGACCGCAGAGGCGGGGCCGGTGAAGTCCACGATGACTTCGGTGCTGTGCTCGCCGAGCAGCTCGGGGAGGGCAGTCGCGTCATGGACCGCCTGGCCGGCGACGCGCTCGTCCTCTCCCGGATCGCGGTTGGCCGCGAACGCCACCGCTATGTCGTCGCGATCGGCGGCCGTTTCGAGCACCGCACGACCCATCGCGCCCGTCGCGCCCGCGACCCCGACGACCGTCACCGTTCGGCCTCCGGTACCGGTCGGTCGCTGCGCTCGGCGCTCGCGTCGAGGTCGGCGAGCACGGTGTCGAGCGAAGCGCGGTGCTCGGTCGAGAGTGCCGAGAGCGGCGATCGCAGATTGCCCGCGACGTGTCCGCGGATCGATAGCGCCGCCTTCAGCGGGATCGGGTTGGTCTCCCAAAACAGCGCGCGAAAGAGCCGCCCGAGTTCGTGGTGGCGCTCGCGCGCCCGATCGAACTCGCCGTCGAGCGCCGCGTGGACCATCTCGCTCGTCCTTCGGGGTTCGACGTTCGCGGCGACGCTGATCGTCCCGCGAGCCCCCGCGGCGAGCAACGGGAGCGTGAGCGTGTCCTCGCCCGAGAGCACTGAAAAGTCCTGGTCGCGGGTGCGCTCGACAAGCTCGCTCGCCTGGCCGACGTCGCCGCTCGCGGACTTGTAGCCAGCGACGTTCTCGTGGGCGGCGAGCGCGACCGCGGTGTCGATCGCGATCGATCGGCCCGTGCGGCTAGGCACGTTGTAGACGACCTGGGGGAGGTCGACCGCGTCGGCGATCGCTCTGAAATGGGCTTTCATCCCCGCGGGTTCGGGTCGGTTGTAGTACGGCGAAATCAGGAGGAGGGCGTCCGCGCCGGCCGCCCGCGAGCGTTCGGCGAGGTCGATCGCCTCTCTCGTTGCATTGGAGCCGGCACCGGCGATCACGGGAACGGAGGCCGTCTCCGCGACCGTCTCGACGACCGCGACGTGCTCGTTGTGGGTCAGGGTCGCGCTCTCGCCGGTGGTGCCGACGGGAACCAGCCCGTCGACGCCCGCGCGTTCGAGGCGGCGGGCTTCGTCGCTGAGTCGGTCGAAATCGATGCTGTCGTCGGAACTGAATGGCGTGACCATCGCGGGGAACACGCCGTCGAGGTCGATCGGGTGTGTCATGCGGTGTCGTCGTTGTTGGGTGGATCGGGGTGGTGTTGAGACTCGGCAGTGGGACGCTCGAAAACGGTGCGCGACGGGACGCTACCTCGCCGCGAACCAGCCTCAGGTGCGTTTCGTGCCCGCATGTCGGACACCACACCCACGGCTCGGGGGCCGGCCGAACCGGGGTGTCAGCCGTCGCATACCTGCCACACTGTCCCCACCGAACTTATGCGTTGGGTCGCGTGCGATACCTGCCGTCCAAGGGCAGATACTGCGAAAGCGGTCGGTAGAGTTCGCCAACAGCGGTCGGGGCCTGACGACAGCACTGATAGGGTCGCTTGGAAGTCCGTCCGGGATCGACCGCACGACGGTGTGCGGTCGCACCGGTAACCGCTTCCAACCGATCCTACGACGCCACGTCGTCCGTACGACCGGTCGGTTCGGGCCATCGGACGAACCCGTTCTTTTCAAGTGTCTCAAACCACTACCCGCCTGTAACCCAATGAGCGAGGACTTCTACTCGGTGCTCGGCGTCTCCCGGGACGCGAGCGAGGACGAGATCAAGCAGGCCTACCGGAAGAAGGCCGCCGAGTACCACCCCGACGTCTCCGACGACCCGAACGCCGACGAGAAGTTCAAGAAGGCGAAGCAGGCAAAGGAGGTGCTGACCGACGACCAGAAGCGCCAGGCCTACGATCGGATGGGTCACGAGCGCTTCGAGCAGGCCGAGAAGCGCGGCGGGGTCGACGGCGGCGGTGCGGGCGGCGCAGGCGGGATGGGCGGCATGGGCGGCGACATCTTCGAGCAGTTCTTCGGCGGTGGTGCGGGCAGCGGGGGCGGCGGACGGGGCGGCCCGCGCCAGGGTCCCGACCTCCGGACCGATCTCGCGATCGAACTCGAAGAGGCCCACGAGGGCGTCGAAAAGCAGTTCACGGTCGCACGACCCGAGACCTGTCCCGACTGCGGCGGCTCGGGCCATCCCGACAGCGCCGACGCCGAGACCTGCCCCGAGTGCGAGGGCCGTGGCCAGACAACGCAGGTCCAGCAGACCCCGCTCGGACGAGTCCAGCAAACCCAGACCTGCCGGCGGTGTGAGGGCGAGGGCACGCTCTATAGCGAGACCTGTTCGACGTGTGCCGGCGACGGCCAGATCCGCAACGAGGCGACCCTCTCGGTCGAGGTGCCGCCCGGAATCCGGGACGGCCAGAGTCTCCGGATGGAGCGCGAGGGTGCGCCCGGCGAAAACGGGGGACCGAACGGCGACCTCCTGATCGAGATCAGCATCCGCAAACACCCCGAGTTCGACCGCGACGGCGACGACCTCGCCCACCGCGCAGCGATCTCGTTTCCCCAAGCGACCTTCGGCACCACCATCGAGGTGCCCACGCTCGACGGCTCGGTCGAGATGGACATCCCATCGGCCACGCAAAGCGGGGAGACCTTCCGGCTCGAAGGCAAGGGGATGCCCCGACTGCGCCGACGTGGCAACGGCGACCTCTTCGTGAAGGTCCAAATCGTGACGCCCGAGGAGATGAACGACGAGCAGCGCGAGGCGCTCGAAACGTTCGCCGAAGCCGGCGGCGAAGAGGTGGAGGTCGCCGAAGGGTTCTTCGAGAAGATCAAGAACTCCCTCTGAACGTTTTTACTGCGGGGTGGTGCGAAAACCGCGGAGCGATTTTCGTCATCACGAGACGGCGAAGCCGTCTCGAACGAGTTCGCGCCCTTCGGGCGCTCAACCCCTTGCAAAAACGTTCATCAAAAACACCCACTCGCTCCCCGCGGTCGCTCACGGTAGAACTACTGGCGCTCTCCGCAACCGCTCCGCTACCGCACAGCACCGCCCGAGCCCTCAACGCGCGCTCACCTCGTTCGCTCGCGCGTTTCGCCCTCGATCCGCCAGGCCTGCACCGCATCACCTCCGCAACCGCGACCGCACCGACCGCGACCGCACCGCCTCCGCACCCGCACCGCCGCCGGCCGCGGCGACTACGCCTCCGTGCCGCTTCGCTCGTCGAGCATGGTCGCGGCGCGTGCTGCCCAGTCGCCACGCCGGAACCCGACCGCGACGATCACTGCCATTGCGGTGTAGCTCGCGGCGATCCCGACGTACACACCGAAAACGCCGTAGTCGAGTCCCACACCCAAGAGATACGACAGGCCAAGCAATCCCCCGAAGGTGCCGACGAGCCGCGCGAAAAACGGCGTCCGGGTGTCGCTCGCACCCTGAAGCGCGCCCGAGAGCACGACGAAGAAGGCGTAGAACGGGGCAACGAGACCGTACGTTCGCGCGAAACCGGCGGCGTAGCCGAGCGTCGTGGAATCGTCGGTGAACAGCGAGACGAACGGCGTGGCGAGCAGCGCCACGAGAATCCCGACCGCACCGACCGTCAGGAGCCCGAGCGCACACACCGCCCAGCCGTTGAACCGGGCGCGCTCGGGATCGCCCTCGCCGAGCGGCTGGCCGACGACCACGTTCGCCGCCACGGCGTATCCCCGCGAGAGCGGGCCGGTGACCTGCTGGTACGCCCGCCGACCGATCTGAAACGCGGCGTTCACTGCCGTCCCGAACCCGAGCAGCAGGGCGTTGAACGGGAACTCCGCGAGCGTCGCCACCAGGCCTTCGCCGATCCGGGGGAGGCTGACGGCGACGAGCTGGCGCGCGATGACCGGGTTCCGCGGACGGACGAAGCTCGCGGCGGTCCACGGCCCGCCGAACCGCCCCGACGGAACCGCGATCGCCACGCTCAGCACGCACGCGGTGAAGACGTTCGCCCCCGCGGTGGCGAGCCCGACGCCGACGACTTCGAGCTCGGGCGCGCCGAAGGTGCCGAGCCCCAGGGCGACCGAGCCGACGACGTTCAGGACGTTCGCGACCACGTTGACGTACATCGGCGTCCGGGTGTCGCCGGTGCCCTGGAGCGAGCGCGCGGCGATCAGCGCGACGTGGCGCGCGGGCGCGGTCGCGAGGATCACCGCGAGATAGGTCCCGCCCATCCGCGCGACCCGCGGCGGAGCCCCCAGCAGCGCGATCGCCTCGCGGCCGAACAGCGACCCAAACGCGATGAACGGGATGCCGGCGAGCGCCCCGAGGACGAGCGCCTGCGTCACCGCCTCGTCGCGGGTCGCGTCCGCGCCGCGGCCGGTGTCCTGGCTCGACAGCGCGATCGCACCGCCGCCGAGTCCGAGCCCGATCCGGAGCGGGAATCGGGCGTAGAGATCCGCGAGTCCGACGGCGGCGACCGCTGCGGGCGAGAACAGCCCGGTGACGAACACGTCGACCGTCCGCATCAGCGTCCGAGTCGTCTGCTCGGCCATCACCGGCCACGCGAGCGAGAGGACGCGCCGCCAGACGCCGAACAGCCGCTCGCGTGCTCCGGTCGACTCGTTGGCCTCGCCTAGCATCATCGGAACTGCACCCGCTTCGGGTTTGACCCTGCCGGAAGCGACATCCGTCCGCCCTGCGTCGATCCGGTGTGTACGTTTTCGCCTACGGGACGCTGACCGATGCCGACCGCGCAGCCGCGATTCTCGACGAGTTCGAGTTCTGCGGCGATCGGGTCCTCGACGGTCTCCACCGGATCGAGGGAATCTACCCGACGCTCGCCCGCGGCGGGAAGGTTCGGGGTCGCCTGCTCCGAACGGATGGGATCGATGCACTTGACGGGTACGAAGGCGTCGATCGAGGGCTGTACGTCCGCGTCCCGGTCCCGATCGCCGACGAGACGGGAAGCCAGGACGGGACGGTTGCTCGCGACGACGGGACCGATGCCTCGACGGCCGAGGTCTACGTCGGCGACCCGGACGTGCTCGGTGCGGCGGGCGTCTCGTGGCCCGGCTCGGGATCGTTCCGCGACCGCGTCGAACGGTACGTCCGCGAGGAACGGGTCCGTCTCCGCCGAGTGTGACGAGTCAACGGAGGGTTCCGACCGTTCTTCACTTTCACTCCGTATGCCACGGGTCGAAGTCGAATCGGGCCCGATCGCTGCTGGGTCACACGCTTCGGCAGCTCTCTCCGCCGCCGTTTTCGACAACCGTTATACTCCGGTGCCACACAGACGCCACATGATCGAACTCGCCGACGTGCGCGACGCCCGCGAGCGCGTCGAAAGCGTCGCCCGCCACACCCCGCTCGAATACTCCTATTCGTTCTCCGAGATGACCGGCGCGGCGGTCCATCCCAAAATGGAGGTGTTCCAGCGTACCGGTTCGTTCAAGCTCCGCGGGGCGACCAACCGGATCGCCCGCCTCTCGGCCGACGAACAGGCGGCGGGCGTCGTCACCGCGAGCGCTGGCAACCACGCCCAGGGTGTCGCGCTCGCGGCCACCCGCGCGGACGTCGACAGCGTGGTCGTAATGCCCGAGCACGCCCCGATCGCGAAGGTCCAGGCCACCCGGAGCTACGGGGCCGAGGTCGTGCTCCACGGCGACGACTACGATGCGGCCCAGGCGCGTGCCCACGAGATCGAGGCCGACGACGGCCGGACCTACGTCCATGCGTTCGACGATCCCGCGGTGATGGCCGGCCAGGGGACCATCGGTCTCGAGATCGTCGAGGACTGTCCCGA
>PXSV01000052.1:0-680 GCA_003022685.1 Halobacteriales archaeon SW_9_67_24 | reverse complement strand
GGCGCACCGAGCGCGGCACGCTCGCGCGAGGCGGGGACGATCGAGGAACTCGACGGCGTCGACACCATCGCCGACGGGATCGCCACCCGCAAGATTGGCGAGCGGACGTTCGCGGTCATCGAGGAGCGCGTCGACGAGGTGGTGACGGTCGCCGACCCCGAGATCGCGGTCGCCATCACGACGCTGCTCGAACGCTCGAAGACCCTGGTCGAGGGCGCTGGCGCGGTCCCGATGGCCGCCGTGCTGTCGGAAGCTTTCGAGTACGCCGACGACGAGGTGATCGTTCCCACACTGTGCGGCGGCAACATCGACCTCAACATGCTCCGGACGGTCGTGATGCGCGGTCTCGTCGAGACCGGCCGCTACCTCCGCCTGCGGACCACGCTGGCCGACCAGCCCGGCGCGCTCGAACAGCTCATCGGGATCATCTCCGCGGAGCGCGCGAACATTTACGCCATCCAGCACGATCGGACGACTCGCGACACCGAGATGACCGCGACCGAAGTGGCGATCGACCTCGAAACGCGGGGCGAAGAGCACGTCGCGAGCCTCCTCGACGAACTCGAGGCCAACGGGTACGACGTCGACGTACTCGTCTGAGCGGCGAGCGATCCGAGACGGCGCGCGATCGATGGCGGGGTGTTTAGGTCGTGTGGCGACGAAGCGAGCGCATGGAACGG
>PXSV01000051.1 GCA_003022685.1 Halobacteriales archaeon SW_9_67_24 | reverse complement strand
GAATGTTTACCGCAATTTCTATGGTAAACTGGTTTCGTCCACCTCATCGAGTCGTTCGGCGAGCACCTGAATCAGTTCCTGTACGGTGATTTCACTCTCTTGAACGAGGGTCGTATCAGCAGCATACTCGGTCGCTTCAGCGTAACTGGAGCGACCACGGCTCGCCATGATCCGCGTCAACGTTGTTGCCACGCTATCGCTGATTGTGACCGTCGTGTATCCATCTGGAGGCATATTCGGTCAAGATGACGAATTTACGGCAAAAATTACCGTGACTTGCCAAACTTCTCTCAACGACTAGACGCCGCGCTCTACGATAAATCTCGCCCAGGACGTTCTTCCGAACTCGGCGACGGACAGTTCGAGCAGTTCACCGCTGTACTCCATGAACCACCTGAAGAAGCTGGACACGACGACCCAGCGTGGATACCACGGGCGTCGGCGTCGGCGCGATCGCCGGGTTGATCGGAATCCTGCCGTTCTTCGTTGTGTTTGCCTTCGCTAGTGTAGGGCTGATCGTGAGCGTCCCCGGTCAAGCAGCAAGTGCAGCCGTGGTTCTCCTAGCAATTGGAATAGTTGCGACCTTGGTCTACTACGTTGGTCTGAGCGTTCTCGGCGGATTTGTCGGCCGATGGATCCGCGAGCGCTGATCCCGTAGCCCCGAACGATGGCCCGTCTCGGTGCGGGACGATCGGTTTTGGGACTTTCACCGCTTCGAGAGGGTGTCACGCTTTCGCAAGCGATCCAACGGCGGCCCTGCTTCCCCGTCGGAGCGGCCCCTGATCGGCGCATCCGGGGTCGCCGTGTACGAGTCGGGTTGCGTATCATCCGCTTTGGCTGAACGACGCACCTGTCGGGACGAGTAGAAAGACAGAAGACCCAGGAATGGAAAGAACGGTTTACGGTCCGTGAGCGACACGACGCCACCCGTGACGGACATCTCCGATGGACGGCGCAGACTCGACAAAATTCGTCGCTATCGGCGACTCATGACTGGCTCGATTCTGGTCGGCGTGGTCGGGTTTCTCGCAGCGCTCGAACTGGAGCACCCGTTGATCGGGCTGGCCGTGTACTGGGTCGGTATCCTCGGATTCGTCGGTATCTGGAAGGGAACATCGGTACAGTTGTACGACGAGCGTGACGCCGCGCTCGAACGACGGGCGAGCCAGCTCACGATACAGGTGATCGCGGTCGTGGCCGTCCTCCTCATGGCAGTGCTGGTTATCGTAGAGGCGACAGAGGCCATGGAAGTCCCGCCCCGCGTTGTGGGAGGATTCCTCACGCTATCGGGACTGGGGCTCCTCTACGGCGCGATCTATCTCTTCGTCCGGTATCGGCGATGAAAAGTCACGTCCGCACGCGACGGAACGAGGCGGGGTTGAGTCAGGCCGACCTCGCTGCCGCCGTCGGTGTCTCCCGCCAGACCATCAACGCCATCGAGCGCGACCGCTACGATCCCTCGATCGAGCTGGCGTTCAAACTCGCGTACCACTTCGACTGTCGTATCGAGGACCTCTTCGACCCGGAGCTGGACGGCGACGGGCCATAGCGACGGCGGAGTTCCATCCGTGACCTCGTGCGTTTCGATCGGCAGGGTTAAGAGGCAGCGTAAAGTCAGCTTTACTGTAAAGCACGCTTTCCAGACGGCGAGCCCGAGAGGATAGGCAACCGGCAATCGACGACGAGCCAACACGGTAACACGACACACATCCCACACCATGACGACGGACTGCACGACGGAACCCCGACGGACGAACCCGATAGACGCCCGACTGACCGCGCTCCTTCGGTCGGTATCCAGCATGAGTGCGCTGTTCGTCGGCGCACTCACTGTGGTACTCTCGCGGGAGATCATTGAACTGCTCCCTTTGAGTGAGTTCTACCAGTCGCTGGCGCTGTTGCCGATCACGATCGCGCTGCTGTACGTTCTGCTCGCGCTTGCGGGACGTCTCGAAGGGGGCGAGCCGTGACGACCCCCGCGATCCATGCCGAGGGGCTCACGAAGCGATACGACGAGGCGGCAGCCGTCGATGATCTCTCGCTGTCGATCGCGCCGGGCACCATCTATGGTTTTCTCGGGCCCAACGGTGCGGGCAAGACCACGACGATGCGCCTGCTGACCACGCTCACCGAGCCGACCGCGGGTACCGCGACGGTCGCCGGCATCCCGATCGAAGACCGCAACGCGCTGTCCAAGCGGATCGGCTACCTGCCCGCCGACCCGCCCGTGTTTGACGAGCTTACCGGGTGGGAGCAACTCAGGCACGTGGCTCGACTCCACGGCCTCTCCGACGATCGGGCGGACGCGAGGATCGAACGACTGCTCGATCGCTTCGACCTGCGTGAGGACGCCCACCGCCGCATCTCGTCGTACTCCACGGGAATGAGCAAAAAGGTCGGCGTCGTCGCCGCCGTGCTCCACGAGCCCTCGGTCGTCCTGCTCGACGAACCCACGTCGGGTCTCGATCCGCGGGCCGCCCGCACCGTCCGCGATACCATCGCCGACCTCGCCACCCGTGACATGACCGTGTTCCTCTCGACGCACGTTCTTCCGGTTGCCGACGAGCTCGCCGACACGATCGGCGTGATCCACGACGGTCGACTCGTCGCCGAGGGAGCGCCCGATCGGCTGAAGGAGTCCGCACGAACCGGAGCCAGGTCGGATCTCGAAACCGTCTTCATGCAGGTGACCGACGGCACGACCGACACGGCGGGACACGAGGGCGCGACCGACGAACCCCGGACCACCATCGATGCCTGAAGCCACGGCCGACGGCACGAACACACCCGACCGCTCTGCTTGGAGGCGGACGGTCCCTTCGCCCCGTATCGCCGTCGAACTCGCGCGCGTCGAACTCCGCCGGACAGCTCGGTGGACCGCCGGACAGGATTACTGGCTGCTGTACATGGCGATTTCGGCGTTCGGGCTCCTGTTCGGGAGCTGGCGCGCGTTCGCTCTCGGTCGAGGGGCCGGACGGGCACTCGCGACCGGCGGCACCACGTGGTTCCTAGCCGGCGGCGCGTGGACGCTCTGGGCGACGATCTGGGTGTTTCTCGCCGGACTGACGATCGCCCACGTCGTCGGGTCGAACGGCGATGTCGACCACGACGGCCACTACCTCACGCTCCGTCCTGCGGCGGACATCGTCGCCGGGAAACTCCTCGCGGCCGCGTGCGGGTTCGCGGTGTTCGTGTTCGTGCCGGCGTTTGCGTGCTTCCTCGGCCTCGCGATCGGACAGGGCACGCCCGCGCCGTTCCTCGGGGGTCTCGCTGCGACAGTCGTGACGGTCGCGACCGCGACGGCGGTGGGTGTTCCGATGGGATTCACACTCAAGGGGGCCATCCGTCGCTCGACAGCACTCACCCGCCTCAAGCCGGTTCTCGCGGTCGCAGTCGGCGTCGCATACCTGCTCGTGATGCTGACCGGGGAGATAGCGACCGTGATCGAGCAGCTTCGGCCCGTCCTGCAGTCGCCGCCGCTCGGGTGGCTCGCGGCTCTCTCGCTTTCGACCACGCCGGGCGCTGGCGCGTCGGCGATCGGTGCGATCGGTGCGCTGCTCGGCGGTGGGGCGACGGTGGTCGCCAGCACGCTGCTCGCCGTTCCCGCCGCGCGGTACGCGTGGCAGACCGACCGCGTGCGTCCCGAGAACGAGGTCACCGAGGCTGTCGCCGCGCCGACCCACCGTCTCGATCGGGTTCTCGGTGCGATCGCCCGCACGCCGGCGACCCGCGCCGTGGCGAGCACGACGCTCCGACGGGTCTATCGCTCGCCGCTCCAGTTGGTGTTCGTGGCCGTACCGCTCGTCGCCGCGATTCCGGTTGCCGACGCGCTGCTCGCCGCCGAGGGGGTGCCGTGGTACGCACCGTGGCTCGCGGTCTGGTACGGCGCGTGGGCGGCCGGCGCGGCCGTCCCGCTGAACCCGCTGGGAAACCAGGGCGCAACGCTCCCCTCGTTGCTGACGGCCCCCGCTGACGGCCAGCAGGTCGTACGCGGGTACGTTCTCGCCGCGGCGTTCCCGGTCGCGCCGCCGACTGCGGTGCTCGCGACCGCTCTCGGCGCGGGTGCGGGACGCTCGTCGGTGGCGCTGATGACGGTGGCGATCGCAGCAGTGGGGCTCGTCGTCGCGGCGTCGGTCCTGGCCGTGGGCGTCGGAAGCCTCTTTCCGCGCTTCGAGACACTGGAGATCACTGGCTCCCGACGGGCGATACCGCCGAGCAAGGTGGCGTACAGTGCGTTCTCAACAGTGCTCACGCTTGCCGTAGCTGCGGTCGTGGTCGTTCACGACGACGTCGCGCGACGGATCGTCGCCGTGCTCGTCTCCCGTCGCCTGCCGATCGATCTGACGGGGAACGCGGCCGTACTGACACCGATCGCGTGGGGAGTTCTCGTCGCCGTCATCGTCGGCGTTCCCCTCGCCTATCGTCTCGCAGTTCGGCGGATCGACCGTCACCACCTGTCGTGAGTGGTCCACCCGGAGCCGGGCAACAGCGAAACCGTGAACCTGGAACCACCCAGT
>PXSV01000050.1 GCA_003022685.1 Halobacteriales archaeon SW_9_67_24 | reverse complement strand
TGCGTCGTCCCATGGTCAGAACACCCCGATGCGCGAGGCGACCTCGTCCGCGTCGTCGTCCTCGCCCAGTTTGACGGTGGCTTTCTTCTCGCCGTCGGGCGTCACCTGCGTGGTGACGTCGACGATCGAGACGTCGAAACGCTCCTCGATCTCCGTGGCGATCTCCGGCTTCGTCGCGTCGAGCGCGACCACGAACTGGAGCTTGTTCCGGTAGTCCATCTCGTTCATCGCCTTCTCGGTGACGTGGGGATAGCGGATCGAACTCATCGGTCGGCCACCTCCTCGATCGCGCTCTCGGTCCAGATCGTCAGCCGGCCGCCCCGTGCGCCCGGGGCGAGGTCCTCGGTGTTGACCTCCCGCGCGGGGGCGACGTCCGCGCCCGCGAGGTTTCGCGCCGCGCGCGAGGGTTCGTCGCTCGTGACGAACAGGATCGACGACGGCCGCTTGTACTTCCGGCCACGCGTCGTCCCGCGTCCCGCGCGGATCTTCTTGTCCTCGGCGCGCTCGATGTCGTCGTGGACGCCGAGCGCTTCGAGCAGGGAGACGACCTCCTGGGTCTTCACGAGGTCCTCGAACTCGTCGCTCACCACGAGCGGGAGATCGCGATCCTCGAACTGATGACCGCGCTCTTTCACCCGTTCGGCGTCGGTCGTCGCCGCGATCGCGCTCCGGGTGGCGAGCTTTCGCTCCTTCGTGTTGATCTGCTTCGAGCCGTCGGTTTCCTCCTTCGGCGGGTGGGCCTTCCGGCCGCCCATGGCCTGGGGGACGCGGCGGCCCTGCCCGTTCGATCGGGGAACGTGGGCCATGCCGCGACCGCTGCCGTGTGACTCGGCGGGCGTGCGCATCCCGGCGTAGTCGTCCGCGCCGGTCGCCTGGGTGCGGTTCGCCTGCGCGGCGCGCACCGCATCGCCGATCAGGTCGGGCCGGTACGGCGTCTCGAATACCGTGGGGAGTTCGACCTCGCCCGCCTCGCCGCCGTCGGTGTCGTAGACTGTCGCGTTCATCTATCCTTGCCCCTGGTTCGATGCCGTCGAGACGTACCGGACCTCGGGATCGAGGCGCGGCTGGTCGCCCGGTCTGATCGCCGGCCGGAACCGGAGCAGTCGCTGGTCCGGACCGGGGAGCGATCCCTTCACGAGCGCGTACGGCCCGTCGATCTCGCCGTAGTTGACGAACCCGCCGTCGACGGAGGGCTCGTCGCCGTCGCCCGAATCGACGAGGCGTTTGTTCAACTCGGTACGCTGGTGGTAGCCCGTCTGGCCCTGCTGGGGGACGGTCGAGCGCACGCGGGAAGGGTTCCACGGGCCGAGGTTGCCGATCCGTCGGCGGTACCCCTGCCGGAAGTGTTTGCCCTTCCGCTTCTGGACGCCCCAGCGCTTGACAGGGCCCTGGGTGCCCTTGCCCTTCGTGACGCCGGCGGCGTCCATGTACTCGCCGGGGCGGAACACCTCGGTGAGGTTGTGCTCGCCGTCGCCCGCGAGGAGTTCGAGTCCGAACTCGATCCGGTCGTCGACGCTTCCGCCGCCGATCCGTGTCTCCATCACGTCCGGGCGCTTCTTCGGGACGTTCGCCATCTCGCCGGGCACTGTGTGAGTTATCGCGCGGACGTCGCCGATATCGGCTTCGCTCACGGTCTCCCGGAAGTCGTCGGGGTCGCCCCCGCTCCCGGGAACGTCGAGCGCGCGCTCCAGGTCGCCGTGTGGCTCGTCGGTCCACGTCTCGGTCAACGGTCGGAGCCCGTAGGGCGTGTCCTCGTACGCCCGGAGCGCGACCGCCCGCATCGGCGGCGTCTCGACCACCGTTACGGGTACTGTCCGTTCCATGCCTTCGCGCGGGGAGTTCGCCGCGTCGTCGATCATTACGACGTGGCTCATCCCGGCCTTGTAGCCGGCGAACCCCTGGAGCCCGGGCTGGCCGTCAGCCTCGGGCCACGAGCCGAAGCGCGGGACTTCGCTCGATGCGCGCTGTCGCGGGCCGTATCCCAACGAGCCCTTGCGTGGTCTGTCTGGTTGTACCATGTGTGATTGTCCTCCTATCGCGGTAGGGTGAGACAGGCGAGCGTCGCGAACACCGCTTCCTCGGTGCGCACGACCTCGCTGCCCTGGTTCGGAACCGTGTCGAGCCAGCGATCGAACCCGCCAGGGTCCGACCCCGTCTCGCCGTCCGCGCTCGCCACCGACGCCTCGTCGATGCCGACCATTGCCGGCAGCCCTCGCTCGGGCGCGCCGAAGGCGACGGTCATGCCGCCTTCGACTCGTCCGGCCAACGCCCCGAGTCGCTCCGTCGTGAGCGCCTGGCCGTGGCGTGACGTGGCGATCCGGAGCCCGGCGTCCTCACGGCCGAGCGCTGCCGAGAGGTCCGCGCGCTCGACGGCGAACCCGGGTAGGGGCTCGTCGACGATCCGCGCGCGGACCGGCTCTCGCGAAGAGATCCTGACGGTCACACGCTCTCCCTCGTCGAGTCCCACGTCGGTGGGATCGACCAGCGAGATCGGGTGTTGCAGTCCGCAATTGACCCGAACGCGTCCATCAGGGCCGACCTCGGTCACGATTCCCTGTCTTGACGACCCCGAACCTTGGGATTCGGAGCCGGTCCGTGAGACGGCGCGAAGCGGCGGCAGGACGCCCGCCTGCTCCAGTTCGTCCCGCGTGCCCCACGCCTCCTTTCGGAGGTAGGGGGCGGTCGCGGCGTACCGCAGTACCGTGGAAACGAACCCGCCACCCCATCGCCGGTCGCCGTCCGAATCGGGAAAGACCGCAACGCGGTCGACCCGGAAGACGGTGGCCGCGCGGGCAACGAGACCGACCTTGTGGGTCGCCTCGCGCTTGTCGGCGGCTTCCCGGCAGAGGGATGACGGCACGAGCAGGCTGACTGTCATGCCGACGCTTTCGCGCCGTGCCACTAGACTGTGGCGCTTCTACCGGATTGGGTTACAAAAACGTAGCGTTTCGGTCGGTGGGTGGGTGGCGTTCACAAGCAGGGTTTCTCGGGAGCCAGGGCCGAGCCGATCCCGGAGTGTGATTGGTTCGGAACGCTTTTATTCCTCACCGCGAGAGTGTCGGGTAGAGGGCGCTGGTAGTGTAGTGGTATCACGTGACCTTGCCATGGTCACAACCCGAGTTCAAATCTCGGCCAGCGCATTCCTATCGAGCACAACCGTCGAGCGACACGCTTCGCGGTCGCTCGACTCCGTGTGAGGGTGGATACGGAACACCGGATTCAAATCCCGCCACGTCGCTCTTTCGTTCTCACGTTGCTCGAACGGAAAGAGCCGGTGGAGGGATTTGAACCCTCGGCCTAATCCTTACGAAGGATTCGCTCTTGCCAGTCTGAGCTACACCGGCGCGGATCGGGATCCGTTCACGACGGGTATAATCGTTGCGAATCGCTGGCGACGGGCCGTTTCGGGGACGTTCGTCTTCGTCCTCCTCACGCCCGAAGCCGCACGTCGAGACAGACGTTCAGTTCGTGGGGTGCGTACGATCGGACCGTGTGCCTGGTCTCGACCGCCACTTCGTACTCCTCGGCCGCCGCCCGGATCGCGCGCTCGCCCGGTCCGTAGGGATCGTCCTCGTGCTGGATGTCGTAGTAGTGCAGGACACACTCCTCGCCAGCGAGGTCGATCGCGGTGTCGAGGAACTGGTCGGCGCTGTGGGGGAGGTTCATCACGATGCGGTCGGCCCCACCCTCGATTCCGGCGGCGACCTCGCGGACGTCGCCCTCGATCGCCTCGGTTCGGTCGTCGACGTCGTTCCGGCGGGCGTTCCCTTGGAGGTACTCGATCGCGGTCGGGTTGCGATCGACCGCGATCACGTCCGTCCCGCGCCCCGCGAAGGGAACGGCGAAGGGGCCGACGCCGGCGAACATGTCGACGATCCGCTCGCCGGCCGCCGCCTGTTGGATCACGCGGTGGCGCTCGGTGGCGAGCCGGGGCGAGAAGTACACGTCGGCGACATCGAGCGCGAACGCATAGCCATATTCGCGGTGGATGGTTTCGGTACTCTGGCCCGCGAGCACGTCCCACTCGCGGGTTCGGAACTCCCCCTCGATCTTTGAAGCGCGATTGAGGACTGTCTTCGCCGGGATCGAGGAATCCATCACCGCATCGGCAACCTGTCGTGCGCGCTCCGCGTCGTCTTCACGGAGCAACACAATGTCGCCGAGGCGCTCGTAGCTCGGATCGAACCCGAGCAGGTCGGCGGGCAGCGTCCGGGTCTCGCGGGCTGGCACGTCGTGTTTCTCGATCGTGTATTCCTCCGGTACTGCGTCGGGATCGAGAACGGGCGCGTAGAGCCAGCCGTCCGCGACGGTGATCTCGTGGTCGTGATCGAGCAGCCCCCGATCGGCGAGCGCCTCGCGTGTCCGCTCGCCGTCCTCGCGCGCGACGCGGACGCACGGCACCTGCATACCCGCACTCGCCGGCAGTCGGGCCTAAGGCTGACGCTTCGTGTGTTACCATGGCCATGATGCGACGAAAGCACGACCTCGCAACTGCCGGGCGCAGTGTCGAAGCGCCTCCGATACTGTGGCGCGCGCTGGCGGATCCCGAACGGTGCGAGGTGTGACCGAAGGGAACACCTCGATGCGAACGGGGAGGAACGACCCATGAGTGGAGTGAGGTGGTCCGCCGACACCGTGCGAGGGATGAGCGGACGAACGAAGAGAGTGAGCGAATCGGTTGGGGAGGCGTGTGGGCGGTGCGGCCCGGTTGCGGTGCTGCCCTGGAGGATCGAAAGGGCGAGACGCGCTCGCGGGGCGAAGCCCCGTGGTCGTCTGTGCGGGCCCTATCCGAGTGAGCGTAGCGAACGAGGATATCCCGCACAGCGACCGCGAGCGGGTCGAGGGCTTTCAGCACGTGTTGCCGTCCACAGCCGTAGACGTTCCTGGTGAGCGGGCCGAGGGCTTTCAAGTGTCGAACGCGGTGCCTGCCGAGCGGTGGTCCCGATCGTTGGCGACGGAACCACGACGATCACGGGATCGTACTCAGTGCCATCGTCATCACACAGGTCGAACCGCTTACCCCGCCGCGAAACCGAACCATACCATGCTCGCTTTCGTCGGTCTCGGCCTCCACGACGAGCGCTCGATCACGATCGAGGGTCAGGCCACACTCGGCGACGCCGACCGGGTCTTCGCCGAGTTCTACACCAGCAAACTCGCCGGAGCCACGATCGAGGACCTCGAAACCCACCATGACACGGAAATCGAGGTCCGCGATCGAGCGGGCGTCGAACAGGACCCCGAACCGATCCTCAACGCGGCCGAGCGCGGCGAGGTGGCGTTCGTGGTCGCTGGCGATCCCATGATCTCAACGACACACACCGACCTC
>PXSV01000049.1 GCA_003022685.1 Halobacteriales archaeon SW_9_67_24 | reverse complement strand
AACCCCGCCGTCACGATGCGGAGTTCTCCGCAGAGGACATCTCGGCCGGCGTGCCGGAAGTCGACGAACTGCTCAACGGAGGACTTTCGCGCGCGACTGTAAGTATCATTAGTGGGCCGACGGGCGTCGGCAAGACCACGCTGGGCACACAGTTCATGAAAGAGGCCGCGGGTCGAGGGGAACGGTCCGTGATTTACCTCTTCGAGGAGAGCAAGAGGACTTTCATGAATCGGTCGCGGGCCGTCAACATCCCCGTCGACGATATGGTCGACCGAGGGACGCTACAGATACAGGAGGTCGAAGCACTGGAGCAATCCCCACAGGCGTTCGGACGAATGGTCCGAACGGAGGTCGAAGAACACGACACGAAGATCGTCATGGTCGACGGGATTGCCGGGTACAAATTGACACTCCGCGGGGCGGACGGGACGATGCTCACCCGGATGCATGCGCTGGGCCGTTACCTCAACAGTATGGGAGTCACGACGATCTTCGTCGACGAGACGAAAACCATCACCGGCGACTTCAACGCGACCCAGGAGAACATGAGCTATCTGGCTGATAGCATCGTATTTCTCCGCCATCTGGAACTCCAAGGCGAACTCCGGAAGGCGATCGGCGTCTTGAAAAAGCGAACGAGCGATTTCGAACGGACACTTCGGGAGTTCGAAATCACCGGCCACGGGATCAAAGTCGGCGAACCACTCACGGGAATGCGTGGAATCCTGAGTGGCACCCCAGAACTGGTAGGCCGAGACGACGAAGCGCGTCCGGACGATACGCCGTGAAATTCTCCACGATATCTCCTACAACTCGGTGAAAAATACATCAAAATCTTCTTCGTCTAATTGGTCAGTGAGCGATTCCAGTTCTTTTTGGCGAGTTTCGATCTGGTCAAGAAGGGCGGCGTACTCGTCGTCCCCCTCAAGATTTTCCGGTTGCTTTTCGGCCTGAAGTGTTGCCCGTCTCGACACAAGTGAAAAGTAGTCCTGAAGAACCTCGTCATACGTCGAACGGCGGTGGAGCCGCTCGATAACTGCGGTCAGATCATCTTCGGTAACCGGTTTCGAGAGATATGCGTCAAACGGAAGGTCAAGGATGTCGAAATCAGGAGGCGCGCCCGTGGCCATCACAACTTGACAATCGACATCTCGACTCCGGATAGTAGTCAGTACCTCATCGCCGGACATTTGGGGCATCCGACGATCCAGAAATACGATGTCGGTATCAGCGGTAACCTCCTCTAAGGCCTCCTGACCGCTATACGCTGTCTCGACTTCGTGGTCATCGCCGAGCCACACAGCGTACAGATCCGCAAGCCCGGATTCATCATCAACGACAAGCACGTTGAGATCGTCGACCATTAGCACGATTTCAGTCCGCCCTGTATTAATAGTACTTGTCGATAACAGGTGGAGTCGAACTGCTCGAATATCATCGCACCATTTCGATTTACCTCGCTACCACGGAAGAGGTCGTGGGGTAGTCGTAGACGGGGCATCGGATGTTTCCCAAAGTGCACTAGAAGTAATCATACTGTCGGACGGAAATACGTGAATATCGACCGGCTGAAGACGTCGGACAGCAACTGGCTGTTCCAGTGTCGTTTCCGGGACAGTTCTGCCCGACAGTATCAAAAGCGATGCGGTAAGGGTCTCGGTGGAATCGCCGGTTTCTCAGGGTGTGTTAGCTGTATCTCGCGTTAATTGCCGAGGGACTGCCCGGGTGCGGTTTTAGTAGCTTTTCGTACCACTGACTCAGATGTTTGTGAGCCAGGCGATGACTGGTCTACAGGAAACGGGTCAGAGTGGACTGACAACCGGAAAAATCGATTACGTGAACTCTACGGATGGTTGTGGATTCATCACTACTGAGGCTACAGACAGGGACGTGTTGTTTCTTCGGAATGCTGCGATGGAGTTCGCGCCTGACGTTGGCCAGGAAGTCACATTCGAGATGGTGTGGACGAACGAGGGCCCGCGTGCGAGAGCACTTTGGCGCGCATGATCCACTCGCATACCTGAAACCACCGCTTCATCCTGAACTAGACTCACTCCCGTACTAGCCGGATCAGTTCTCCAAGAGCGCCGTTTCGACGAGCTTGGCCGTGCCGCGACGGATCCGGCCGCCGATGGCGGTCGGGGAGAGGTCGAGTTCGGCCGCGATGTCGGCGAGGCGAGCCTCGCGCGGCTCCTCGAAGTAGCCGTTCTCGTAGGCCGTCACGAGCGCGACCCGCTGGGCCTCGGTCAGCCCCGTTGGTTCGCCGCCGTTCCACTCGTCCTGCTGGAACATCTGCTGGAGGGTGAAGGAGATGTCCTCCTCGTCACAGTAATCGGCAAGCGCGGCGAGCGCCTCCCGGTCGGGGAACTGGAGGCGGACCGTCCAGCCGCGGGCGTTGGTGGTGGCCTCGCGCATCAGTCCGCTGAGTTCGCTCGTCTTCGGCGTGATGAGCTTGGTCTCCGGCGGGTGGCGGATCCGGTAGACGCGGGTCGCCGCCGAGCCCGCTACTGGCTGCCACTCCGAGATCGTGTGGTCCTCGTCAAAGTGGGTCTCGAACCCGTCGGGAGCGTTCTCGACGAGATAGAAGAAGATCCCCGTCTCGGGATCGGTGCCCGACTGGGGGACGACCCGGATCGTCACGTCGGGACACTCCCGGATCGTGGGCGCGAGCGAGAGGTCCGGATGCGCGATATCGACGACGGCGATCAGGTTCACGATCAGTCACTCCGTCGGGACGGATCCGATGTGGCGGTTCGGTGGCGTTCCGAACGCCGAGCGGTCGGCGAGGCGGCAGCCGGCACGACCGGCCGCCGAACGCGCCGGGCAGCCGAAACCGACGACTGAACCGATGGTCGGTGTCCGGGCGATCGTCGGTCGTCGTTCGTCCGAGGGTCGATCACTGGTCTCGTGTCTCACGAAGTCGTTCGCCGTCAGTCGCTTAAACCGTTCGGATCTCGTGCCCGCTGCGTTCTTGCCTGGCCGATCAGGTCATCGTTTTCCGCCCGATTACACCGGGCTGGTTGCGAACGACGAGACGAACAGGGGAGAATTTGGGTGCGAGTCCGGGGTAAATTTTTATGTGCCGGTAATGAGTGGTCAATGTGGGTGAGCACCCAACAATGTCAAACGACACCATTGCGGAGAAGATCGAAGCGGGGGAGAGTTTCGTCGACCCCGACGACTTCGAGTTCGACAACGCGGACGACGACATCGACCGCGAGAACGAGAGCACGCGTGACTTGCTCGGCCGTGTCAGCGGCGCGCTGAACCGGCGCTCGTTCATGGGCAACGCCGCGAAGGCCGGGGCCGGTGCGGTTGCACTCGGGGCCCTCGGATCGGGCTCTGCGGCCGCCTACCATGAGGCTAGCGACGTCGACATCCTGAACTTCGCGCTGACGCTCGAACACCTCGAGGCCGCCTACTACAACGAGTTCCTTGCGGAGTACGACGAGTTCGAGATCGAGAGCGCGGACGCGATCGGCGCGAAGTTCGCCGATCCGAAGCTCCAGTTCGCGACATGGCAGGAGATCACGTCGATCCGGGACCACGAGGAAGCCCACGTCGAGGCCCTCACGCAGACGATCAACGACCTCGGCGGCACGCCCGTTCAGGCCGCCGACTACGAGTTCCCGTACGACTCACTCGAGTCGTTCGTCAAGTTCTCGAACCGAGTCGAGGCGGTCGGCACGTCGGCGTACGCCGGTGCGGCACCGTTCCTCGACAACGAGGCGGTCGTGAAAGCGGGACTGTCGATCCACTCGGTCGAGGCCCGTCACACCAGCTACTTCGGTTCGCTGCTCCCGAAGAGTTCGATGCCGAACGCGTTCGACCCGGCCCGGAGTATGGACGAGGTCGTCGGCATCGTCGCCCCGCTGATCGTCTCCGAGTAATCACGTCGACTCTAGACTCCTCTTTATTCGGACGATCGCCTGACCGCCGAGCCCCGTCCCTAGCCATCGTCGAATTTCAGCGTTGTGAACGGAATTTGGGTCCGACTTCGGTGTACGTTTTTATGATCCGTCCGTGTTGGATCGAAGCGGGAGAGCACCCAACAATGCCAGACGATCAAACCACGGACGACGACGAAACAACGGAGCGTTTCGAGTTCGAGAACGCGCCCGAGGCCGACAACGAGGACGCGAGCAGCCTGTTCGGCCGCGTTGGCGACGCGCTGGACCGACGGAGCTTCATGGGCAACGCCGCGAAGGCGGGGGTCGGAGCCGCCGCCCTCGGCACTGCCAGTGCCGGCACCGCGGCGGCCGGCCACGCCGACGCCGACTACTCCGACTCGGAGTACGAGGACGCGAACGAGTTCGGCTACGGCGCGCTGAACGACGTCGAGATCGTTCGGTTCGCGCTGTTGCTCGAACGCCTCGAAGCCACCTTCTACACGGATGCAGTCGGGGACGAACCGCTTGCCGAGATGGGCACGGCGGGAAGCGCCGACGGCGCTCGGCTGGGCGAGGACGACATCGAGCGCTCGGCCATCGCAAAGCAGTTCGACAACCCCTCGATCCGGTACTCGACGTTCCAGCGCATCAAACAGGTCCGCGACCACGAGCAGGCCCACGTCGAAGCCCTGGAGGGGGTTCTCGAAGCGGTCGGGTCCGACCCGAACTTCGCCAGCGGCGTCGAGTTCACGTTCCCCTACGAGGACGTCGGCACGTTCTACGACCTCGCGCAGGTGTTCGAGGACACGGGCGCAGCGGCCTACACCGCCGCCGCACCCGCCGTCGACACCGAGAAGTACCTCGCGTCGGCCGCCCAGATCCTCGCCATCGAGGCGCGCCACGCGAGCTACTTCCGGACGCTCAACAACCCGCTTCCACCCGGTTCGGGCGCGCTGAACCCGTTCCCGCGGGCGTTCCAGCAGCGACTGAGCGTGACCGACGTCGCACAGCGCGTCGTGCCCTTCGTGGAGGGCGTCGACGAGGCATCGCAGGTCGCAGCACTGGTCCAAACGGAGTGATTTCATGACTGACGAACAACCCACCACCGAACCCGCGGCGGAACGGTCACACGAGCTGCTGAAACGCGTGAACGAACAGGTCGGATCGGAGTACGACCTCCTCTCCACGACCGGGAAAGTCGGGGCCGGAGCGGCCGCCCTCGGCGTTGCTGGCACCGGCACCGCGGCGGCCGGCCACGCCGACGCCGACTACTCCGACTCGGAGTACGAGGACACGAACCAGTTCGGCTACGGCGCGCTCACCGACGTCCAGATCGTGAAGTTCGCGCTGTTGCTCGAACGACTCGAAGCCACCTTCTACACCGAGGCGGTCGGCGGCCGGTTGGGCGAGGTCGACGTCGAGAGTTCGGCCATCGCCCAGCAGCTCGCCAACCCGTCGCTGCGGTACGCGACGTTCCAGCGACTGAAGCAGGTCCGCGACCACGAACAGACCCACGTCGAGGCGCTCGAAGGCGTCCTCGAAGCGGTCGGGTCCGACCCGGACTTCGGCAGCGACGTCGAGTTCGAGTTCCCCTACGAGACCGTCGGCGAGTTCTACGACCTCGCGCAGGTGTTCGAGGACACGGGCGTTGCGGCCTATACGACCGCCGCGCCCGCCATCGACACCGAGAAGTACCTCGCGTCGGCGGTGCGGATCCACGCGGTCGAGGGCCGTCACGCGAGCTACCTCCGAACGCTCAACAACCCGCTTCCGGCCGGATCGGCCGCGCTGAACCCGTTCCCGCGGGCGTTCCAGCTGAAGCTGAGCGTGAGCGACGTCGTGGGCCGGATCGAGCCGTTCGTGGTCGGTGCGGACGCCGAGGACATCGTCGGCCTGCTCAGCATGGACGAGAGCGCCGTGCCCGACACCGCGTCGGCGACGTTCGAGGACCAGTCCACCGACGGGTCGAGCGTCACCGTGGCGTCGGCCGCGCTGCCCGACGGCGGGTTCGTGGCGATGCACGACAGCAGCCTGCTCGACGGCAACGTCGCCGGCAGCGTCATCGGCGTCTCCGAGAAGTACGACGCCGGCACCGTGATGAAGGTGGAGGTCCCCCTCTACTCGGGCGTGCCCGGTAGCGACTTCGATCAGTCGGCACTCCAGGAGGACCAGACGCTGATCGCCATGCCGCACAAGGACACCAACGACAACGGTACCTACGACTTCATCACCTCCGGCGGCGAGGCCGACGGGGCCTACGTCCAGGACGGCAGCGCCGTCGTCGACGACGCCGAGATCTCCGTCAACTGACGGCCGCTGCGGGTACCGACGGTCCGATGTCCCGATTTTTCGAGCGTCACGACGACCGCCAGCAACGGGAACCGACGTGACGGCGTGCCACGGGACGGCCGGGTTTCGACAAGACTTAACCCTCGGATCGCGTTGCGACGGCCATGAGCGAAAGCGAACGCAAGAGCGATCACACCCGGTCGTGTGTCTCGTGTGGGATCAACATCTCGGGCACCAACGCCGCCGCCTTCGACTGTCCCGAGTGTGGGAGCCGGATCTACCGGTGTCCGACCTGTCGCAAGCAGAGCAACCTCTATGAGTGTCCCGACTGCGGCTTCACGGGACCCTAACGATGGGCAAGGTCGCCGCGAAGCTCAAGGTGATGCCCGAGAGCCCCGAGGTCGACCTCGACGAGCTCCAGCACGAGCTCGAAAACTCGCTGCCCGAGGGCGCGAAGATCAACGGGTTCGAGCGCGACGACGTCGCCTTCGGCCTCATTGCCCTTCTCCCGACGGTGATCGTGCCCGACGACGCCGGCGGGACCGAGGCGGTCGAGGAGGCGTTCGCCGACGTCGGCAGGGTCGAAAGCGTCGCGGTCGAGAACGTCGGTCGGATCTGATCCGGGGTCGCGGTCGTGCGGTCGCCCGGACGTGTCGGCCCGGAACGGACGTTTTATGACGGTCGACGGGCAAGCGACCCGCATGCCTAACTCGAACGGACCCCTGAAGAAGACCCGCAACAAGCTCTCGAACGATCCGCGCGAGCGCGGCACGTCCCCGCCCCAGCGCGCGATCGAGGACTTCGACGCCGGCGATCACGTCCACCTCAGTCTCGATCCCAGCGTGCCGAGCGGGCGATTCCACCCCCGGTTCAACGGGCACACCGGCGAGGTGCTCGGGAGCCAGGGCCGGGCCTACCAGGTGGAGATCATCGACGGCGACACCGAAAAGACCCTGATCGTCACCCCGGAACACCTCCGCCGCCAGGAATGACGATCTTCAAGGAGCGCCTCGACGAGGAGTACCTCACGCTCGCCGAGACCAAGGAGCTGCTCGCCGACGTCGAAGCCGAGCACGCCGCCGACGAGGACCGCGAGATGCCCTACGAGCTCGCGCGCGCCATCGAGCACGTCAATCGGTTCGCCGAACTCGCCCCCGAGGAGTCCCGCGAGTTCGTGGCCGAGCTCCGCGAGCACGAGAAGGTCGACGAGCCGACCGCCTTCAAGATCGCGGACCTCAAACCCACCAATCGCGACGAACTCCGCGCGATCTACGCCCAGGAGCGCTTCTCGCTGTCGGGCGACGAGCTCGACGAGGTTCTCGACATCGTGGCGAAACACGTCTGACCGCCGCGAATTTAAGTGCGTCCTCGGTGTACGGACGGTATGAGCGACGCCGAGAGCGGCGACGATGCGGGGGCGCACGAGTCACGAGTCGTCGTGCTCGATCTCCTTCCCAATGGCCGTCCCGACGACGACCGCCCGGCCCACCGGAAGCCGCCGCTCGCCTACGCCCTCGGCGAGTCACAGTTCCTCCTCCGGGAGCTGACCCTGGCCGAGGACGCCGACGTTTCGATCGGCGACCGTGTCGATCCGGACGGCGAGGGAATCGAGTCCGCCCGCGAGGTCGCGTACGAGGACCTCTCGAACGCCGCGCGATCGGAGCTCGAATACGCGGTCGAGGAGGCGATCGACCGCGACGAGACCCGGTTCGTCGAGTTCTACAACGACGCCCAGCCGATCACGCTCCGGCTCCACCAGCTCAACTTGCTCCCGGGGATCGGCAAGAAGCTCCGGAACTCGATCCTCGACGAGCGAAAGCGCGAACCGTTCGACGGGTTCGACGACCTCGAAGAGCGGGTCGCCGGGCTCCACGGATCGAGGGAGATCCTCGCCGAGCGGCTGACCGAGGAGCTCCGCGACGACGACCTCAAGTACCGCATCTTCGTCGGGCGCGACCCGAACGAGGGGTAGGGACACGGCAACCGAGCCGGCGGGGCGTTCCACCGACGAACGAGGCGTTTTAGTGTACGACGGACGGAGACACACAATCATGACCGGGCGGTCGTCGAGTGGAAGCCGCGACCCAGACACGCTGTTGGCCCGCGCGGGCGTCCAGCCCGACCGGAGCCAGGATCAGCACTTCCTCGTCGACGACCGCGTTCTCGACCGCTTGCCGACCCACGGCGAGGCGTTCGACACCGGCCACGTCCTCGAAATCGGGGCCGGAACGGGCGCGCTGACCGACCGCCTGCTCGGCGTCGCCGACCGCGTCACGGCGATCGAGCGCGACGCGCGCCTCGCCGCGTTCCTCCGCGAGGAGTTCGCCGACGCCCGCGCGGACGGACGACTCGGCGTCATCGAGCGCGACGCGCTCTCGGTCGAGTTGCCCGATTTTACCGCCTCGATGTCGAACCTGCCGTATGGGGTGTCGAGCGAGGTGCTGTTTCGATTGTTGCCCGCGAAACGACCGCTCGTGGCCACAGTTCAACAGGAGTTCGCCGAGCGGATGGTCGCCGATCCGGGCACAGCGGCGTACGGCCGGCTGTCGGTGACCGTGGGCCACTACGCCGACTGCGAGATCGTCGAGCGCGTGCCGCCGGAAGCGTTCTCGCCGCCGCCGGCCGTCGAGAGCAGCGTCGTGCGTACCACGCCGCGCGACCCCGACTACGCGGTCGACGAGGCGGCGTTTCTCGCGTTCGTCAGAGGGGTGTTCACCCAGCGGCGCAAGACCGTGCGCAACGCGATCCGAAACACGACACACATCACGGGAATCGAACGACCGGCGGCGGTCGTCGAGGCCGCCGACGAGGCACTGTTGGACCAGCGCGCGGGCGATCTCACTCCCACGGAGTTCGCCGAGTTGGCACGGCTCGGGTGCGGGGTCGGTGGCGCGTCGGATGGAGCCACGCCAGGGGGCGGGGAGGAATGAGTCGCGGTCCCCGCCGGGCGGCGGCCGACGCACCGTTCCGGCCGGCCCGGCGATTCAATGCACCGGGACGAGGAGGCCGGCGTTCGACGTATGGGTATGAACGTCATCGCCGAAGTCACGGAGACGATCGCGACCGACACCGGCGAAGAAACGACCTACGAGTGTATCGACTGTCTCGCGGAGTTCGACGAACGCCGGCAGCTCTGCCCGAAGTGTGGGGGCGAGCGATCCGACATCACCTGAGGCGAACCCGCGAGCGTCCCACGCACCACGTAAGGCACTGGGTCCTTGACGGTTGGCCGGGCGGTCCGCTGTCGGAGCCAGCACCGAACCGGCCAGCCGCATTTAATGGCCACGAGAGCGTGCGACGATGAACCTCTTCGACTTCGCGAGACGGTTACAGGGGGCGTACTTCCAGACGTTCGGCGAGAAACTGCTCGGTACGATCGTGCTGTTCGTGCTGCTGGCGGTGATCGGCGAGGCCATCAGGCGGGCGGGCCGGCCGCTCAAACGACGCTACAGTTCGCGGCTGACCGAGGCGGTCCAGGCCGGCACGGTGACGGTGCTCGTCCTGTTCGTGGTCCTCGCGCTCGCCGTGATCTGGCACGTCACGGGGTTCGTACAGTTCCTCGTCAAGTCGTCGTCGATCAGCCGTTTCGACGCCGCTCGCGGACTGCTCACCGTCGCCGTTCTCGTGATCGCCTACCTCCTCGTCCGACTCATCAACCGCTCGATCGACCGGCTCTCGCTGGAACAGGACGTGATTTCCGACCACCAGAGCGAGGTCGCCTACCACGTCGCCGACGTCGGGGTGTTCGTGGTCGCGTTCGTGGCGATCCTCGGAATCTGGGGCATCGATCCGGGCCAGTTGTTCGTCGGCGCGGGCGTGCTCGGCGCGGTGCTCGGGTACGCGGCCCGGGGCACGCTCAGCGCGATCATCGCCGGGTTCGTGTTGCTGTTCTCGCGACCGTTCCGGGTGGGCGACTGGATCATCATCGAGGAGTACGAGGGCGTGGTCCGGGAGGTCACCATCGTCAACACCAAGATCCGGACGTTCGACGACGAGCACGTGCTGATCCCGAACGACGAGATCACCAACAACTTCCTCGTCAACCGTACGCGGAACAACCGATACCGGGTCGACATCGACGTGAGCGTGGACTACGACACCGACCTCGGCGAGGCGATGGACGTGACGACGGACGCGATGGAAGGGTGTGACGACCGGATCAGAGAGCAGCCCTCGCCGCGGGCGGTGTTGAAACGCTTTGCGGACTCGGGGATCGTCCTCGAACTCCGCTTTTGGGTCGACAACCCGAGCGCGAGGCGCGTCTGGGAAGCGAGGAGCGCCGTCGTGCAGTCGGTGAAGGAAGCCTTCGACCGCGAGGGGATCGTCATCCCGTTCCCCCAGCGTGCGCTCACCCCCCGGGACGAATCCGGGTTCGGCGTCGCCGATCGCGGTGCGTCCGAGCGCAGCGGGGCGGGCGAGCGAGCGCCGGGATCGACCACGGCGACCGACGGCGGCGAGGACTGATGGCCCTCGACGACCGGCGGGAACGCGATCGGGTCTACCAGGCCGCCGAGGACTCGGCTCTCCTCGCGACCGCGGCGGTTGCGGCGGCCGAGCCGACCGACCGCGTGCTCGACGTCGGCACCGGGTCGGGCTACGTCGCGGCACGGGTGAGCGAGACCGGCGCGCGGGTCGTGGGGACCGACCGAAACCCCCACGCCTGTCGCGAGGCCCGCGGGGCAGGGATCGATACCGTCAGAGCCGATCTCACGAACGCGTTCACCGCCAAGACGGTCGATCTCGTGACGTTCAACCCACCGTATCTCCCGACCGAGCCGGGCGAGGCGGTCGACGACTGGATGGGGATGGCACTCTCGGGCGGCGAGACCGGCCGGGCGGTCATCGAGCCGTTCCTCGCCGACGTCGGTCGCGTGCTCGCTTCCGAGGGACGGGTCCTCCTGCTCGTGAGTACGCTCTCCGGGGTCGAGGCGGTCGTTGACCGTGCCGTCGATGCGGGATTCGAGAGCGAGACCGTTGCCGCGGAGTCGTTTCCCTTCGAGACACTGTCAGTGCTCCGACTCTCGAAGCGATAGCACCACCGACGAGACGGGCCGTGCTTTCGAGCACAAGGCCGTCAACCATACACGTGGACCCCCACGATCCACCGGAAGGATTTCACATGGCACACTGTCCGGTTTGTGGTACGGAAGTCGACGATGATCCGCCGGCACGAACGGAGTACCAGGGAACCACGTACGAGTTCTGTGGTGAGGGATGCAAGGAGTCCTTCGAGGACGACCCGGAACGGTACACGTGGAACCACTTCGGACTTTTTCGAGTATGGTCATCCGTGGCCGTCGTGTCGGACGGGTTCGCCGACGACAGCGCTTTCCGTCCGGAAGAACCACGATCGAAAAGCAGCGGCCCGCGCTCGATGTTCTGATTCGATCGGCACGGGCCGCGATTCGTTCGATTCCGTTAGCCGAAACGCCGGAAAAGCGCGGGGCCCAACGGACGGACACGATATGGGAACGACGGAGACAGTGTCGCTCCGGAACGACGTGATCGTGGGGCGTTCACCCTGTTCGCCGGCTACAACCGGGGCGTCGGCGGCTTCGACGCCGGGGACGACACCGCACCGGCGGACGGAACCAGCCCCCAGCCGTCCCGATCGTAAACGAAACAGCAACGGTCTGCAAGCGTCGGTCGTACCGCAATCGATCCACATCATGATACACCAACAGTCGTCCACGATCGTTCTTCGAGAACCATGACCCACCGACAGCTATCCACGATCCCCCTCCAGGGATCGGTCGCAGCGCAGTGGCTCATCGACATGGGGAAGGAGATCGAGCACGCGCTCGCACCGGCGCGGGAGGTCTTCGTGCCGCTCCTGTCGAGTCCGCTCGTCGCCGGGACATGGGTGCTTCTCATCGTCGCCTCGCTCGGCGTCCTCTGGTGGGACATCACGCACAACAACGAGGCGCTCCCGTCGATGATGCGGTTCGTCTGGACCCTCACGGTGCTGTACTCGGGGCCGATCGGCCTCACCATCTACTGGTGGTCGGGGCGCTCCCAGATCAGCCACGACTCCTTCTGGCGGCGGGGCTCCCGTTCGACGAGTCACTGTTATTCGGGCTGTGGCGCGGGCGAGGTCGTCGGTATCACCCTCGCCCAGGGGATCCTCGTCCTCGATACGTTCTGGGTGGTACTGATCACCTTCGGCTTCGCGTACCTGTTCGGGTACGCGCTCAACATCGGCCCGCTGATGCAGGACGGTGTGAGCTTCCGGGAGGCCACGAAGGACGCACTCGTCACCGAGACGCCCTCCATCACGATCATGGAGATCACGGCCATCGGCACCGATCTCCTGCTGGCGGGGGAGGCCGGGATGGGGAGCGTGCTGTTCTGGATGGCGCTCGTGTTCTCGCTGTCGATCGGGTTCGTCGCCGCCTACCCGGTGAACGCGTGGATGATAACGCGCGGCGTGAAGGAGGGGATGATGAATCCCCAGGAGATGGGGTCGTGACGAAGCCTCACTCGGCCGCGGCTTCCTGGAGTTCGTCGTACTGTGTCGTGATCTCGGCGGCACACGACGAACAGCACACCTCGTAGGTTCGATCGCCGAGGTCGACGGAGTCGCCGTCGCCCTCGGCCGACTTCCCGCAGACGGTGCGTTCGATCGAGAGCGTCTCCTCGCCTAGCCGTGGCTCCCACGTCGATTCGCTGACCAATTTCACTGTATAGTCCCTGACCCGTTCGCCGCTCAGGGCGTCGGCGAGGAGTGCTTCGATGTCGCGCTCGTTTGCGTGCGCGACGAACACCACCGTGGCGTCGACCGTCCTGACGACGTGTTCGACCGCCGATACGTCGGCCAGTCGATCGGCCACTGCCTCGTCGCTGCCGGGTTCGACGGCGAGTTCCACGAGCACCGTCGGTCCCTCGATCAGCATCGAACGATCGACGTTGAGGGTGAATCGCTCGATGATGCCGAGGTCCTAGAGGCGTTCGACGCACTCGGAGACCGTCGGCGGCGAACGATCGACCGCTTCGGCGATCTCCCGGTAGGAGCGGCGAGCGTCCGCCATCAGCAGTTCGAGGATCTCGTAGTCCACGTCGTCGATGCCGGTCATGGCTCCACCTACGCCACAGCGGGTGAAGCCTCTTGTGCCGTCAGTGGGAAGCATCTGGACCAGAGACTACCCGGCCGTCGTGCCCGTTCGCTCGATGTTCTCGAACGACGGTGTTCAAATAAACGACACTGACCGAGAAAATCACGCGGGGTGGGACTGAAAGGGGCGACCGGTTCAGGGAACCCGGACGTTCGAAAATCGCTCCGCGATTTTCGAGCCAATCAGGAATCTCCGATTTCTGATGACGAAGTAAGGACCGCAGGGAGCGAAGCGACTGAGGACCGCAACGAGTCCCGGGACCTGAACCGGTCGGGGCTTTCGAATCGGTTGCGGTTGCTGTCGTTGTCTCAATCCCTCCAGCTTATCCGAACACTACCTTTCGAACCGCAAAAACGCTCTTCGCTGGCTCTTGAGTGTCGTCGCTGTGACCACCGATCGACCGTCGCCCGAAGACATCTGAAATATCCGCGCGAGCGATCCGAAGGTCGTTGCCCGGAACGGCAAAAAACGAGCCGCCCGTCGCCCCTAGTGCAATGGCAGTCCAAGGGATCGGTCTGAGCGACGAGATGGAAGAGTGCGTGGACACCTGCATCGAGGCCGCGGAGGTCTGTGAGTGGTGCGCCGACGAGTGCGCGGGCCACGGCGAGGACATGGCGGAGTGTCTCCGGCTCTGCCGGGACGTCGCCGACCTCGCGTCGCTGTGCGCGCGGCTGTGCGTTCGGGACTCCGAGTTCAACTCCCAGGTCGCCGAGGCCTGCGCCGAAGCGTGTGAGGCGTGCGCCGAGGAGTGCGAGAGCCACGATCACGACCACTGCCAGGCCTGCGCCGAGGTCCTGCCTCGGTGTGCGGAAACCTGCCGGAACATGGCCTGAAGACGGTCGACGATGCACAGCAGCCTCCGAGCAGAAAAGCGATTACGACGGATTTTTCGAGCGAAGCAAACCGCGAGTGCCGACGCGAGCGATGCCGACGGACGAGGATCGAACAGCTACGCGTGGGCGGTGTAGCCCGCGTCCTCGATCGCTTCGACGAGTTCCGTGATGTCGGGATCGCCCTCGACCGTGGCGGTTTCGGCCTCCCGGTCCGCACGAGCGTCGGAGACGTCGCCAATATCGTGCAGCGCGTTCTCGACCGTTTGCTCATAGTGCCCGCAACTCATGCCTTCGACGGTGATGGTCGAACTCATGCGGTCTTCCCTACGACCTCGCGTTTTATTCGGGTTTCCGTTTCGATACCGGTGTGTGACGGAGCGTTTCCTGTCTGATCGAAACCGAACGCTCGAACCACCGTTCCCGATCGAAGCCGTCGATGTCGTCACACCCGACCGCGATGGCGCCTCGAACTCCGTCGCGGAACATCGGTCCTCGGCCATCACCGTCGATCGACCGTCCGTGACACTCCACGACCGAGGGAGAGCGGTCGGACGAAGGGAGGGGAGAACGAACCGTTTTGCCGCTTTCGGTTTCGATTCATAATTCAGAGCCGGTTCGGACCCGGCGGATCACAGGAGCAACCGTATTGAACGAGGAACCCGTATATCTATCCATGAGCCATCGAACGACACAGCTCGACATCCAGGGAATGAGCTGTGCGAACTGTTCACAGACAATAACCGAGGCGCTCCAGGGCCTCGACGGGGTGCAAACGGCGACCGTCAACTACGCCACCGACGAGGGAAGCGTCGAGTACGACCCGGACGAGACGACGCTCGCGGCGATCTACTCGGCGATCGACGACGCCGACTACAGCGCGACGAGCACGTCAGTCTCCATCGCCATCACCGATATGACGTGTTCGAACTGCGCCGAGACCAACGAGGAAGCGCTCGAAGACGTCCCTGGCGTGCTCTCGGCCGAAGTCAACTACGCGACCGACGAGGCGAGCGTCGAGTGCAACCCGGCGGAGGTCACCCACGAGCAGCTGTACGAGGCGATCGAGAGCGCCGGCTACTCTCCGGTTCGCGACGATGACGACGGTGAGTCCGAAGGGGACCGTCGCGACGCCGCGCGAAACGAGGAGATCCGCCGCCAGCTCCGGCTCACGCTGTTCGGCGCGGCACTCTCGCTCCCGCTGATCGCCTTCATGATCGAGAAGCTCGTGCTCGGCGGCGGGGCGCTCCCGGAGACGATCTTCGGCGTGGAGTTCGGCTGGGTCGAGTTCCTGCTCGCGACGCCGGTCCAGATCGCGCTCGGGCGGCCGTTCTACGGGAACTCCTACAACGCCCTCGTGAAGAATCGGACGGCCAACATGGACGTACTGATCGCGCTGGGCTCCTCGACGGCCTACGTCTACTCGGTCGTCGTCTTGCTGGGGCTGCTCGCGGGCGGGCTGTACTTCGATACCGCCGCGTTGATCCTGGTGTTCATTACGCTCGGCAACTACCTCGAAGCCCGCTCGAAAGGCCAGGCCGGCGAGGCGCTCCAGCAGCTCCTCGAAATGGAGGCCGACACCGCGACCGTCGTCGACGACGAAGGGAACGAAGAAGAGGTTCCCCTTGAGGAGGTCGACATCGGCGACCGGATGAAGGTCCGGCCAGGCGAGCAGATCCCGACCGACGGCGTAGCAAGGGACGGGCAGAGCGCGGTCGACGAGTCGATGGTCACCGGTGAATCCGTGCCGGTCGAGAAGGAGGAAGGCGACGAGGTCGTCGGCTCGACGATCAACGAGAACGGTGTGCTGGTAGTGGAAGCCACGAAGGTCGGTGCCGACACCGCGCTCCAGCAGATCGTGCAGACTGTGAAGGAGGCCCAATCGCGCCAGCCCGAGATCCAGAACCTCGCCGATCGGATCTCGTCGTACTTCGTGCCGATCGTGATCGCGAACGCGCTGCTGTGGGGGATCGCCTGGTATCTGTTCCCCGAAGCGCTCGCGGGGTTCGTCGGTGCGTTGCCGCTGTGGGGGCTCGTCGCCAGTGGACCCGCGGTCGCGGGCGGGACGGTTTCGGTGTTCGAGTTCGCGGTGGTCGTGTTCGCCTCCTCGGTGCTGATCGCGTGTCCGTGCGCGCTTGGGCTTGCGACGCCGGCGGCGACGATGGTCGGGACCTCGATCGGTGCGAAAAACGGCGTCCTGCTCAAGGGCGGTGACGTCCTCGAACGCGCAAAGGACGTCGATACGGTGGTGTTCGACAAGACCGGGACGCTGACCGAGGGCGCGATGGAGCTGACCGACGTCGTCCCCCTCAACGGGAGGTCCACCGCCGCCGACGGCGGCGACCCCGAGACGGCGGCCGACGGGGGCGCGCAGGCGTTCGAAGAGCCATCCGAGACCACGGACGAAGCGACGATCGACGAGGAGACCGTTCTCCGGGCGGCGGCGAGCGCCGAATCGGGGAGCGAACACCCGCTTGCACGGGCCATCATTGACGGGGCCGAAGCGCACGGGATCCACCTCGCCGACCCCGAGGACTTCGAGAACGTGCCTGGTCACGGCGTCCGAGCGACAGTCGATGGCGACGAGCTGCTCGTTGGCAACCGCAAACTCATGCGCGACAACGACATCGATCCCTCGGCCGCCGAGGACGAACTCGAACGCCTCGAAAACGAGGGCAAGACCGCAATGCTCGTCGCACGCGGCGGGAGCCTCCTTGGCCTCGTCGCCGACGCCGATACGGTGAAGGAGAGCGCGAAATCGGCCGTTTCGGCGCTCCACGAACGCGGCCTCGCGGTTCACATGATCACCGGCGACAACGAGCGCACGGCCCGCGCGGTCGCCGAGGAAGTCGGCATCGATCCCGAGAGCGTCCGCGCGGGGGTTCTCCCCGAGGACAAGGCCGATGCGGTCAACGAGATCCAGGCCGACGGCACGAAGGCGATGATGGTCGGCGACGGCGTGAACGACGCGCCGGCGCTCGCGACCGCCCACGTCGGCACGGCGATCGGCTCGGGAACCGACGTCGCCATCGAGGCCGCGGACGTCACGCTGATGCGCGACGACCCGCTCGACGTGGTGAAGGCGATCCGCATCTCCGACGGCACGCTCCGGAAGATCAAGCAGAACCTCTTCTGGGCGCTCGGGTACAACACCGCAATGATCCCGCTCGCCTCACTGGGACTGCTCCAACCCGTGCTCGCCGCGGCGGCGATGGCCTTTTCGAGTGTGTCGGTGCTGTCGAACAGCCTGCTGTTCCGTCGGTACACGCCCGACGAGGAGTACCGGCTTCTGGGTCGGTAATCTCAAGGCATACCCTGCCTGGCGAGCGGAGCGAGTCAGGCTCCGGTACACGCCGGATCACGACGACGAATGGTTCGGATTCCGTCGGTAACTCCGTTCAGAACGACTTTTTCACTCCGTTTCGCTGCCTCGCGTTCGAGGCGTCTGCATCAACTCGTTCACGAAGGGACACTACAAGTCATTTGGACCGATGGTAGCGCTGTGCGATTACTGCTGGGCATCAAACGGAGTAGTAAATATTAAGCCGCGTCATTCCGTTAGG
>PXSV01000048.1 GCA_003022685.1 Halobacteriales archaeon SW_9_67_24 | reverse complement strand
CCTCGGCGAGCGCTTCGATGCGGTTGTCTGCTGTACGAGCGAGATCGGCTGGAAACCCGATCCCGCGCCCGTCCGGTTGGCGATCGAGCGTCTCGATGTCGCGCACGAGAGTCGGGGAGCGCTCGTCGGCGACGGCCCCCACGACGTCGGCGCGGCGTGGAACGCGGGCCTCGACGGGATCCACGTCGAGCGCCACGGCCACGACCGTCGAGGATGGTGCGTGCGGGGCGACCGCCGGATCACTGGCTTCAGCGACCTCTGAACCCAGGCAGGTCCGTACACAGCTCGTCGAGGTCGTCCAACTCGCGGCCGAGCGCCTCGACACCGGGCTTCTCAATCCGGTCGGCAGCGGCGAGCACCCGTACCTGCTCCTCGTCGATCGGAACGAACCCGCAGTCGAGCTTTGCGGCGGTCGCACGGAGCCCGAGGCCCGCGTTGGCCCCGCCCGCAGCCACCCGCCGCGCCGGGCTCTCGTGGGCTTCGAGGGTGAAATCGAACCCGTCGATCGCGTCGACCAGTTCGTGTCGATCGACACCGCGCTCGTCGGCGAGGTCGGCGAGTGCGTTGCCGAGGCTCGTCCGCAATCCCGAGGCCGTGGGTCGGTTGACGAGCGCGAGATCGCGATCCACGAGGTCGGCGAGTCCCGCCACGTCGTCGGGGTTGCCGGGCGGAACGACGAGCCCCCACTCGCGGGTCCAGCCACCGATTTCGATCGTGTCGGCGTCCAGTTCATCGGTATCGCCCGCCACCGCCACGATGTCGGGAACGCCGTCGCGGAGCCACCGCCGGCCCGCACGGCTCCCGACGCCCAGGTACCGTGGCCGGTCGCTCCGATCGAGCAGCCGCGAGAGGAGCGGATCGTCCTCGCCGACGCCGAGCAGCGTCGGGGGACGGACGTCCGGCGAGAACAGCTCGACCGTCACTGCCTCGCCCGTATCGAGATAGGCGACCTCGGCGTCCATCTCGACGATCCCGTCGGCCTCCACAAGAGAGGTGGTCGCGCCGCTGCCCTTGTCGACCGGGTAGACGAGGGTCTCGCCCGCGCCGTTTTCGACCAATCCGACGGGAACGAGCCGGTGGCGACCCTCCTCTGCGCGCTCCTCGATCGCCATCCGTCCCCGGGCCGTCGCGGTCACGGGTTCGGGGCCCTCCAGCCGGCCCACCAGCATCGGTTTGCCCGGCTTGATCGCGACGCCGTGGAGCAGGAGGTCGCCCTGCTCCTCGATCACGCGATAGATGACGTCGACCGCGCTCGCGGAGGTCGAGCCCGACGAACAGACCAGGTCGCACTCGGCGGCGGCCTCCCGGAGCACCTCTTCGAGTGCGTCGTAGTCATCGCCGGCATGCGGGTAGACGACGGGTTCACCGCCGGCCTCGCGAACCGCGGCCGCGGTCGCGTCCGAGTTCACGTCGTAGATCTGGCCCGCCTCGCTATCGAGATTCTCGCCCACGCGAACGAGTTCGTCGCCGGTGGAGACGATCCCGACCCGTGGCTTCGCGCGCACCGGCACCCGATCGACGCCGAGCGCGGCGAGCAGCCCGATCTCGCGCGCCGTCAGCCTGGTTCCGGAACCGAGCGCGCGCTCGCCAGCCGCGATGTCCGCGCCGGCGGGCATCACGTTCTCGCCTGGCGTCACCGATGTCCGGACCGCGACCCGCTCGCCCGGATCGTCACCTGCTTCGCTCTCATCCCCGAGACGATCGGTGCGCTCGACAGCCACCATCGCGTCGGCGTCGGGCGGCATCACCGCGCCGGTGGCGATCTCGACCGCCTCGCCGGGATCGAGATTCACGGTCGGGCGCTCGCCGGCCTCCACAGTACCGACGAGGTCGAACGTCGCGGGATCAGTCTCGGTCGCCCCGAACGTCTCGCGCGCGCGGAGCGCGTAGCCGTCGAGGGCCGATCGGTCGAACCCAGGGACGTCGAGCGTCGCGTCGACCCGCTCGGCGAGCACCCGACCCTCGGCAGCGTCAAGCGGAATGGTTTCAGTTCCTGGATCGAGGTCGAGCGACGCGATCGCCTCGTGGGCCTCGGCGGGCGATGCGAGGTCCCGGAACTGCTTGCGCTCGCTCATGGTTTTCCCTCCCAGCGTTCGACCGCGACGATTTCATCCACTGGAATCCCCTCGCGCTCCTCGGGAACGACCACCCAGCCGTCCGCGAGCGCGACGCTCGACAACACGCCCGCGCCGCTGGTGCGCGTCGGAACCGCCGTCGGTTCGCTGTCGTCGTCCGCCTCGCGTAGCTCCACCCGCGCGTACGTCCGGACGCCAGGCTCGCTCGGGAGCTTCCGGTTGAGGCGCGCCTCGGTCGTCGGGGGGTTGCGCTGTGGATGGTGGCCGGCCCGCTGGAGTGCTGGCCGGAGCAGCTGGATCGCGTTCACGATGCATGCGACCGGATACCCCGGGAGCATCAGAACCGGCGTGTCAGCCACGACGCCGAACCCCGCCGGATGGCCCGGTTTGCAGCCGATCCCGTGGACCAGCACCTCGCCGAGATCGTCGACGACCTCGGGGAGTAAGTCGCGCTCGCCGACCGACGACCCCCCGGTGGTCACCACGAGGTCCTTCGTCAGGTCGCGCTCGATCGCCGCCCGGAGCGCCGCCCGGTCGTCGGTCACGATCTCTCGATACGTGGCCCGCCCGCCCCAGCGCTCGACGTACCGCGAGGTGGTGAGTCCGTTGGTCTCGACGATTTCGCCCGGTTCGGGGTCGGCCTGGACGAGTTCCTCACCCGTCGGCACTACACCGACAGTCGGGAACTCGTAGACCGACACCTCGTCGACACCGACCGATTTCAGCAGGCCGAGATCGGAGGGGCGGAGCCGGTGGCCCGGCTCGTAGAGCTCTCGTCCCGCCCGAACGTCCTCGCCGACCGGTGCGACGTTCTCGCCGGCGGCGACCGGGTCCGCTACTTCGATCTCCTCGCCCACGATCTCGGCGTGTTCGACCATCACTACGGCGTCGGCCCCCTCGGGGAGTTCGCTGCCGGTGTGGACCCGGGTCGCGGTCCCCGGATCGAGGGTCTCCTCCTGGCGGAGCACGGCGGGCGAACGCCGGCTCGCGCCGAACGTGTCGGCGGCCCGGACCGCGAACCCGTCCATCGCCGCACGCGGGTAGTGGGGAACGTCCCGATCGGCGACGATCGACTCGGCGAGGACGCGCCCGTCGGCCGCCACGAGGCCGACCGACTCGCTCCGCTTGACGGGATCGATCCGGTCGAGCAGCCGCTCGCGTGCCGTTTCGAGGCGTGTGAGTCGCTTGAACCCGCTCGTGCGGACGTCGTTCATACCAGTAGGACCGGGCGAGCGGCCAAAAACGTGTGCCGGATGGCTCGGTTCGAGAGACGAGTGAGCTGAATGAGGAGTCGTCAGTTGAGACCGGCGACGACGATGGTCTCGGTACGGATGACGAACTCCGGGACCGGCGTCGGGCCGGGACGACCGGGATCGAACGCGAGGCTGGCGGAGCCGCCGTGGTCGGCGCGGAGTTCGACACGGACGGTTCCTGTACTGTTCGCCGTGGCGGCCACAGTTCGCTGGCTGTCGCCGTCGATAGTGGGAGAATCGTCGACGAGGACGCCGTCGCCGGCGGCGATACACACGTCGAGCGCGTGGTCGGCGTCGTCCTCGTTGCGCAGGAGGACGGTCGGTGGTTCGGCGGGAGTGGCCTGGGGGCCGGTGGCGGCATCGCCTTCGACCCTGGCATCGGGACGGGTCTGCGTCATCGAGTTGAAGATGGATACTGTCCGATATGAAGGGGACCGACCGTTGGGGATTGTTCCCGATCGTTCAGGATCGTTTCGGATCGTTTCAGGGACGTTTCACGCCCCGATCGCCGACGATCGCGGGTCGTCGGTGACCGCTATCGGGGGCTTTTTCGCCCCGGCGCTCCACGACTCACCCATGTCGACGCTGCGCGATGCGCTGGGGGACCTCCCGGACCCGGTGTTCGCCGACCTGTTGGAGTCCGAGGAGGCGTACCTCCTCGTCATCGACCTGCCCGGCGTGGGCCCCGAGACGCTCGACGTCCGGCTCGACGGGGTTCGCCTCCGGATCGAGGCCCGGCGCGAGAAGGACCTCCCGATGGCGTTTCGGTATCTCGAAGAGGACCGGCCGCTCTTCCTCGACGCCGAGCTTCCCCTCCCCCCGGACGTCGCCGGGACGGGCGCGGAGGGGACGCTGGATCGGGGCACGCTCACGCTCCGGCTCCCGAAGCGCGACGCCACCGAGGCGACCTCGATCCCGATAACGGTCGGCGGCGAGTCCGGCGAGCCGTGACGGGGCGCGCGCAGTGAACCTCCGCGCGTACGGTCGGTTCTTCGTCGTCTTCCGTCAGTTCCTCCCGCTGATCGTCGCCTATCTCCGCGACCGCCGACGGTACTTCCTGTTCGGCGGTCCACGGGAGGTCACGAGCGCGATGCGGCGCGAACGCGCGCAGGTCCTGCTCGACTCGTTGTTGACGCTCGGGCCGACGTTCATCAAGCTCGGCCAACTCCTCTCGACGAGACCCGACGTTCTGCCCCCCGAGTACGTCGCGGAGTTCTCGAAGCTCCAGGACGAGGTCCCGCCAGCGGAATGGGCGGAAGCCGAGCCGGTGGTCGAGGCGGAACTGGGACCGGTCGAGGAGGTGTTTTCGGGGTTCGACACCGACGCCATCTCGGGGGCAAGCCTCGGCCAGGTCTACCGGGCGGAACTCGACGGCGAGCCGGTCGCGGTCAAGGTCCGCCGGCCGGATATCGAGTCGCTGATCGAGGCCGACCTCCAGGTCATCAAGTGGAGTCTGCCCGTCCTGATGCGGTTCATCGGCGAGGCACGATCCTTTTCGCTCGAAACGCTGGCCGAGGAGTTCGACAAGACGATCCACGAGGAGATCGATTACGACCGGGAGGCCCGGATGCTCCAGGAGATCCGGGCGAACTTCGCGGGCGACGACACGATCCGGATCCCGAGCGTGATCGAGAGTCGCTCCACGGATCGCGTGCTCACGATGGAGTACGTCCCCGGAACCAAGATCACCGCCGTCAACGAGCTCGACGCGATGGGGATCGACCGCACGCGACTCGCCGAGCGCCTCGAACGGATCTACCTCCAGATGATCGTGGACGACGGGGTGTTCCACGCCGACCCCCATCCCGGCAACCTCGCCGTCGAACCGGACGGGACGCTCGTCTTCTACGACTTCGGGATGAGCGGTCGGGTCGACGACTACATCCAGGACAAGATCGTGGAGTTCTACATCGGGATCGCGAACCAGGACATCGACGCGATCCTCGACGCGCTGGTGGAGATGGGGACGCTGAGCCCGACCGCCGACCGCGAGACGATGGGCAACGTGATGGAGCTCGCGATCCAGGACATCCGGGGCGAGGAGGTCGATCAGTATCGGGTCCAGGAGGTCGTCGCCCAGGTCGAGGACACGATCTACGAGTTCCCGCTCCGATTGCCCGCGAACCTCGCCCTCGTCCTTCGGGTGGCGACCGTTGTCGAGGGGGTCTGTGTCACGCTGGATCGGGACTTCGATTTCATCTCGGTGGCCACCGACTACCTCGTGGAGGAGGGGTACCGCGAGGAGGGAATCAGGCAGTTCCTCGAAGGGCGCGGCGAGGAGTTCACCGATCTCGCCGAAGCCACGGTGCGAACGCCGCCGAAGTTAGAACGCGCGCTCGACGGGCTCAATCAGGGGAGCCTCACGATCCACGCCGATCTCGACGACACCGACGGCCTGTTCGAGTC
>PXSV01000047.1 GCA_003022685.1 Halobacteriales archaeon SW_9_67_24 | reverse complement strand
CCGGGTGGCGGACCTCGATGCGGGAACCCGGAAGGTGCTCGCGATTCTCGACGCCAGCATGACTGGTTCGACGCCCACCGAACTCGGGAGCGCCGCGTGGGTCATCCGGCAGAACGCGCTCCGGCTGCTCGGCGCGCTCCGGGCCTTTCTCGACCGCTTCGGTGGGCCACATGAAGCAAATCGTGCGAGTCGGGTCGCGGCGCGCGTCGAGAACGGCGTGAGCGAGGCCGCTGCCGCGCTCACCGCGATCGACGGCGTCGGGCCTGGCCGGGCGAGCAAACTCGCCGGAGAGGGCATCGAGACGCCCGCGGACGTCGTTGCCGCCGGCAGCGCGGGGCTCGTCGACGCCGGACTGAGCGAGGGTGTCGCCGAACGCGTCGTCGAGAGCGCACGCGAACTGCCCCGGATCGAGATCGACTGGCGCTCGTTCCCCGAACGGCCCGAACGGATCGCGCGCGGCGAGAACGATCCCCGCGAGGTTACCATCGAGAACCACGCTGGCGGCGCGCGCGCCGGCCTCCGGGTCACGGTGAACGACATCGAGATGACCGCGACCGACTCCTATCTCGGCAGCGAAACGGTGCCCGTGCCGGTGTTCGGCGGCGATCCCGACACCCTCACCTTTGCTGTGGAGGTCGTCTTCCCCGACCTGCCGCTCGAACCGATCACCGAAACCAGAACCGTGTGGGTCGATTGATAGGGTCGGTTGGAAGTCCTTCCGGGATCGACCACACGATGGCGTGCAGTCGCACCGGTAAAACGCTTCCAACCGATCCTATCACGCTTTGCCGAACTCACCGCGCGAGTAGCGTCCCAGGATCCCGGACCGTGCCACAGCGGTCACGAAACCCGTCCATGAGCGCGCTACTCCCGACCCCGGCGGTGCGCTTCCCGTTCGCCCCTGCCGGCGAAGGTTTACAGCCGAAGCCGGGGCCACCCCACGCCATGTCCGACGGCATCCGGGTGTTCGCCGGCGACTGCACGACGACCTTCGATGGCGACCCACCCCGTGAGCAGCGCGGCGAAGTCGTGGTGGTGATCAAACCCGACGACACGGTGTTGGTTCACGATCGCGACGGCTACCAGCCCGTGGCGTGGCTCACCCGTCCCGAGACGCTCGCGTACGATGGAACGAGCCACGACGACGGTTTTTCGCTTACTGCCATCGACGGTGATTCGCGGCTCCGGGTCGTCGCCAATGACCGGTACGGCCTCGCGCGCTACCCGGCCTCCGCCGCCGGCGCGCCGGTCGGGAACTGCCCCGACTGCGATGGCGCGCTCGTCCGTGCGGACGGTGCGGTGACGTGTCTCGACTGCGAGGCGCGCTACGGCCTGGCGGCCGGCGCTGACGTGCTCGACGAACCCTGTCCGGCGTGTGGCCTCCCGACGATGCGCGCCGAGCGCGGGCGCGCGTTCACGCTCTGTATCGACCGCGAGTGCGAGTCGCTCGACGACGCGGTGAAGGCGGCGTTCGACCGCGCGTGGGACTGTCCGGACTGCGACGGCGATCTCCGGGTGATCCGACACGGAGGATTGCTCGCCGGCTGCGGCGACTACCCTGACTGCGAGACCGCCTTTTCCTTCCCGACCGGCATCGTCGACGGCGAGTGTGCGTGCGGATTGCCCGAATTTTCGACCGGTAGCGGGCGGCGGTGTCTCGACGCGACGTGTGATCGGGACGACGACGCAGTGGTCGAACGCGAGACCGGACCCTGAGCGAACTCATAGGGTCGGTTGTCAGTCCTTCCCGTATTTCGCCGACACGGGGTCGGCGAATACCGGCAAACGGTTCCAACCGACCCTATCAGGGACACGAGTCGGTTCAACTACCATTTGAACCAGCTCCTCGGCACCCTCGTCGTCGACACCGAGGAGGGCTACCGGCTCTCGCCGTTCGGGTTCCGATTGTTCGCCCGTCTGTCGGCGGGGCTCTCGGATCCGGACCCCGGGATCGAAGCGGTGGCGCTCCCCGGTCGCTGTCCCGAGTGTGGCGCGGACCTGCGGGCGGCGGCCGAGGGGAACCAGTTCCAGCTGGTCTGTGCCGACGGCCACACGCTCAACGAGGGGCTCCTCGGCACTCCACGGGTCGTCGCCGACCGCTCGCCCGAGACGGCAGCGGAGACGCTCGCGCTCGTCAACACGCAGGCGACCCAACTCGGCGTCTCGGGGATCTGTCCCTCTTGTTATGGCCGAACAACGGGCGGGATCGAACGGGTGGACGGGTTCGGCTACCGCTACCGCGCGCCCTGCTCGGACTGCGGGAACCGGTTCGCAACGACGGTCGGGGACTGCGTTGGGACCCACCCAGAGGTCATGTCGTTCCTCGCCGAACGGGGTATCGACGCCCGCAGCGAGGCGACGTGGACGCTCCCGTTCCGGCTGCCCGACAGCGAAACCGTGGTCTCCGAGGAGCCACTGTGGCTCCGGGTGACGGTTGGCGAGGAGTTCGAGGAATCGCTCGATCCGATGCCCGATAGGTCCAGCTCGGTCGTCTCGATCGAGGGCCGACCCAGCCTGACCCCTGCGGCCTCCGTCCACTCCGCCACCGATCATAGTCCCTTATCCCTGCCGGACCGGGACGTACGGCCATGAACGGGACCCTTCGTGATGGCGTCGTTCGCGTCGGGGGCGACGCCCGCCAGCGCTTTTACGATTCCAGCGGATACGGCCGGCCCACGGGCGAGGGGGTCGCGCTCGCGCCGGTCGAGGCCGCACATCTGCTCTTTCGCGACGATCTCGATGCGGTCGACGGGATGGGACTCCGGGAGTTCCTCGGCGTCGAAGACTGCGTCGTCCGATTCCTGGTCTACAAGGACCTCCGCGAGCGCGGGTTCTACCTCTCGCCCGCACGCGAGGGCTGGATCGACGCTGCCGACAGTCACGATATCGATGACTCCGCCGGCCCTGATCTGATCGTCTACCCACAAGGCAAGGGGCCGTGGGACGACGCGATCGCTTACCGAGTCCGGGTCGTCGGCGAGCGCGAGTCGATTCAGGCGTCGAGCCTTGGGCGGTGCGTCCTCGCGGTCGTCGACGAGGAGAGCGAGATCACCTACCTCGACACCTCTCGTCCCGCCATCGACGGATCGACGACGTACGACGCACCGACCGACGTTGGGGGCGACCTCCTCGCGGATCGCGCGATCTGCTGGGACCCGCCCGCCGAACTCCACGAGGCGGCCTTTTACGGCCAGCGCCTCGCCGGCCGCGGGGCCGAGGGCGGCCCGCTCCAGCTCTCCCTCGTCGAGACCGCCTTCCTCCTCCGCGAGGGCACGATCGATCTCGGTGTCGACCTCGCTGGGGTTGTCGATCGGGGCCGACGGGTAGAGGGCGAGCGGTTCGACCGCCGGCTCGCGGTGTACACGGCACTCCGCGAGGCGGACGTCGTCCCGAAGACCGGCTTCAAGTTCGGCGCTGACTTCCGGACCTACGCCGACGTCGAGAGTGTCGATGACCTTGGTCACTCCGAATGGCTCGTCCGGGCGCTGCCCGCCGACCACGCGTTCGCGCCGCGCGAACTCTCGCTCGACGTCCGCCTCGCCGGCGGGGTCCACAAGCGGATGACGTTCGCGCTGACGACCCCGACCGGCGAGATCGCCTGGCTCGGCGTCGATCGACTCACGCCCTGATGGTTAGCGCTTCGGCACGTACACCAGCAGGGCGTGATGCCACGCCCACCGCACGTCCGGCCGGTCGGCGACCGTGAACGCGCTCCGCGGCCACGTCCCGAGCGTCTCGTAGATCCGCTCGCGTGAGAGCACGCTGTCGCCGTCCAACAGCGCGCCGAAGCGCTCGGTGTACTCGTCGGGATCGAACACGAACGGGTGGTCGGCGTTGGCGTGGGGGTCGTCGGCCGCAATCGAGCAAAAGTCGCGGGCGGCGCGGTTCATGTAGTTGAACACGAGCGCGCCGCCTGGCGGGACCGCTGCATAGAGATTCTCCAGCGCCCGCTCCACGTCCCGCACGTACTGAAGCGTGAAGTACGCAAACACGACGCCGAACTCACGGTCGGGGGCGAACGCCGGGAGCGTCGCCCGCTCGAACCGGACGTTCTCGACGCCTTCCCGCTCGGCACGCTCGCGGTTCCGCTCGACGACCGGGGCGGCCGTGTCGTAGCCGACCACCGTCTCCGAGAGGCGATCGGCCGCCGCGAACGTCGTGACGCCGGCTCCACAGCCAACGTCCGCGACACCCGCGGGGCCGTCGAAACGCTCGACGAACTCGGGCAACACCTCGGCCGCGTGGTGACTGTTCGGGCTCGCTTCCTCGCGCTTCTCGTCGCTGATGTCGGTCCAGTACGTGTCCCAGTCGAAGCTCGCTTCGCCGGCCCCGCCGCTCATCCGTCCGCTCCGACGAATCGCTTGATGTCGGCGTGGGCTTCCTGGGGATCGTCGTCGGGGAGCCAGTCCGGCATCGCGTCGAGCCATCGGAGCTCCCACGGGTTGTCGTCGCACAGCCCGTCGAGGGTCGCATCCGGATCGACGAGCGACCCGTCGAAGACGACGTGATGAGTCCGTGACTCCGTCCCTCCGTCCACGAGATGTTCGACCTCGCGAACCAGCCGCACGTCGTCGAACGTCGCTTCGACGCCGACCATCCCCTCGACCCACTCGCGGCCGACCGCCGCCCAGTCGCCACCAGGATCGACCGTCTCGTTGGGGAGGACCGCGTGGTTCTCTTCCGGTCGGACGACGACGAGTACCCGCCCTTTCGAGTCCGTCAGGCCGACGATGGCTCGTCCCGCGGCGTCGGCCTCGCAGTGCTCCGCGTCCTCGTGTTCGTAGGTCCGCCGCTCGAACGCCACTCCCCGTCGCTCGGCCACCGCTGCCGGGTCCGTCATCGTCCACTTGTCGTCCCCCTCACCGTCCACCGTGTCGGATATGTGTTCTATCATCTTCGTAGTAGTTGCTGGTCACCGCTCGATTCGCCACCGCTAAATCGTCGCCACCGTGGCTCTCCGGTGGCTTCTCGGCGTACTGACTGCTCCGACAAAAACCTGTCGGAAAAAGGTATACTACTACTTGCTTACCACTTCGGACGCCGCAGGTTTAGTTCTTTCCCCGAGATGCGAGCCGGTGTTCAGATAAGCAACGCTGACT
>PXSV01000046.1 GCA_003022685.1 Halobacteriales archaeon SW_9_67_24 | reverse complement strand
GCACCCCGTCGCTCACCTCGCGAGCGGCGTCGACGGCCTCGCGCGTGCGGGTGGCGATCCCGGAGGCGTGGCCGACGACGTTGACCGCGACGCGCTCGCCACGGAGCACGTCGCGCGCCGCACCGTCGACGGCGAGCACTGTGTCGCCTGGCTCGACCCGATCGCCAGGATCGACGTGCGTCTCAGCCTCGATCCCGAGGTGATCGAACACCGCGACGGCCGCCGCCAGACCGGCGGCGACGCCCGACTCCTTGGTGACCAATCGTCCCGTGGTATCGCCCGGAACCTCGTTGGTCACGTCGTGGTGGCCGAGGTCCTCGCGGAGCCAGCGTTCGACCTGGCTACGGGCGACCGGCATGGACCTCACGTTCCTCGCTCTCCTCGCCGGCGTCGGTCGTATCGGCGCTCTCGTCGACGAGGTGGTGACAGCCGCGCGACTCGTCGTTCTCGCTCGCGGCCCGAACGATCAGGAGTGCCGTGACGGTCGCCGCCCGGAGTTCGTAAAGTTCGCGCGAGGTACGCGTGCGAACGTAGGCGTCGACTTCGCCTTTCAGCCGCCGGACCGCCGCGCTCGCGCGCCGGAGACCGTCGGGAGTGCGGGCGAGACCGACGTACTCGTCCATTGTTCGCCGGAGTCGGTCGAACTTCTCCTCGGCGAACGCCTCGGGGAGCGCGGGATCGCTGTCGCGGAGGTCGGGGGCCTCGACCACTACTGGGGAAGCGTCGTCCGCGGCGACGGCCTGGCCCGCGCGCAGGCCCCACACGAGCCCTTCGAGCAGACTGGTCGAGGCGAGCCGGTTCGCGCCATGAACCCCGGTTCGGGAGCACTCCCCGACCGCGAACAGCCGATCGAGGCTCGTCCGCCCCTGGGAATCGACATCGATCCCACCGCAGACGAAGTGCTCGGCGGGCGACACCGCGATTCCAGTTCGAAAGTCGACGCCGCGCTCGTCGCACTTCGCGGCGAGGTCCGGGAACTCCGCCTCGAAGTCGAGCGGCGAGACGTCGAGCACCACGTCGCCGGTCCGATCTCGCTCGTTCGCTACGGCGCGCGCAACCACATCCCGCGGCGCGAGCTCGGCGTCCGGGTGGTACTCGGGCATGAATCGCTCGCCACCGGGAGACTCCGTCTTCCGAGCCTCCGAGTGTGACTCGGAGACATCGGCGTTGCGGAGCAGCGCGCCCTCCCCACGGACGGCCTCGCTCAGCAGGAACGGCTCCTCTCCTGCGTACGCCGTCGGGTGGAACTGGACGAACTCCATGTCAGTGACGTCGGCTCCCGCGAGCGCCGCCATCGCGATCCCGTCACCGGTCGCGCCTGCGGGGTTGGTCGAGCGGTCGTAGAGCGCGCCGATCCCGCCCGTGGCGAGCACGGTCGCGCCGGCGCAAACCGGCTCCAGGACACCGTCGGACTCGACCATCGCGCCGTGAACTCGCCCCTCGCGGGTGAGGAGTTCGAGCGCCGCGGTGTCCTCGCGGATCGTCACGTTCGGGTGGTCGTCGAGACACGAGAGGAACGGGCCGAGGACGTGGCGGCCGGTGCTCGCGTTCACGTGAAGGATGCGGCGCTCGCCGTGGGCGGCCTCGCGGCCGTACGCGAACGCGTCGTCCCCGTTCTCGTCGGTGTCGAACGGTACGTCGAGGGTCTCCACGAGCACGTCCTCGACGGCGTCGTTCGCGTTCTCGACGAGGACATCGACCGCCTCGGGGTCGGCCGCGCCGTCGCTCGCCGCGATGACGTCCCGTTTGAACCCCTCGGCGTCGGCCCGTGAGACCGCGACGCCGCCCTGGGCCCACCAGCTCGTCGCGTCCTTCGGGCGCTCGGCCTTCGTCACGAGCAACACGTCCTGGCCCGCACGCGCGGCCGCGAGCGCCGCCGCACAGCCCGCGACGCCGCTGCCGACCACGAGAACATCGGTCGTGGCGTCCGTCTCCGCGCTCATCTCAGATCTCCAACATTCGGTCGAGCGCCACGCCGGCGAGCTCTTTCTCTTCAGGAGCAACCTCGATCACGTTGCGCTCGCGGCCCTCGATCAGTTCTTCGAGCACCCACGTCAGATAGTTCGGGTCGATCTGGCGCATCGCATTACAATCCATGCACGCGTCGCCACAGAGCGGGAGCACCTCGACTGCGGGATGCCATCGCGCGAGGTGGTTCGCGAGGTGGATCTCGGTCCCGATCGCCCACGTCTCACCGGGATCGGCCGCGGCCACCGTGTCGGTGATCGTGCTGGTCGAACCCACTACATCGGCGGCCTCGACGACTTCGCGCCGGCACTCGGGGTGGACGACCACGTTCGCGTCGGGGTGCTTCTCTCGAACGTCCTCGACGTGGTGCTCGCGGAAGCGCTCGTGGACCTGGCAGTACCCCTCCCAGAGCACGATGTCGGCCGCCGCGACCTCGTTCGCGTCCTTTCCCTCGGGGTCCCACGGGTCCCAGACGGCAGTCTCGTCTTCCATTCCCAGCCGGTGGGCGGTGTTCTCGCCGAGGTGCTTGTCGGGGAGGAAGAGCACCTTGTCACCCTTCTCAAAGGCGTACTCGAAGGCCTTGTGCGCGTTCGAGGACGTACAGACCAGGCCGCCCTGCTCGGCGCAAAAGGCCTTCAGGTCGGCGTAGGAATTCATGTACGTCACCGGAATGATGTTCTCGTCGGGCGCGGCGTCGGTGATCTCCGTCCACGCGGCGTCGACCTGCAGGGCTTCGGCCATCCCCGCCATCGGGCAGGAGGCCTCCATCGAGGGGAGGATAACAGCTTGAGAATCGTCGGTGATGATGTCGGCGGATTCGGCCATGAACGTTACCCCGCAGAACACGACGTGGTCGGCGTCGGCCTCGGCGGCGCGCTTCGAGAGCGCGTAGGAGTCGCCGATGAAGTCGGCGTGCTCGACGATCTCCTCGCGCTGGTAGTTGTGCCCGAGTACGAGCACGTCGTCGTCCAGCGCGTCGAGCGCCCGTTCGATTCGCTCCGTGCGCTCGGATTCGGCCAGGTCGTGGTATCGTGGCGGGAGCTGTTCGAGGTTGTCGTACTTGAACAGACTGAGGTCGGTTTCGAGGTCCGTCGTTTCCAGTTCTGGCATGAGTGGCGGAACTCCAGTAGCACTGGCATACAGAGAGTGCCGTTGAAAACGTTTCCTCTTCAAAACGTATTTGCCGGAACGTCGAGCTATCGATCTGGGCGGTAGAAGTCGAACGATCTCCGGGAGCCGCGATCAGCGCGCGTCGTGGACGACCTCGCCGTCGACGATCGTCGCCGCGACGTCGATGTCAGCGATATCGTCGGAATGATCCCATGGCGAACGGTCGAGCGCGACGAGGTCGGCACGCTTGCCGACTTCGATCGTTCCGAGCCTGTGCTCGTCGAAGCCGGCGTACGCTGCGCCGCGGGTGTACGCCTGGAGTGCGTCGGTCACGGGGAGTCGCTGGGCGTCGGCGGGGGCGTTTACGGCGTGGTGAACGCCCAACAGCGGATCAAGCGGCATGCAGTCGCTGCCGAAGGCGAGTCGCACCCCGGCGTCGCGGAGTTCTCGAAGCGGGTTCGAGCGTCGCCGGCGATCGGGACCGATTCTGGCGTCGTAGAGTCCCCCTTCGCCCGTCCACTTCAGGAAGTTGGGCTGGACCGACACCACCACGTCGAGATCGGCAAAGCGATCGATAGCCCCATCGAACGGGAGCTCGGCGTGTTCGATTCGGTGGCGCGCAGTACCCGGATCGTCGGTTGCCGCGTAGGCCGCGAGGACTTTCTCGACCGCCCTGTCGCCGATAGCGTGGGCCGTCACCTGGAAGCCGGCATCGTCGGCACGCTCGACGATCTCGCGGAGTTCGGCGGGCGAAACGACCCACTGGCCAGTGGTCTCGTCGTTCGCGTCCTCACCGTCCACGGGTCCCGCATCAACGTCGGCGTATGGCTCGGTCAGTTTCGCGGTCCGCGCCCCGATGCTCCCGTCGGTGAAGGTCTTGATCGCGCCCGTCCGCACGAACGCGCTGCCGTGGTTGGTCGCGAGGCCGGTCTCGATCGCGGCGTCGAGGTGGTCGCTCCAGTAGTTGATCCGGGCCCGGAGCGCGAGCTCCCCCTCACGGTCGAGATCGCGGTAGACCCGCGGTGCGTGGGAGTGCCGCACCATGTCGTGGACGCTGGTGACGCCGCGTTCGGTGGCGTGTTCCTGGGCGGCAATGAGAAGATCGCGGGTTTCGGCGCGGTCGGGCGCGGTCGCTTCTCGGACCGGGCCGAGCGCGTCCTCGACGAGCACCCCCGTCGGGTCGCCGTTCTCGGTTCGAATATCCTCCCGAGGAAGCCGATCGCCGAGGCGATCGAGGGCAACGCCGTTCACGCCCCCGGTGTGCATGTCCTCGCGGAACGCGACCACCGGCCGCGTTTCGCTCACTCGATCGAGATCGGTGCGATCGAGGTAGTGCGACTCCTCCCACGCGCTCTCGTCGTAGCCGAAACCGAGGACCCACTCGCGGTCGGCCTTGCCGTCGCGGTCGAGTGCGTCGGCGCGCTCGGCGAGAATCGAGACCGCCTCGTCGGGCGAGCCCGCGTCGGCGAGGTCGGCGTGGACGAGGCGCTTGCCGAGTTCTTCCATGTGCGTGTGAGCGTCGATGAATCCCGGGAGGAGCACGCGGCCGCCGAGATCGATCGTGCGAGTGTCGACGCCCGTGAGGAAGTCG
>PXSV01000045.1:8166-16869 GCA_003022685.1 Halobacteriales archaeon SW_9_67_24 | reverse complement strand
GTTCGAGACTCGACCCCATCGTTCGATCTACGCTTTCCAGCCGGTCGAGCCCTGCGCACATCCGGGATGACCGGTCCCTTCATAGGGTCGGTTGGAAGCGGTTACCAGTGCGACCGCACGCCATCGTGCGGTCGATCCCAAAAGGACTTCCAGCCGACCCTATCAGCCGTACGACCGCTCGGCGACCGTCTCCTCGGCCCCGTTTCGCACCGTTACGGTGTCGCCGTCGTTGTTCCAAACGGCCCCCGACGCACCCCAGTACAGCTCGCTCGGGGCGTCCGACCCATCCCCCGTGTGGAGCGTGACTTGCTCGTCTGGTTCAAGCACGAATCCGCCCGAAAAGGTGTAGACGTGATCGGCAGCGTCGCTCACGGTCCAGCCGCCGAGGGCGAGGCGTTTCGCCCCCCGATTCTCGAACACGATCCGCTCGCCGTTGGGATTCGCGTTGTCGTTGCCCGGCGCATCCGCGTCGATCTCAGCGATTGTGAGTTCTCGTGATTGCTTTTGGTTCTCGGCTGCCGCTCCCGGTCCGCTGCCGTCGGTCGCACACGTTTGGAGTCCGATTCCCTCCCCCTGGGCGCGCGACTCAGCCCGATCGAACCGCTCGCGCCCCGCGAACCCCATCTCCTACACCCGCGCGTGTCCCTCGGCGGCGAGGCAGTAGTTGACGGTGGTTCCGCTCTGTCGGACGAACGCCAGCAGCCGTCCGTACCGCCCGCGCCGATCGCCGCCGACCACGAGCCGTACCCGTTCGCCCGCGAGCAACCGCTCGACGAACGCGCTCGCGTTCCGGCCCGCATCACGCAGGCAAGCCCTCCCCGGCTCGGTGTCGGGAACCCCCTCGAACTCCGGCGGATCGTTCTCGACGTGGACCTCCGGGGTGTTGACGCCGAGCAACCGAACGGTGTCGGTCGTTCCGTTCGCGTACCGGATTTCGAGGGTGTCGCCGTCGACGACCTCGGTGACGGTCGCGGTTCGATCCGTCGTTCGCCCTACGGGCGTTCCCACCGTCTCCATCGTCCCGGGGACGGCTGTCCGCTCCGGTGCGTCCGTCGTCGCCCCCGTGGTCATTCCAGTTTCCGGACTCGACGCCACACACCCAGCGAGAACGACGCAGACGACGAGGACCCACGTGAGACGATGCACGTCTACACGATCGCGTCATTCCTTCTAAACCCTCGGGTGATCCTCACATTCCTCCGGATCAGACCACGATCCGGACGACGCCGAACAGCACGAGCACGCCGAGCACGTCACAGACGTTCGTCACGACCGGGATCACGATGTCGTCGGGATCGAGTTCGAATCGGTAGGCGGCGTAGGTCGCCACGATCGTGACGGCGACAGCGAGAACGGAGAGCACCGCGCCGCTCGCGGTCGCAACCAGTACCACCGTCGGAAGCCCGAGTCCCGAACCGGCGGTGAGCGCGGTGAGTCCCCACGCGCCAGCACCGACGACGGGGAAAACGGTGAGTGTGAGCCCCACGGTGGCGACGGCGTTGCCCGCGAGGGTGTCGTCGGTCGGCGAAAAGGAGAGCGTGCCGAGGTGGAACGCGGTCGAGAGTCGCGCGGCGAGCACGCTGCCCAGATTCCCCGCCGTCCCGATCGTGACGGGGACGAGCACGAGCAGCGCGGGGTAGCGGAGGAGGGTGGCTTCGAACGAGCCGAGCACGAACCCGCTGCCGAGTTCGACGAGCGTGAGAACGGTCAAAACGGGCAACAGCGCCCGCGTGATCGCCCGAAACGACCACTCGGTCGGCACTCAGCCACCCCCGAGCGCGAGCACGATCCGCACCGCGAGCAACAGGTAGGCGATCCCGAACACGTCGCCCGTGGTGGTGACGAGCGGCCCGACCAGCGTGTCGGGGTTGTACCCCCGCCGGTAGCCCGCGAACACCGCGAGCACGACCACCGTCGAGAGCGTCACGCCCGAGAGCAGTCCGGAGAGCACCGCGATCCCCACGAGCGTGGCGAACGATGCGGGCGACGCCGAGAGGCTCCACAGCACGACGTACGCCACGGTCGCGGCGAACGCGCTCGCGAGCAACCCGTTCGCGATCGACGCCGCGACCGCCGATCGGAGGCGTGGGTCGCCGCCGCGCACCCGTGGCTCGATGAGTCCCTGGTGGAGCGCGGTGGCGATCCGCGCGCCGAGCGAGCTGTAGACGTTGCCCCGGGTCGCGAGCAGCGCGGGCACGAGCACCAGCAGTCCGGAGACCGCCCGGAGTTCCTCGCGCATCCCGCCGAGGACCACGCCCGCCCCCCGTCCATCGCTCCTCGGCCCATCCATCGCTCCTCGGCTCATCCATCGCTCGTCGGACGCCGATAGATCTACTACAATCGGCAGTTACTGCAGCCGTGTCGATAGACACCGAACGGTTCGAGGACGAGGATGCGGATGCCCTCGACCGGACCGATGGTCCGCGTCGTCGATAGATCCGTGATTTCGGGGGTCGCTCATCCACGACGCCGGTATCGCAGTGCTGGTCGTCGCCGGTGTCGTTCGCTTCTCCACACCGTGGGCCACCTCGGGGAACGCGCGAACGCTTCGTGGGCCCTCAGCCGAACGGACCGCCACCGCCGCCCATGCCACCCATTCCGCCCATGCCGCCACCGTCGCCGCCCTCCATCCGCTTCATCATCCGCTGCATGTCGGCGTCGCCCATCCCCTGGAACTGTTTCAGGGTGCGCTCCATCATCCGGTGTTGTTCTAAGAGTTCCTGGACCCGCTCTTCGGGCTGGCCGCTGCCACGCGCGATCCGGCGGACCTGACTCGCGCCCACTGAACGGGGGCTTTCGAGTTCGTCCTCGGTCATCGAGTCCATCACGACGTCGAAGCTCCGCATCCGATCCTGGGTGACGTCCATCGCGTCGTCGGGGAGCTGGTCCTTGATCCCGCCGCCCAATCCGGGGATCATGTCGAGAACTTGATCGAGGGGCCCCATCTTGTTCATCGCGTCCATCTGGTGGCGCATGTCCTTCAGGGTGAACTGCCCCTCCAGGATCTGCTCGGGATCCCAATCGTCCTCGTCGGTGTCGGTATCGGCCATCGCGCGCTCGACCCGCTCGGCGAGCTGCTTGAGATCGCCCATCCCCAGCAGTCGGGAGATGAAGCCGTTCGGCTCGAAGCGCTCGACGTCCTGTACCGTCTCGCCCGTTCCGAGGAAGGCGATCGAGGAGCCGGTCTCGTTGACCGCGGTGAGCGCCCCCCCACCTTTGGCTGTGCCGTCGAGTTTGGTGATCGCGACGCCGTCGATCCCGATGGCCTCCTCGAAGCGCCGTGCCTGGTCCTTCGCTCCCTGGCCCAGCGCCGCGTCCATCACCAGCAGGCTCCGATCGGGTTCGACGACCGCGTCGATCTCGCGGATCTCGTCGATCAGCCCCTCCTCCAAAGCGTGGCGACCCGCGGTGTCGACGATGTGGACGTCGGCTTCCTCGGTCGCCGCGAGGCCCTCGCGGGCGATCTTGACGGGGTCCTCGGCGTCGGGGTCGCCGTAGAACGTGACCTCCGCGCGTTCGGCCATCTCCTTCGCCTGGTCGTACGCACCCGGCCGGAAGGTGTCGGTCTGGATCACCGCCGGGCGCAGGCCCTTCTTCGAGAACCACCACGCCATCTTCGCCGCGGTCGTCGTCTTCCCCGATCCCTGAAGGCCGGCGAGCAGGATGGTCTGCGATTCGAGTGGGAGGTCGGTCGACTCGCCGACGAGGTCGACCATCTCCTCGTAGACGATCCGGAGGACGAAGTCCCGGGCTGTGGTCCCGCCTGGCGGCTCCTCTTCGAGCGCGCGCTGCTCGATGCTCTCGGAGAGCTCCATCACGAGGTCGATCTCGACGTCGGCCTGGATCAGCGAACGCTGGATCTCCCGGACGACTTCCTCGATGTCCGCCTCGTCGAGTCTGGTCTTTCCCTGGAGCCGGTCGAGGGTTCCCCGCAGGGAACTCCCGAGATCGTCGAGTACCATTTGTCGGTGTTACGTCGTGTGGCTGATAAAGGCTTGTCCGTCGGACTGGCGGCCGAGAGTCCTCCCGGTTTCGGGGCTGTGGCATCGAAACGAGTGCACCGTCATGGCCGGACCGTCGCCGCTCACCCGATCATCCCCGCGAGCCATAGCACCGCTGCGGTCGCGCCCACGCCGAGCACGAACAGGAACCCGTTCGCGAGCGTGCTTGACGCGCGAGCGAACCCGAGCGAGAACCGATAGGACGAAAGCGGCCAGAACGGGGCGATCTCCATCGGCGTCAGCCAGTCGGCGACGAGATGTGCGACGACCGCCAGGACGCCGAGACCGAACCCGAATGGGCCGAGCAGCCGTGGCTCGAACACGACCAGTTCGATCCCGAGGAACCAGCCGGCCGCACCGCACGCGAGCCCGACGACCGCCGCGAACCCGAGGGTGTGGGTCGGACCGCGATGGGAGACGAACGGGAGCCGCAGATCGACGTCGGGCAGCATGGCGAGCCAGATCATCACCGCGAACCCGGCGACAGCAAGCACTGATCGACCGGCCGAAAGCGCCGCGTAGGCCACCGGCGCGTAAAGGAGCAGTCCAACGCCGACGTGGCCCTGGCGATACACGCTCACTCACCACCGAACGACATTATTCGTCGCCGATCATCGTGTCAAGGTCCCACTCGCGGTCCCAGTGTTTTCGCTTGACGCGCTCCCACGCGTTGTTGGTATCGCTAGTATAACGTTCCGTATCGGACATCGGCCTCGTATCGGATGATTCGCCATCGGGTATAAGCGTTCGCCGATGGGTCACGCCTCGGAATCGAGCAATCGGTCGAATGTAGCTTTCCCGTGGGCGGCATAGTCGTGGCCGAACGAGTACAGTTCGTGCGTGCAGGTTCCCGCCCATTCCGTCTCGCGGAGTGCCCGCGCGATGACCGTGAAATCGATTTGCCCCATACCGACGGGCAAGTGCTTGTCATTGTCGTCGCGCCGTGTGTCGTTCAAGTGGAGGTGCGAAATCCGGTCGCCGTGCTCGCGGATGAGGTCGGCCTGCCATGCACCGTCGTAACCGGTAGCGTATCATGACCCGTGTCTAGACAAACGGTAGCGTCAGTGCGCTCGAAGATGGCGGGGAAATCGCTCGCGTCGACGAACGGTCCTTTCAGGTTCTCCGCACAGGCTTCGAAGACAGCGGGTCCAGCCGCACTCACTTCGTCGACCGACTCGAAGATCAGGTCACGAACCCACTCATGATCCCATGCGTCGGGTTTAGCGAACGAGCGGGCGTGAAAGACGCCCTTCTTGGCATCCATCGCGGCCGCAGTTTCCATTGCCGCCGCCATCTCGCGCCGAGCACCCCTGCGTGCGTGCTCGTGTGGGGAGGCCACGTCAACCCCATAGGGGAGATGAACCACAAGATCGAGCCCGTATTCGACGGCCGACGTATGGATCCGATCGGTATCGATGCGGGCGCGCTGGAACCCGTTCTCCATGTTCAACTCCACGAACTCAAAGCCGTGCTCGGCGGCAAACGCAAAGGATTTTGCGGGGTTGGCGTCCCCCTCGATCATGAACCCCTGTCGGATCGTCATACTGGTCCGCCGAGGGGGCAACGCAGCCGTCTGTGGTTCTATTGGGGCGTCACGAGAGTTTACTCCTCGCCGCCGAGCAGCCGATCGACGAGCACGTCGGGATCGAACCGCTCGATGTCGTCGTAGCTCTGGCCGGTCCCCAGAAAGAGGATCGGCTTGCCGGTGACGTGCGCGATCGAGATCGCCGCGCCGCCCTGGGAGTCCGCGTCGGCCTTCGCGAGGATCGCGCCGTCGATCGTCGCAGCGTCGTCGAACTCCTCGGCGCGCTTGGTGGCGTCCTGGCCCGCGACCGCCTCGTCGACGAACAGCGTCATGTCGGGATCGACGACGCGATCGATCTTCTCCAGCTGGGCCATCAGGTCGTTCGAGGTGTGGAGTCGGCCCGCGGTGTCCCCGAGCACCACGTCGATGTCGTTCGCCTCGGCGTACTCGACGCCGTCGTAGAGCACGGCGGCCGGGTCGGAGCCCTGGTCGTGGGCGATGAGCTTCTTGCCGAGTCGGTCGGCGTGCTCGCCCAACTGCTCGTTCGCGCCCGCCCGATAGGTGTCGCCGTTGGCGAGCACTGTCGAGAGCCCGCGCTCCTCGAAGTAGCGTGCGAGCTTCGCGATCGTCGTGGTCTTTCCGACGCCGTTGATCCCCGTGAAGACGATCGTCACGGGTTTGTCGGCCTCGGCGATCCGCTCGTCGAAATCGAACTGACCGACGCTGATCACCTCTCGGAGCGCCTCGGCGAGTGCCTCCTCGACCACCGTGCCGGTGGTCTTGACCTGCGCGCGGGTCGCGCCGGTGAGTTCCTCGCGGAGCCGGTCGAGGATCGCCTCCGCGACGCTCATCTCGACGTCGCTTTCGAGCAGCGCCATCTCGAGATCGAACAGCGGGGCGTCGAGTTCGCCTTCCTCGATCAGCGACTGGCCGGTGGCGAACAGCTTCGCACGCGTCCCGAGACCGAGATCGCTCTCCTCACTGTCGTCGCTCTCCGCCTCGCCTTCCTCCTGATCGCTGCTCGTCCTCGACGTCGACCACCCTCGACGTGCCGCGTCGGCGGCGCTCTCGTCAGTTCTCTCCGCCAGCTCGTCCGCCGTTGCTGATGCGGGTTCGCCGTCGGGACCTTCCGAATCGGGTGTGGTAGTCGCGTCGGTCGCCGACGCCGCTTCCGCCGTAGCTTCGCCGTCCGATCCGAGGGTGGGCTCGGTCCCGTCCCCGGTTTCGATCTCGTCCCCGGTTTCGGTATCGGCGGTCTCGGCCTCGCTGGCTTCGATCTCACCGTCGCCTTCGGGCTCCGGTTCAGGTTCGTCGACCTCGCCGGCCGCCTCGTCGAGTTCCTCCTCGGCGTCGCGCTGGAAGGAAGAGAGCTTGTCCTTGAGTCCGTCGAACATCGTGTGGCCTTACTCGTCGTCCGGCTCTTCACCCATGCCGCCCATCTGTCCCTGGAGCTGCTGCATCTGCTGTTGTTGCATCTGCTGGGCCTGCTGTTCGAGCTCGTTGCGTTCGCCCTCGACCTCGCTGATCTCCTCGCGGACGTCCTCGATCCGGTCGTCGAGCGCGTCGCGTTTGGTTTCGAGGGTGTCGATCGCGCCCGCCTTGTCGCGCTCGGCGGCGTACCCGCCACCGAGGCTCACGACCGCCTCGTCGACGTCCTGGATCTCGGCATGAACGTAGGCGTCGCCGCCGAGCGGAACCTGGACCGTGGAGCCGCTTTCGAGCGCGTCGAGCGCTTCGGTCGCCTCGTCGATCTCGCGCTGTTCCGCCCGGAACTGGTCGATCTCGTTTTCGAGCGCCTGCTCGTGGCGTTCGAGGTTCTCGATCTCCTCCGAAAGCTGTTCGAGCTGACCGCCACCGCCGCCACCACCGAGGCTCATCGGTTGTCTCCCTGCACGGCAGCCGCTTTCGATCGATGCGTTTCGGGTGTCACGAACTCGTCCATACTCCGGTTGGGCGGGCGCGCCGGAAGTATGTTGTCTTACCTGTTCACTCGATGTAGCCGAGCGCGTCCTCGATCCGGCCCAGCTCGGGACCCGTCGTCTCCTCGCCCGCGACGTACCCGTGAGAGTTGGCGAGCAGCCCCGAACCCACGACCGGCGCGCCGTAGTTGATGGTGCCGATGTCGGCGGGCACGTCGAGGAGCTGCTCGACGTGATCCAGCTCCTCGTCGGTGCTCTTCGGGTGACAGAGCACTCCCTGGTTGGTGGCGACCGCCGCCGTCCCGACGGTTCGAACGCCCGCGAGAACGCCCTGGTCCACTGGCACGTCGAGATGCTCCTCGACGATCGATACCGCCTCGTCGGGGAGGTCTGGATGGAGGTACGCCCCGTGGTCGTTCGCAAGCACGACGTTGCCGGCGGCGTTGATTCGGCCAGGCAGCTCCGCGATCGGTGCGTCGAGCGCCTCGTCGAGCCGGTCGCGCTCGACGTCGGTGAGACGGCTGCTCGTCACCAACCCGTTGGAGTTGCCCGCGACGAGCGCGCCGACGGTGCCGGAGCCAGCGACTGTGGTCCGTACTGCGGGGACGCCGAGCTCGTCGGTCAGCGCCGCGAGAAGGCCGTCGTCGATGTCGGGCCGAACGAGCAAGCAGTCGTCGGTGGCTCGGGCGAAGACGCCGACGTACGCCGAACCGGAAAAGGCCGCGCGGAGCACGCTACTCCGCGTGCTCGGCTTCGACCACGCGCTCGCCTTCCTCTTCGAACCGCGCCGCCCGCACGCGGAGCTTGCTCGGGGGGTTGCCCCGGCCGCGCGCCCAGACCGCCTCGTTGATCGAGGGGTCGAGCCGCACCGCGTCGTGATCGGTTTTGAAGTGCTGTGCGAGGTGATCCCGGATGAGCGTCATCGCCCGGTCCGCGCCCTCGTGGTTCGCGCCCGCCTTCACGTCCCTGAGGGGGACCGTCACGACCCGCTCCTCGAACTCTTCGGCACTCATTCGTCGGTGTTCGACCGCCGCCAGTTGCGCCGCTTCGGGTTGCGCATCGTGTCGCGGTCGGTCTTCATGATGACCCACGCCGGCACCCGGGAGTTCTGGCGTTCGAGCTTCCCCAGCCGCTTCTTCTTGGCTTTCGAGTTCTTACCCATGATGGGCGTATTCGGCCGGCGTGGCTTAAATCGTTGTTCCTTCCCGCCCACCTTTTGCTGTCGTCCGAAAATCTCCGATTTTCGGGATCTCGAAGT
>PXSV01000045.1:0-8097 GCA_003022685.1 Halobacteriales archaeon SW_9_67_24 | reverse complement strand
AGGCGCTTCGCGCCTCGCTAGCAAAATGTGGATCAAAAGCCACCGGCAGAGCGAAGCTCTGCCGAGCCTGCGTTCGCTTCGCTCACGCAGACCCCGTCACCTCCTTCGGAGGTTCCTCGGCCCGCTCACTCGCCTGCGGCTCGTTCGCGGTACTATCACTGACGTTCCGCTACCGGACCGCGACGACCACGCCCTCCCCAACCGATTCCTTCGCTCACTCGTTCGCTCAGTCATTCCTCGTGCGAGTCGCATGCCTTTGGCGTGCTTCCCACGCGTCACCGCCTCCAGCAACGAACGTCTCTCAGCAGAAACAGGATACACCCTCACAACTCGAATCGCTTGACGGTGGTGTACTCCGGTCCGTCGTCATCGAGCACGCTCTCGGTCAGCCGAACCTCGTTCACGTCGAGTGTTCCGACCGTGCGATCGGTTTCACGGAGCGCGCGCTGGACCCGCTCCTTGCCGCCAGCGTGGTCCATTCTGGCGATCGTCGCGTGCGGCGTGAACTCGTGATCAGCGGGATCGAACCCCATCTCGGTAGTTCGGTCCTCGATCGCTTCGTGGAGCCTGGCTAGCTCGTCGCCACCCTCGCGGATGCCGACCCAGAGTACCCGGATGTACTCCTCGCTCGGGAACGCGCCGAGCCCGCCGAACGTAGCAGTGAACGAATCGACACCTGCCCCGTCGATCGCCTCAGCCAGTTCCGCCGCGAGGTCCGGAACTCGCTCGTCTTCGACTTCCCCGAGAAATTTCAGCGTCACGTGGACGTTCCCGGGATCGGTGCGTCGGACCCCGCTCGCGTCGGCGATCGTTTCCTGGACATCGGCGATCTCCCCGGCGAGCCCGTCGAGATCGACGCTCACGAACAGTCGCATACCCAGCGTACGCGGTCGTAGCCCTTAATCGCGGTCGTCGTCTATGAAGAGGTATGACCGACGACGAGTCCGAACGCACCCCCGACAACGAACCGAGCCGCGATCCGGCCGACGACCACGATCCTCGTCCCGAGACCGACGAGCCCATCCCCGATCCTGCGGCCGACGACGCCGCGGACGACCACCAGTTCTCCGTAGGTCAGGATTTCGGAGAGCCTGAGGGGTTCGATCTCGACCCGCCCGAACTCTCGGTCGATCCGAGCGAGGTCGATCCCGTCGACTCGCGCGCGGTGGCCGACCTGCTCGACGAACGCCAGCTCGGTGCCGGTGACGTGGATAGCGAGGAACTCGTCGACGTGGGGCTGAACTACCTCCGGATCAACCGCTACGAGCAGGCGACCGAGACCCTCGAACGCGCGGCGCGGTTCGCCGACGAGGAGTCGATCGAACAGGAGGCGTGGGTCAACAAGGGCGCGGCCCACGCCGAACTCGAAGAGTACGACGAGGCGATCGGCGCGCATCAGGAAGCGCTCCGGATCGACGACCGGAGCGAACACGCCGCGAGCGCCGAGACAAATCTCGCCTCCGCGCTCTGGGAGGCCGGCCGGTCCGAGCAGGCGCTCGAACACGCCGAACGCGCCGTCGAGATCGACGCGCGCTTCCCGCAGGCGTGGTTCAATCGCGGCTTCTTCCTGCTCGAACGCGGGCTGGCGAACGAGGCACTCGACGCGTTCGACAACGCGATCAGGCTCGGATTCCGGAACCCCGAGGTCATCGAGGAGAAAGCGCGCGCGCTGGAGGAAACCGGCGAGGACGAGCGCGCGGAGGAACTCGCCGCGGAGGCGCGCGAACTCCGCGAGGAGGCCGAAGAGGAGTTCGTCCGTGATCGTCAACGAGCGTGAGACGTCCGAGGGTCGCCTCGTCTCGGTCTGCGACCGGGAGGTGCTCGGCAAGACCTTCGAAAACGGCGAAATCGATTTCGAAGTGAACGAGGAGTTCTACGACGGCGAGCCCGCCGACGAGGAGGAAGTGGTGGCGAGTCTCGCGGGCGCGAGGGTGGCGAACATCGTCGGGACCGACGCCGTGGCGCTCGCGGTCGAGCACGGGTTCGTCGACGAGGAAAGCGTGCTCGACCTCGGCGAGACCCGCCACGCTCAGGTGTTGCGACTGGAGTGAGTCGGGCGCTACTGGTCGACCATGCCGCCGAACGCCTCGATCGGGATCCCTTCCATCGAGTCCATGTCCAGCCCGTGGCGCTCGGCCGCCAGCGAGACCTCGAACACCGACTCGCGGTCGGGAGCCTCGAACACCACGAGGAAGTCGTACCGGCCGAGCAGCGCGTAGGTCTCCTGAAGCTCGGCGTCGACCTCCCCTAATTCGACGTTGATGTCGCCCCAGAGCGAGGCGAGCTCCTGGAGGTCCTGAAACTCGGCATCGACGACTTCGACGAGTGCAACCCACGTCGACATACCGCCCGCTCCGACCGCACCAGTCAAAACCGTTCCGGCTCCCCCCTCGGCCAGCGGATCGACGCCATCCCCCTGCTCGATTGGCTCGGCTTGCGCATGTCAACAGTGGTTTTTACCCGGCTGCGGACGCAACCAACTGTATGAGCTACTCCACGACTGCTGGCTGGTCGCTGTTCACTTCCGGGATCGTCACGCTGCTGTTGGTCTGGGTCCCCGGCGATTCGCTGTACTGGGGACTCGCGCTGCTCGTGCTCGGACTCCTCGTGATGTCACGGCGAATCGTCTGAGCCGGCCCCGATTCCGGGGTGGCTGACCGAAGGAATGTTCCCCATCGAGGCCGTAGCTATCGTCAATGAGCAGTCAGACCGCCGAACCATTCGACGTCGAACGAGTGCGAGAGGAGTTCCCGATCCTCGACCGCGAGGTGGGCGACGGCCAGCGCCTCGCCTATCTCGACAACGCCGCCACGAGCCAGACCCCCGATCGCGTTATCGACGCGATGAGCGACTACTACCGGGGTACCAACGCCAACGTCCACCGGGGGATCCACCATCTGAGCCAGGAGGCCTCGATCGCGTACGAGGAAGCCCACGACCGTCTCGCGGAGTTCGTCGGGGCCTCCGGCGGCCGCGAGGAGATGATCTTCACGAAGAACACCACTGAAGGCTTGAATCTCGTTGCGTACGCGTGGGGCCTGAACGAGCTCGGCGAGGGCGACGAGGTCGTCCTCACCGAGATGGAACACCACTCCTCGCTCGTGACGTGGCAGCAGATCGCCAAACGCACCGATGCGGACGTGCGCTACATCGAAATCGACGACGAGGGCCGGCTCGACATGGACCACGCCCGCGACGTCATCGGTCCCGACACCGAGATGGTCTCGGTCACCCACGTCTCGAACACGCTCGGCACGATCAACCCGATCGGCGACCTCGCCGACCTCGCCCACGAGCACGATAGCTACATCTTCGCCGACGGTGCCCAGGCCGTGCCCCACCAGTCCGTCGACGTCGAGGCGCTCGACGTGGATTTCTACGCCTTCTCGGGGCACAAGATGTGCGGCCCGACGGGGATCGGCGGCCTCTACGGAAGGAAGGCGATCCTCGAAGCAATGGAGCCGTTCATGTACGGCGGCGGGATGGTCCGGAAAGTCGAGTTCGAGGAGACGACGTGGGCCGACCTGCCGTGGAAGTACGAGGCCGGCACGCCCCTGATCGCGGAGGGGATCGCGCTCGCGGAGGCCGCCGATTACCTCAAGGAGATCGGTCTCGACCGGATCGATCGCCACGAACGCGGCCTCGTCGAGTACGCACTCGATCGATTGCAGGAGTTCGACGACATCGAGATCTACGGCCCGCCGGCGGGCGAGCGCGCGGGCCTGGTTTCGTTCAATCTCGACGGCGTCCACGCCCACGACCTCGCGAGCATCATGAACGACCACGGCGTCGCGATCCGGCCTGGCGATCACTGCACCCAGCCGCTCCACGACGTGCTCGGCACGGCGGCCTCCGCCCGTGCCTCGTTCTATCTCTACAACACGAAAGACGAAGTCGATGTCCTCGTGGACGCGATCGACGACGCGAGGCAGCTGTTCGGATAGGCTGCCGAACCCGCCCGGAATCCTTTTGCGTCGCACGCGCGTACCTTGGTTCACTATGAGCATGGGTTCGGACATGTATCGCCAGCAGATCCTGGATCACTACAAGAACCCGCGTAACTACGGCGATCTCGACGATCCCACCTTCAGCCACGTCGGCGAGAACCCGATGTGTGGCGATGAGATCAAGGTCGACGTGCTGCTCGAAGACGACGGCGAGACGATCGAGTACGCCGCCTTTTCCGGCGAGGGCTGTGCGATCAGCCAGGCGAGCGCGAGCATGCTGACCGACGAGCTTCAGGGGATGACCCTCGACGAACTCGACGACCTCGATCGCGACGACGTGATCGATCTCCTCGGCGTCGACATCAGCCCGATGCGAGTGAAATGCGCCGTGCTCGTCGAGATGGTGGCCCAGGACGGCGCGGCGATCCACCAGGGCGAGAAAACCTCGATCGAGAAGACAACGACCGAATAGCGATTTTTGTTGCGGTGGCGGTGCGGCAGCGGTGCCTGGCGGATGAAGGGTGAGACCGTGAGCGAAGCGAACGGTCGAGGGCTTCGGCGGTACCGTGCGGCTCGCGGAAAGCGATTGCATCGAGCGAGGCCGCAGGCCGAGCGAGCGAGTGTTTTTCATGAACGTTTTTGCAAGCGGGGGTGGGCGACCGAGCAACGCGAGGGAGCGCACCCCCCGCAGTAAAAAGGTTCGTGCTATTCGGGCTTCAGCCCCTCCTCCTCGACGCGCATCACGGCCTCGCCGTCGGCGAGGTTCGGCGCGTCGACGAGGCGGACGATCCGCTTCGTGCCCTTCGACTTTCGGAGGTACATTCGGAAGGTCGACTTGTGGCCGAGAATGTTCCCGCCGATGGGCTGGGTCGGGTCGCCGAAATAGGAGTCGGGGTTCGAGGCGACCTGGTTCGTGACGACGGTGGCGGCGTTGTAGAGGTTGCCGACCTTGTCGATGTCGTGGAGGTGTTTGTTGAGCTTCTGCTGGCGCTGGGCGAGCTCGCCACGACCGACGTACTCCGCACGGAAGTGGGCGGTGAGGGAGTCGACACAGACCAGTCGAACGGGCCAGTCGGTGTCCTCGTGCTCGCCGGCGATCTCCTGGGCCTTCTGAGCCAGCAGGATCTGGTGGTTGGAGTTGAACGCCTTCGCGACATGGATCCGATCGAGGATCGACTCGATGAACTCGTCCATCGCGTCCTCGCTGTCGGGACCACCCTCGATCTCACGGACCTCCATCGCGGCGGCGATCGCCTCCTCGGGGAGGCCACGAACCATCTGGGCGATCCGCTCGGGCCGGAACGTGTCTTCTGAGTCGATGAAGATCGCGCTGCCCTCCAGGCCGCCGTACTCCTTCGGGAGCTGGGCGTTGACCGCGAGCTGGTGGGTGACCTGGGATTTGCCCGCGCCGAACTCGCCGTAGACCTCGGTGATCGACTGGGTTTCGACCCCGCCACCGAGGAGGTCGTCGACCTCGTCGACCTGCCAGGAGAGCTTGCCGATCTGCTCGCGGCGTTCGAGGACGTTGGCACCCGTCTCGAACCCGCCGATGTCGGCGGCGTCGCGCGCAGCGTTGATGATGTCGGCTGCCGTGCTTTCGCCGATATCCGCCGTATTGGAGAGTTCGCCAGGGCTTGCGACCGCGATGCCCTGATACGAATCGAAGCCGGATTCGGTAAGCTTGTCCGCGGTCGCCGGCCCGACGCCGGGCAGGCTCTCGAGGTCCTCAGTTGCTGCCATACCTCCGGGTTGTGCGGCTCCCGTGATAAAGCCTCGTCAACAGTCCGGTGGAAGTGAAGTCAGCCTTCGGTCAGCGGTCGTCGTCTCCCGTCCGTTCGGTTCGGGTCGGGCCGACGCCGCTACTCCCAGGGATGCCGTCCGCTGTCGGGCCAGAGGGGGTACCAGTAGTCCTTGTCCGATTCGATGTCGAGTTCGCCGTCGAGTACGGATTCGAGTTTGAACTCGATCGTGGAGTCACGCTCGCTGCTCGACAGCGGTGCGAAGGGGTAGTACGCTCCCCGTCGGAACGAGTAGACCCAGTAGACAGGACTGTCTTGCTCGAACCCGAAGAGCGCGGCGAGCAGCCGTGAGCCGTACCCCCGCTCGATCAGCGTGTCGGCGGCGAAGTGGACGCTAGTCACGAGGTCCTCGAAGTCCCGATCCGCGAGCACGACCCACTCGTACCCATGAGAGTCGTCGACGAAGCGGGCCTCGGTGCCGGTCTCGACCTCGCCAGCGTCGAGGATCGCCTCGACCTCCTCCACGGCGTCCGCGAAGTCGGTGCTGTCGACGCCCGAAAAGCAGAGCGCGGCCACCCCGGCTGGATCGTAGCCGAGATCCGCCTCCATCGTGAGATGCGCGGTGCTCATCCCGAAGAGGTCCTTGGGGTCGGCGTCGCGGGTCGCGTCCGCCTCCGCGCTCGTCCCGAGCGCCGACCGAAGTCCGTCGAAGATTCCCATGCCCGTAGCTAGGGCGGTGGGAATAAAAACCAAAGCGATCCTGCTCGAACTTCTCACTGCCTCCTGGGAAAGCGTGAACTCTCGTGCAAGGGATGACTGAGGGAGCGAACGGAGTGAGCGACCGAAGGAGTCGGTTGGGGAGGCGTGTGGCCTGCGGTTCTCATATGAGTCGGTATCAGTGCGGTCTCGATAACGACAGCGCTGACGACTACAACCACCTCGAAAGCCCCCGGCGGCTCGACTCCCGGGCCTCGCTGCGCTCCTCACCTCACTCACTTCGTTCGCTCGGCTGCAGTGCTTGCTTCGTCCTGGTTCGCCGAGCCGCCGGCCCCTTTCATTCCACCCTAACGGATGCTCGACGGGTCGTCGCTCGACACGACTCCAAAAATCCGGTGCGCGATCAGGTCGTTTCGAGTTCGCTCTGCATGTCCTTCAGCCGATCGACGCGCTGCTCGGTCGAGGGGTGTGTCGAGAGCAGCCGCCCGATCGCGCCGCTCTTGATCGGGATGATGAAGAACGCGTTCATGTCGGCCTGCTCCCGGAGGTCGTCGTCGGGGACACGATCCATCCGGCCGTCGATCTTCACGAGTGCCGACGCGAGCGCGGATGGCCGGCCGGTGATGATCGCCCCGCCGCGGTCGGCGGCGTACTCCCGGTAGCGCGAGAGCACGCGCACGAGGAGGAAGGATACCACGCCGACCACGAGCGAGACGAGGATCGCAACGATGACGCCGCCGCCGCCCTCGCGCCGGTTGCCGCCGAACAGCCAGCCCCACCGCACGATCATGAACGCGAGCGTCGAGAGGAACGTGGCGATCGTCATCACCATCACGTCGCGGTTCTTGACGTGGGTGAGTTCGTGTGCCAGCACCCCCTCCAGCTCCTCGGGGTTCAGCGTGTCCATGATCCCGCGCGTGACGCAGACGGTCGCACTCGACTGCGAGCGGCCGGTTGCGAAGGCGTTCGGCTGCCGGCTATCCGCGACCGCCACCGTGGGCTTCGGGAGGTCGGCCTGATCCGCGACCGCCACCGTGGGCTTCGGGAGGTCGGCCTGCTGAGCGAGCCGTCCGACCATCGCGTGGAGTTCGGGGTACTCCTCCTCGCTCACCTCGTGGGCACCCATGCTCCGCAGCGCGAGCTTGTCACTGAAGAAGAGCTGTCCACCCATGAACAGCCCCATGAAGAGGACGATGCCGAATAGCCCGATCCCGTAGATGTAGAGCGCGGCGATGAAGACGACGTAGAGCGCGAGCAGCAACAGCATCGTCAGGCCCATCCTCGCCTGGAGGCCCCAATCGGTCTTCCATTCCATATGGCCTTTACTAAGCGTTCAGGTCATAAATCTTCGTCGCTCCGGGCCAGCGGTTCCCGCGGAGGCTGCTGGAGTCACGCCGCTTAACCCCCTGTGGGACGTTCCACGTCCAATGAGCGAGTCGCGGCAGTTCTGTCCGCGGTGTGGCGATCCCGTCGAGTCGGCGGTCGCCGCGACCGACGGACGCACCCCCATCTGCGAGGACTGCTATTTCGAAAACTTCGACCTCGTCGACGCGCCCGACCGGATCGAGGTCCTCGTGTGTGCGACCTGCGGGGCGGTCCAGCGCGGCGAGCGCTGGGTCGATGTCGATGCGCACGATTACACCGATGTCGCTATCGACGAAGTGGCCGAAGCCCTCACAATCCACGTCGACGCC
>PXSV01000044.1:26422-30747 GCA_003022685.1 Halobacteriales archaeon SW_9_67_24 | reverse complement strand
GGGATGAACCGTGGCATCGACCGCCCGACCGACAACATCCTGTTCGACGAGAAGATGGCTCAAACTGTGCACCTCGCGCTCGGACGGGCCTACGACGCCTGCCTGCCTGACGGCGAGGCGGGCAACGACAGCGCGATCCACACCGACCTCATCACCGACGTGAGCACCGATTCGACGCTCGCGGTCGACGGCGAGATTGTCCAGCGGGACGGCACGTTCCGGTGGGAAGACGGGTTCGAAGGATAGCCGCCGCTGGTCCTAATCAAACGAGCCAGGCGACGAACTCGAATCGCGCTCACAAACAGGGCTTTGGCGTTGCCCGTCGTGGCCACCGTATGCCGACGACGATCCGCTCGCTTGAAGCGAAACTGGAGAACGGCGAACCGCTGACGATGCTGACGGCGTACGATGCCCCCATCGCCCGTTTCGTGGACGCTGGCGGCGTCGACATGATCCTCGTCGGCGACACTGCCGGCCACAACCACCTCGGCTACGAGGACCCCCTCCCGGTCACGATGCAAGAGGCCCTCTCGAACACGGCCGCCGTCTCGCGCGCGGCCGAGTCCGCGATGGTGATCGGCGACATGCCCTTTCTCTCCTATGGGACCTCGCTCGAAACGTCGGTCGAGAATGCGGGACGATTCCTCAAGGAGTCCGGGGCCGATGCGGTGAAACTCGAGACGCCGCCAGGCGGCGAGACCACGATCGAGATCACGGCGCGGTGTACCGAACTCGGCATCCCGGTCCAGGGCCACCTCGGGCTGACGCCCCAGCGGATGAACGAGATCGGCGGTCCCGTGATCCAGGGCCGTGAAGGACCCGACTCGGCGTTCGCCGACGAGCTGGTGGCGACCGCCGAACGGCTCGAAGAAGCCGGGATCTTCTCGCTCGTCCTCGAAGGGACCACCGAGGGCGTCGCGAAGCGAATCACCGAGGCGATAGACGTGCCGACCATCGGCATCGGGGCCGGCCGCCACGTCGATGGCCAGGTGCTCGTGATCACCGACCTGCTTGGGCTCGGGGCGGAGGACTACAAGCTCTCGAAGCAGTACACCGATCTGGACGAAATCGTTCGAGGAGCCGTCGAGGAGTACGTCGAAGAGGTCGAAGACGGCGCGTTCCCGGCACGCGAGAACGTCTACGAGCCGATCGACGACTGATCCCCACCGACAGTCGGGTTTCGGCTACTGGCCGCGTCAGTCCGCGGCCGCCGACTCGCTCTCGCCCTCGACGCGTTCGAGCTCGCGGCGCGGAAGGTACTCCCGGAACCGCTCGACGATGGCGCGCGCCTCGTCGAGCTCCGCTCCGCCGACCGCACGCACCATGGCGAGCGCGCGCCGCGCGCGCGTGCGCCGCCACGACTCGGTGCGGGACTCGTAGGTCCGGATCGCCCGGAGGAAGTCCTTCTTCGCGAACGCCGGCCAGTACGGTGTACAGAAGAAGACCGCGGCCTCGTTGCCGTTGGCGTGCCACGGCAGGAAGTTCGAGGTGCGCTCGTCCCCACCAGTCCGGATGATGAGGTCGACGTCGCGGGCGGGCCCCTCGTAGAGCCGGCGGTCGATCTCGCTCGCGTCGATCTCGCCGGGCGCGAGGTCGCCCCGCTCGACCGCGCGGGCGGTGTCGCGGGCCGCTCCCAACAGCTCGGCACGGCCTCCGTAGGCGAGTGCGACGTTGAGTCGGAGCCGGTTGTACCTCCTCGTCCTGTTCTCGGCGTACTCGATGGCGTCGCGGAGGTGGTCGGGCAGGCGGTCGGTCTCGCCGATCGCGCGGATCGAGACCTCGCGGTCGTGGACGCGCTCGGCGTCGGCGAACTCCCGGAGCTTCTCGTCGAGCAGTTCGAAGAGGCGCTCGTTCTCCTCGGGCGGGCGGTCGAAGTTCTCGGTCGAAAAGGCATAGAGGGTGAGCTCCTCGACGCCGACGTCGGCACACCAGTCGAGCACTCGTTCGGTTGTCTTCGCGCCCGCACGGTGGCCGTCGGCGGCTTCCTTCCCGTGCTCGTCGGCGTACCGCCGGTTGCCGTCCTGGATCACGGCGACGTGGGTCGGCGCGCCGTCGATCTCGCGTTCGAGCAGCCGCTCGTACGTTCGATCGAGCAGTCGGCGCGCGCTGGAAGGCATTGTTCCCCCGCATTCGCGCCGGTGAAATGAATCTTGTGTCACGCCGCCGGCGTCAGCGGGCAAGCGTCGCGCTCGGATCGGGATTCCCGCAGGTTTTTATGCCCCCGGTGCGTCGGATCGAGTGCAATGGCGACAGGTACGGTCGATTTCTTCAACGACACGGGCGGTTACGGCTTCATCGACACCGAGGACTCCGAGGAGGACGTCTTCTTCCACATGGAAGACATCGGCGGCCCCGACTTGGAGGAGGGCCAGGAGGTCGAGTTCGACATCGTGCAAGCGGACAAAGGTCCGCGCGCGGAAAACCTCGAACGGCTGTAATCATGGCGAACGGCACAGTAGACTTCTTCAACGACACGGGCGGGTACGGGTTCATCGAGAGCGACGACTCCGAGGAAGACGTGTTCTTCCACATGGAGGACGTCGGCGGTCCCGACCTCGAAGAGGGCCAGGAGGTCGAGTTCGACATCGTGCAAGCAGACAAGGGTCCGCGCGCCGAGAACCTCGAACGACTGTAACGGCGACCTTCGAGCACAATATTCACTCTCGGCGAGCGGCTGCTCCGGTCGGTCGTTCGCCGGCGGCATCGACAGTATCTATACGTTCCGCCCGCGAGTCTCCGCCATGAGCGACTCCATCGATGAGGACCTCCGCCGGCGGGCGGCGGCGCTGCTCGAACCGGGCGAGATCGAACTGAACGGCGTCGTGATCCACACCGAGTTTTCGAGCGCCGAGGAGAGCCTGCTCCACGAGGCCACGATCGAGATCGGCGAGACGATCGCGAGCCACGCTGACGCGACCGACACCTACGTCCATTCGGGCACCGACGACCCCGAGTTCGGGCTGAACCAACACCAGGGACTCACGATCGAGGGCGACGAGTTCGTCTGGGAGTGCCAGCAGCTCCTCCGCGAGGGGAGCTACGATGTGGTGTTCTACTACGAGGCGAGCGCCGACCACGACGCGATCGTCGAGGACCTCCGCGAGGAGGGGCACACGGTAACCGGTGTCGAAGGCTGACGACGGCCGAGCGAGGCTCGATGGAAGGAAGCGGGATCGAAGACCGACCGAACGGGGCGCTTATGCCCGACGCGATCCGAAACACGATATGAACGAGGCGGACGTCGCCGTCGATCTCGACCGTCGCGACCGCGCGATCCTCAACGCCTTTCAGGGCGGATTCCCGGTCGTCGAGCGGCCGTTCGAGCCCGCAGCCGCGGCCCTCCGCGAACGCGGTGTCGACCTTTCGGCCGACGGGCTGCTCGATCGGGTGCAGCGACTCGACGAGGAGGGCACCCTCTCGCGGTTCGGCGCGCTGATCGACGCCGAAGCGATCGGCGGGACCGCGACCCTGGTGGCGATGCACGCGCCCGAGGAGCGATTCGAGGAAATCGCCGAGCAGGTCAACGCCCACCGCGAGGTCGCACACAACTACGAGCGCGAGCACCCCCATCTCAACATGTGGTTCGTCGTGAGCGTTGCCGACTCGGAGCGGGTCGAGGAGGTGCTCGCCGACATCGAGACCGAAACCGGCGAGGAGACGTACAACCTCCCGAAACAGCAGGAGTTCCGGGTCGAGGCGAAGTTCCTGCTCGACGGGCCGATCCCGGAAGGTGATCTCGACTGCTCGGATCTCGGTCCCGACGTCGACCCCGCGACCGACGACCGACTCACGCCCGCCGAACGCGATCTCGTGGTTGAGCTCCAGGGCGGGCTGCCGATCACCGAAACCCCGTACCGCGATGTCGCCGCAGCGATCGACGCGGACGTCGAGTGGGTGATCGAGACGATCACACGCTTCGAGCGCGGTGGGAAGATCCGGCGCGTGGGCGTCGTCCCAAACCACTACTCGCTCGGCTACACCGAGAACGGGATGACGGTCTGGAACGTGCCCGACGACCTCGTGAGCGAGGTCGGACCGGCGATCGCCGACCTCGAGTTCGTGACCCACTGCTACGAGCGTCCGCGTCACGAGGGAGTCTGGCCGTACGACTTCTTCGCGATGACTCACGGCCGCTCCGAGGCAGAGAGCGAACGGCGGGTCGAGCAGGTCAGAGAACGGATGGGAGAGTTCTTCGACGTTGCCGACGACGACTGGGACACGCTGTTCTCGACGCGCATCCTGAAGAAGACGGGTATTCGTCTCGACGAGCGTGCCGCAGCAAACACTGACGGCGAAGCCGACGACTCATGAACGTCCGCAGCGAC
>PXSV01000044.1:0-26332 GCA_003022685.1 Halobacteriales archaeon SW_9_67_24 | reverse complement strand
GAACGAGGGAAAAAAGGTGGGGGCTTGAATGATTCCACTGTTCCACGATTTCTCCGGGTCGACGGTGCTGGTGTTTGGCGGCGGGCGGGTCGGCGCGCGCAAGGCCAGGCGGTTCGCCCGCGAAGCACGGACCGTAGTGGTGAGTCCCGACTTCGGCGACCGCGAGTTCGGCGGTGCGGAGCGGGTTCGGGCCGTTCCCGGTCCGATGGCCGTTCCGGGCTGGTTCGACCGGGCCGACCCGGCGCTCGCGGTCGCGGCGACCGACGACGGTCCGGTGAACGACGCCATCGCACGGGCGGCACACGAGCACGGCGTCCTCCTGAACCGCGCCGACCGGAGCACGGGCGACGATCCCGCCGAATCGGACGCCGATTCGGATCGTGATGGAAACGACGGCAACGAACGGGCGCGTGAGATCGTCGTGCCGGCGACAGTGCGGGACGACCCGGTGACGCTGGCGGTCGCCACCGGCGGGCGGAGCCCGGCGCTCAGTCGCCACCTCCGCGAGCGCTTCGAGGAGGAGTTCGCGGGTGCGGGCGCGATGGCGGAGCTCTCCGGACAGCTCCGCACCGAACTCCGCGAGCGCGGGGTGGCTCCGTCGGAACGCCGGGCGGCGATCCGGGCGGTCGTCCGATCGGAGCGGGTTTGGAAGGCTTTAGGTGACTCAGGCCCCTCCGGATGGACAGAGGCACAATCAGTGATCGAGGACGTTCTCTCGGGTGAGCGATGACGACGGCGACCGGCGTGGTCTCGGGCGTGAGCGTCTCGCATCGGCACGCGAGCGTCGGGACGATCGAGGCGGTCGGCGTCCGCGACGAGCGCGCGGCCGTCGAAGCGCTGCTCGATCACGACGCGGTGCGCGAGGCGTTCGTCATCGAGACGTGCCACCGCGTCGAGGCGTACGTCGTGACCGACGACCCCGCCGTCGGACGGGCGGTCGTCGCCCCCGTCGTCGAGGACCTCCCCGAGGAAACCGTCGTCGAACTGGACCACGAGGCGAGCCTCCGGCACCTCATGCGGGTCGCCTGCGGGCTCGAATCGGTCGTGCTCGGCGAGGACCAGGTCCTCGGCCAGGTCCGCGACGCCTACGCGAACGCGCGGGCGGCGGGCGGGATCGGTCCGCTGTTCGAGACGGGAATCGAGAAGGCCCTCCACGTCGGCGAGCGCGCCCGGACCGAAACCGGGATCGACGAGGGCGTAGTCTCGCTCGGGAGCGCCGCCGCCGAACTCGCCGCGAGCGAGGGCGACCTCGGGGACGCGACCGCGCTCGTCGTCGGGGCCGGCGAGATGGGGACGCTCGCCGCCACCGCGCTCGCCGAGACGGTCGACGACCTCCTGATCGCGAACCGGACGGCGACGAGCGCGGCGCACGTCGCAGGAGCGGTCGACGCCGACGCGACCCCGCTCGCGCTCGAGGATCTCTCGGGGGCGGTTGCCGACGCCGACGTCGTGGTTTCGGCGACCGCCAGCCCCGAGCCGGTGTTCGAGGAGGTGACGTTCGAGGGGGCCGGCGAGACGTTCGTGATCGACCTCGCCCAGCCGCGCGACGTCTCGCCCGCCGCGGTCGACCGACCGAACGTCACCGTGCGGGACCTCGACGCGCTCGAATCGGTCACCGACGAGACGCACGCGCGTCGCCGGGAGGCCGCGGCGCAGGTCGAGGCGATGATCGACGAGGAGTTCGACCGGCTGCTCGCCCGATACAAGCGCCAGCGCGCCGACGAGGCGATCGGTGCGATGTACGCTGGCGCGGAACGGATGAAGAAACGCGAACTCGAACGCGCGGTCTCGCAGCTCGAAACCGACGGGCTGACCGACGACCAGCGCGCGGTCGTCGAGTCGTTCGCGGACGCGCTCGTGAACCAGCTGCTCGCCGCTCCGACGCGGAGCCTGCGCGACGCCGCCGAGGCCGACGACTGGTCGACGATCAACACCGCTCTTCAACTATTTGACCCCACCTTCGACGGCGACGCGCCGACCCCTGGGGAGGCGACCAAAGCCGACGAGCCCGCCACCACGATGGAGCGCGCGTTCGCCGCGGCCGCCGACCGATCGGACGACTAAACCCGTCGTCGGACGCCGTGCTCTCCCGTTTTCGCCATCCGCTCTCCGATTCCGGACGGCCGAACGCGCAGTCGGTGGGTTTCGGATCGCAGGCCGAAACTACAACTGTCCCACACGCCCACCACGCCGTATGGATCGCGTGAACCCGGCCACCGGCGAGGCGCTCGAACCCGTCGAAGGTCACTCCGACGAGGACATCGAGGAGGCGCTCGACCGCGCGACGGCGACCTTCGAGTCGTGGCGCGAACGGTCGACCATCGAACGGCGCGAACTCCTCGCCGACGCTGCCGACGTGCTCCGCGAGAACACCGAGGAGTACGCCGAGATCATGACCCGGGAGATGGGCAAACCGATCTCGGGGGCGGTCTCTGAAGTCGAGAAATGTGCGTGGGTGTGCGACTACTACGCCGAGACTGCCGGCGAGCACCTCGCGGACGAGGCACTTTCGAGCGCACCGGAGGCGAACGCGTTCGTCTCCTACGAGCCCCTCGGGCCGATCCTCGCGGTGATGCCGTGGAACTACCCGTTCTGGCAGGTGTTCCGGTTCGCCGCACCCCACCTCACCGCGGGCAACGTCGGCCTCCTCAAGCATGCCTCGAACGTCCCCGAGTGTGCGATGGCGATCGCGGACGTCTTCGAGCGTGCCGGCTACCCCGAGGACGTCTTTCAATCCTTGCTGATCGGCTCGGACCAGGTGGAGGCGATCCTTCAGGACGACCGACTTCGGGCGGCGACGCTGACCGGGAGCGAACCCGCCGGTCGGGCGGTCGCCGAGACCGCCGGTAGCGAACTCAAGAAAACGGTATTAGAGCTCGGCGGGAGCGACCCGTTCGTTGTACTCGACGACGCCGACATCGCTGCCGCCGCCGCGACCGGCGCGAGCGCGCGCACCCTGAACTCCGGGCAATCCTGCATCGCCGCGAAGCGGTTCATCGTCCATGAGGACATCTACGACGAGTTCCTCGACGAGTTCACCGACGAGATGGACAGTTTGGAGGTCGGCGATCCGACCGAGGAGAACACCGATCTTGGCCCCCAGGCCCGCGAGGACCTGCTGAACGATCTCCACGACCAAGTCGAGCGCACGCTCGATGCGGGCGCGAGTCTCGAACTCGGCGGCGAACCGATGGACCGAGATGGGTTCTACTACCCACCGACGGTCCTCACGGACGTTCCCCGCGACGCCGCCGGGGCGTGCGAGGAGACGTTCGGACCGGTCGCACCGGTGTTCCGGGTGAGCGACGAGGCGGAAGCGATCGAACTCGCCAACGACGTCGAGTTCGGCCTCGGCGCGTCGGTCTGGACCGAGGACCTCGATCGTGGCGAGCGAGTCGCGCGCGAGTTCGAGGCGGGCTGTTGTTTCGTCAACCAGCTCGTGAAGTCCGACCCCCGGGTGCCGTTCGGCGGGATCAAGGACTCGGGGTACGGCCGCGAGCTCGCCGGCCACGGCATCCGCGAGTTCGTCAACGAGAAGACGGTCTGGATCCAGAAAGCCGACGGCGGATAGACAGGAAGGCGTTCGTCTGCCCTGATTTCCGATCGAGCACGGACGTCCAGCCGCCACGATCGGACATCGAGACGCCGACCGAATCCGACCGGCAGACCGCTACCGCATCGCCGTCGCCACCGCTATCCTCGACGGTCCTCTCCACGTCGAAGCTCCGGTAGTTGGGGCAGACCTGCAGCATCGCTCCCGACTCCCGTTCGATGGCACAAAACCGTCGTGGCCGCCCTCGCGTTCTGAAGGGGATGCTACGCTCTGGCGGTCGCCCACACCGCCGTCAGGCCGAGCGCGAGCGCGGGGAGCAAGGGAAGTACGAGGAAGGTGTCGCGCCACGTCAGCCCGAGCGCGCTGAGCGCCCCGCCGGCGTACGGCACGGCGAGGATGAGTCCGGGCGCGACCAGGAAGGCGACGACGATCATGCCGACGAGGACCCAGCCCCGCCAGTCGAACGCCTGGTCCTCGGCGCTGGCGGCGGCCTCGTCGTACTCGCTTCCCGGACCCTCCTCGAACGCCTCCGGGTCGTGGACGTACTCGTCGGTCATCCCGACACCCCACGCCCCGTCGGTCGTCGTCCGAAACCGCGCATACCCGATCCACGGGCGGTGTGGGCAAAAACCCGGCGGGTTTTACTCCCGTGGGTGCAGTTCCGACCATGCGACGCACCGACGGCGGCGACGCCGAGCACGAGAACAGTGATGCCGAGCACGCGGGAGACGACGGACACGACCACGCCGACCACGATGCTCACGATCACGAGGCGGACCCCACCCACGCCCACGACCACGGCTTCGAGTCGGTCGGGGTCGCGGTCGTGACGGTCTCGACCAGCCGAACGCTCGACGACGATCCCGCGGGCGACGCGATCGCGGCCGCGATCGGGGACACCGACCACGAACTCGTGACTCGCGAACTCGTCGCCGACGACCACGACGGCATCCAGGGCAGCGTCGACGGCCTCGTCGGCCGCGAGGACGTCGGCTGCGTCGTCACCACCGGCGGCACGTGCGCTCTCGCGCGAGGAGATCGGCACGCGGGTCGTCGCCACCCGCGCGACCGCGGGGATCGTCGACCGGAGTTCGAGCGGCGGCGGGATCGAGGATGCCGGCAACGGCGTGCCGGCGTTCTGCCTGCCCGGCAGCGAGGACGCCGCCCGCCTCGGCGTGGGTATCGTGATCGAGGAAGCACCCCACCTCGCCGGGCTCGCGGCGCGCGACGATCGGTAGATCCTGCCCTTCGCTCCCCGTCGTCGATCGTGGATTCGGTTCGCTGGCGAATCCGTCACCGCTCCTGCATCCAGTCGGGTCGACTGGAGCGGCCGCCGCGGATTCCAGGATCGTCGGTTCCCGTCGCTCAGCGCCGTGTCCCGTCGCGCTCCGCCGCTGCCCGCTCGAAGGCCGATCGCATCGTCTCGTTTCGCTCCACGAGGAACGCCGCATCGAACCCCACGATCGCGAAGTCGAACCCCATCGCCAGCCAGTCGTCGAGTCGGTCGGGTTCCGTCGCGAACACCCCGACGAGCACGTCCTCGTCGGCCGCAGCGTCGATCACCGTCCCAACCGCGGCCCGGAAGTCGTCGGCATCGAAGTCGAGATGGACGTCGAGCGCGGCGGAGAGGTCGGTCGGCCCGACGAACAGCGCGTCGACGCCCTCGACGCCGGCGATGTCGCCGGCCGCCGCCACCGCCGCTGCCGTCTCGACCTGGACGATCCGGGTCAGCGCGTCGTCGGCCTCTTCGAGGTACGTCGGGAACGTCCGGCCGTACTCCGAGGCACGACCCGCGGCGGTCCCCCGGACCCCTGCCGGCGGATACTGGGTGGCCTCGACCACGTTGGCTGCCGTCTCGGCCGAGTCAACCCGCGGCACCATGATCCCTCCGGCACCGGTATCGAGAACCCGCTTGATCATCACCGGGTCGGCGGCCGGCGGGCGGACGATCGGGACCGCCTCGCCCGCGGCGTCGACCGCCCGAACGAGGTTCTCGACCGTCTCGATGCTGTTCGCGGCGTGTTCCATGTCGATCGTCACGAAGTCGTAGCCCGCGGCTCCGGTGATCTCGGCGACCGCCGGGTGGCCGATCGACACCCAGCCGCCGACGGCGGGCTCGCCCGAGCGGATCGCTTCCCGGAACGCCGCCATCTCCGCCGTTGGGTCCATGTCTCCCCACCCGGGTCGGGTGGCCTTAATTCGACGGTCGATCCCGACCGTCGAACGCGGTGGAGCTCCCGACCGGCACGACACCGGGGCGTCGCCACGGACGGCCGGCGGATGCCTTTTCCCGCTGGCGCTGTCGAGTGACGCCATGCGATTCGGCGTTCTCGGCACGGCGAACATCGGACAGGTCGCGGTGTGCCCGGCCATTCGGGAGTCCGAGCACGAAGTGCTGGCGGTCGCCTCCCGCGACGAGGAGCGCGCCCGAGCCTTCGCCGACGAGTGTGATATTCCCCGGGCCTACGGCTCCTACGAGGCGTTGCTCGCGGACGACGACATCGAGGCGGTATACAACCCGCTGCCGAACGCCCGCCACGCCGAGTGGACGAAGCGCGCGGCCGACGCCGGCCGTCACGTTCTCTGTGAGAAACCGCTGACCGTCGACGCGAGCGAGGCCCGCGAACTGGGCGACTACTGCGACGAGCGCGGCGTCACCCTGATGGAGGCGTTCATGTACCGCTACCATCCCCGAACCGAGCGCGCGGTCGAGGTTGTCCGCGAGGAACTCGACGACATCCGGTTCGTGAAGTCGTCCTTCCAGTTCCCGCTTCCACATAGGGCCGGGGACATCCGGCTCGACCCCGATCTCGCCGGTGGGAGCCTGATGGACGTCGGGTGTTATGCCGTCACCGCCGCGCGACTGTTCCTCGGCGAACCCGATCGCGCGTACGCGAGCGTGACCGACAGCCGGGATTGCGGTGTCGACACCCAGCTTACGGGACTGCTCGAATATTCGGACGGTGCGACCGCCGAGGTGTCGTGCAGCTTCGACACCCAGGACACCCAGTTCTACCGGGTCGAGGCCGAAAACGGGTGGCTCGAAGCCGACCCGGCGTTCGTCCCGCGCGACGGCGACCAGGCCACGCTCCGGTACGCGGTCGACGGCCGCGAGGTCACCGAACGGTTCTCCGAGGTCGATCAGTACCGCCGCCAGGTCGAACACTTCGTCGGCTGCATCCACGACGACCGCCGGCCGCGAACCGACGCCCACGAGGCCGAGCGCATGATGGCGGTCATCGACGCGCTCGCCGAGAGTGCGGATCGGGGAACGCCGATCGACGTCGGCGAGTGACGCCGGGGCGGGACGCCGGTCGGTAGCCAGGAGCACTGCGGTTCGTCGCAGTATCGTCCGCCGCCAAGCCTGCGGCCGAACGCGGGGCCGACTCATAGGGTCGGTTGGAAACGTTTACCGGTGCGACCGCACGATGGCGTGTGGCCGATCCCGGAAAGACTTCCAACCGACCCTATCAGTTCGTGTCGCTACCCTCGTCCTGGCTCTCCTCCTCACGCTCTCGTTGCTCCTCGGCCATCTCATCGATCCTCTCCTCGACCTCGTCCTCGCGTGGTCGCCGATCGACGCGCTCGTTGACCTCCTCGACCCGCTCCGTGACTTCGTCGACCTCCTTGGCGACGGTTTCCTCGACTCGCTCGTCGACCTCCTCGGTGAGCACTTCTTCGACCCGCTCGTCGACTTCTTCCGAGACCGTCTCCTCGACCCGCTCGTCGACCTCCCCGGTCATCCATCGCGGATCGAACCGGGCCATCTTCCACCCGACGTGGATGGCGTAGGAGACGAGCACACCCAGGCCGAACGCGACGCCGACAGCGATACCCTCGGCGAGGATCAGGGCGACCGAGACGAAGATCAGCGCGCCATAGGTGAAATCGACGACGGAATCGACGCGGTTCGGATTCATTGTCTATCGTATAAGTAGGTGCCGGGGATAGTTATATCGTCGATCCTCCATCGTCCCCCGAAGTTGAAGGACGGCGACGGTGATACTGTCGGACAGAAACACGTGAATATCGACCGGCTGAGACGTCGGACAGCAACTTGATATTCCAGCGTCGTTTCGGGGACAGTTCTGTCCGACAGTAGAATCCCTCGATTACAACAACCGGGAACCGTGCCCGGGAGCCGACAGCCAGGCGGGTCGTTTAAGCCACCTTACGTGCTCCTTTCGGTATGGTGGAACTCCTCCTCGTTGTGGGTCTCGTCGTCGCGCTCTTCGTCGGCTACAACATCGGTGGTGCGAACACCGGACCGGCCTTTGGCCCGGCGGTCGGCGCGGGGGTGCTCTCGAAGGTCGCCGCGGCAGCGCTGATGTCGGTCTTCTTCTTCATCGGCGCATGGACCGTCGGTCGACGGGTCGTGGACACGCTCGGCCAGGACCTCCTCACCGACCCCGGCGTGTTCACGATCGAGACCAGTATCATCGTCCTGTTTTTCATCGGCGGCGCGCTGTTCGTTGGCAACTACTCCGGGGCCCCCGCCTCGACGTCGATGACCGCCGTGGGCGCGATCGCCGGTCTCGGCGTCGCGACGGGCGAACTCGACTGGGCCGTGATGGGCGAGATCGCGATCTGGTGGATCGTCGCCCCGCTCGTGGGATTCTGGATCTCGATGGTGGTCGGTCGATACTTCTACCCCACGATCAACCGCTGGATCGCGATCACGAGCACCGAGGGCGCACTCCTCGCGCTCGATCGAACCGGGACGATCCCGACGCCACGGCGCGGGGCGAACACCACCACGCGGGAACTGGCCGGCGCGGTGGTCGTCGTCGCCATCGCGTGCGTGATGGCCTTCTCGGCGGGAACCTCGAACATGGCGAACGCGATCGCGCCGCTGTATGGGGCCGGCGTCTCGCTTGACCCGCTGATGATTCTCGGGGGAATCGCGGTCGCCATCGGGGCGTTCACGATCGCCCGCCGGACGCTCGACACGCTCGGCAGCGACATCACCACCCTTCCCCTGACCGCGGCCATCGTGGTCGCGGTGATCTCCTCGGGCATCGTGATCGGGCTTTCGACGATCGGCATCCCCGCCTCGTTCGTCATCATCGCCACGATGTCGATCGTCGGGCTCGGCTGGGGCCGGGCGACCCGCACCGTCACCGTCGCCGAGGGCGTTCGTGGCGAGGAAACGCTAGCGCTCTCGAAGGACGCCCTGACCGCCGACGAACCAGGCGAAGAAGCCCCCGAGATCGGCGAGGAAGAATCCGAAGACGTGACCGAAGCCGGCGAACTGTTCGATCCCGGCACGACCGGCCGGGTGATCGTGATGCAAAACGTCGTGCCAGTGCTCTCGACGATCGGCGCGTACGCCGCCTTTCGGGTAGCGTTCGCGTTCTGGTGGTGACGCGACGAATCGCGCGACGGTGGCTCCAGCCGTGGAGTGAGCGTCTCGGCGAGCATGGCGACGCCCGTGCTTCCGTGCGGTCCGCCGAGCCGACTGCCGCAGGGCACAGCCTGATAACCGAGGGCGTTCGTGCATGCGGTCATGGCAAGCGATACGGACCCGCTCCCAAGCGGGGCGTTCTACGAGTACACCGCGATCGTGGAGATCGCCACGTCGCCCGACGGGGAACGGGTGGCGTTCGTCGCCACCGAGTCCGATGGAAGCGAGGACGAGCGCCGACGATCGGTGTTCGTCGCACCCACCGACGGCAGCGAGGAACCCTACCGACTGACCCGGGCGTCCGATGCGGGCAGTCCCAAGTGGAGTCCCGACGGGGCGAAACTCGCGATCACCGCCGCCCGCGAGCAGGACACCGAACTCGCGGTCGAACCGTCTGAGAACGATGCGGACAATGAGGACAGTGACGAGGGGGCGGACGGAAAAGGGGGCAACGGCGGCGGGGACGACGGACCGAAGAACCAGGTCTGGGCCTTCGACCTCGTCCGCGGTGGCGACGCGCGCCAGATCACCGACCGATCCGAGGGTGTCACCGGGTTCGACTGGGGCCCCGACGGCGAGCGGATCGTGGTCGCGGCCCCCGATCAGACCGACGAGGAGGAGGAGTATCAGGACCAAGTCGAAGAAGACGGTCCGATCGAGGTCGAGCGCCTCCAGCACAAGGTGAACGGATCGGGCTGGACCGACACCGTCACCACCTACCTGTTCGTCGTCGACGTCGAGAGTCGGGAGACGACCCGGCTCGATCGCGCGAACGACGGCGAGATTGGGAGCCGGCGACCGCTCGCGCCCGCGTGGAGTCCCGACGGCGACCGAATCGCCTTTACCGCCTTCCTCGGCGAGAATTCCGACGACACGATGGCGCTCGACCTCTACACGATTCGACCCGACGGCACTGGTCGTGAGCGCCTCACCGACGGCGAGCGCCGGCTCCAGGGCCCGACGTGGAGCCCCGACGGCGACCGGATCGCGTTCGTCGGCGGCGATCCAGCGAACTGGTACATCCCGACCGAGGTGTTCGTCGCCGACGCCGCATCGGGCGAGGATCACAGCGTGTCGAGCTCGCTGGACCGGACCGTCGCGTGGGGTGGTGGCCCGCAGTGGATCGACGATGGGACGCTCGTCACCCTGATCGCCGACGAGGGCAACTCCTCTCCTGTGCGACTCGACGCCGACGCGGACAATCCGGCGTGGATCGCGCCGTGGCAGGGCGAGGATCGAGCGATTCGGGCCCTCGACCTGGACGACGACGGCGAGCGTGCCGCCGTGGTGGTCAGCGATCCCTCGGCCGCCGACGTGTACGGACTCGATGTCGCCGACTTCGAGGTCACCGACGACCCCCTCGATCGCGTTACGACGGCGAACGAGGGGTTGCTCGACGGGGGCCAGGTGCCCGAGTTCGAGCGAGTGGCGTGGGAGAACGGGGATGGCATCGAGATCGAAGGTCTCGTCTACCTCCCCTCAGACTTCGATCCCGAGGACCCCGAACCCCGCCCGGTGGTCGCGTCGGTCCACGGCGGGCCGATGTCCTACGACGCGCCGGCCTTCGATTTCGATTTCCCCTTCTGGACCAGCCGAGGATACATCGTACTCCGGACCAACTATCGAGGTTCGACCTCCTACGGCCGCGAGTTCAGCGAGCGACTGCGAGGAACGCGGGGCGAGAAGGAGGTCGACGACGTTGTTTCGGGGGTGGATCACCTCGTCGAGCGCGGGTGGATCGACGACTCTCGTGCCTTCCTCACCGGCTTCTCGTACGGTGGAATCACCACCGCTGCAACCGTGACGTCGACCGATCGGTTCGCGGCGGCGGCCGCCGAACACGGCATCTACGACTTCTACTCCGTGTTCGGCACCGATGACAACCACAACTGGCACGAGGACGAGTTCGGCCTCCCGTGGGAGAACGTCGAGACCTACCGCGAACTTTCCTCGCTCACCGATGTCGGCGAGGTCGACACGCCGCTGCTCGTGACCGCGGGCGAGCGCGACTGGCGGTGTCCGCCGACACAGGCCGAACAGCTTTATGTCAGCGTCAAGAAACAGGGCGTCGAGTCGAAGCTCGTGATCTACCAGGACGAACATCACAACGTCGGCGATCCCGACCGGGCGATCCACCGCATCGAGGAACTCGCCGCGTGGTTCGACGACCACGATCCCGGCACCGAGTAACCGCCGCTTCGACGCCGGACAAGTCGATCTACGCCTGCTGCTGGCGTTCGATGTGGAAGGTCACTTTTTCGCCCTGGACGGTCAGCCCGAAGATCGGGCCGTCGGATGCATCCTCGGGAACGAGGAGTTCGACGAGGTCACGCTTTTCGAGTTCGTTCAGGGTGCGGTGGGCGTGGCCGGTGCTGACGGTCGTCCCCTCACTGGCCTCCTGCGGTGCCATCGGTCCCTCCACCAGGCGGAACAGCACCGCCGCACGCGCCGACTCCGCCGACTGCGTTGACTCGGCGGTGCTCACCGACGGACTCGTCTTTTTCGACGACTTCGCCGCCGTCGATGATCCGCGGACGAACGCCGCGTCCGCTGCTATCTCTTCTTCTTCGGTCTCGATCGGGTTCTCGGGCATGCCGCCGATTGCGAACTGCAGAACACTAAGTGTACCGGCGATCGAAGTGGATCGAATCAACAACTCGCTGAAATCCGTCTCTCCGTTCCTGCTCACACCGACGACGCGTTTGTGACGCCGGTAGGCGCGAACTGCTCGTCGTTCACGACGAGTGCTGAGCCGACACTCCTCGTGGCAACTGGCCTACGACGTATCGACGCCGCCGACGTCGTTCGTCTCGGTGTCCGTGATGTCGAAGAACACGGTGCTCCCGTTCGCTGCCTGGCCCCGGCCGGGACCGAACTCGTATGCGCCCGTGGAACCCGGTGCCTCGGCGAAGTACGTCCGGGTCTCGCTGGCGCTCGCCGCCGCGTCGAACTGGATGAACCGCTCGCCGTCCTCGGTATACGTCGTGTGGCTGTCGCCAGCAACGACCCCTCAGCCGAACGGGATAGTGTCACGGACGACCGCCTCGGTGTCGGTCTCGGTCAGGGTGATGTCGACCTGGTTCGTCTGGCCCGCGGTGAACACCGAGCCGTCGTCGGCACGCGAGCCGTTCGGCGTGAACACGAACTCGGGCGTTTCTCCACTCCGTGCGAGTTCGACCTCGTCGAAGCCCGCGAGATTCGCTGCTTCGGGGCGCTCGACGGCGGCATCGGCGTCGATGTACCCCGCGCCGATATTGTGCGGGTTGTGGTCCGTCCGGGCGTCGCGGGCGGTGGCTTCGAGGGTATTGAGCACGTCGATCGGTGCGGGGAACTCGCCGTTGTTCTGCCTGTAGGCGTCGTTGATGAGCGCGGTGACGCACGCCGTCATGGAACACGACATCGACGTGCCCGAGATCGCCGCGTAGTAGGGCCGCGCGAGGCTCTCGTTGTCGCCGTTGTCGGTGCCCCGCAGCGGGTCGTTCGGAGCCATCGTGCTCACGACGCTGTTGCCGTTCGCGCCGACGCCGTTGCGGTAGATCCCGAAGGGACCGGACCCGCCGCCGTTCTCGTAGTGATCGCGGGTGTTTGCGAGCACCTCCCGCCGGTCGTAGTTCGTCACGCCGTTGTAGCTCGGTTTGCGTCCCCGAGAGGAGAAGCTCGTGACCTTGGCATCGTCGTCGGTCGCCGCGACGCCGACCACCCACGGGGCCTTCGCGCGGTCGAGTTCCCGTTCCCGGTCGAGCCTGGTTCCTGCATGAGCGATTCTATCGGCGACGTTCTACAAGAACACAAGGCCTACTTCGAAGGGAGTGGTCACCGCGGTGACCGTCCGATCCGGACGCGATGATGGCCGGTGCGTACACTTGCCCGACGAACGCTCGACGCGCGTCGGGCCGATTCGATCGGTGTCGGGCTATCTAGTTAGGGCCGCGATTCTTGATGTGGGGTTCGGTACGGAGGGTATGGCACGAGACAGCGGCTCCGGAACGACCGACGAGCGGCTCGAACAGCGACACGTCGACGGACGGGGCGACCGCGACGACGGCTCCAGCGGGCTCTCGCGGCGCTCGGTGATGAAGGCCGCCGGTGCAGCGGGGATGGCCTCGCTGGTTCCCTTCGGGAGTGCGGGGACTGCGGCGGCAACTGATACCTCGGTCGTCGACGACGCGTTCGACCTCTCGGGCGGGCTCCAGGAGGCACTCGTCGTCTTCGACAGCGCCGAGAACGCGGAGCGCCTCGATACGCTCTCGCTCGCGAAGGGGTATCGGGTGTTCGACCACCTCGCCATCGCGTGGACGTTCCTCGATCCCGATCAGGTGAAGACGGTCGCCGACTGGGGGAGCGTCCGTCGGGTGAAGCGCTCCGAGGAGCTGGAGTGGTACAACGACGAGACCTCGCGGACATCGATGGCGATCGACGACGTCCGGAACGGCGAGGAGTTGGGCTACGTCGGCGAGGACGCCCACGTGGTCGTCATCGACTCCGGGATCGACGCCTCCCATCCCGGACTCGAAGGCCGCGTCGAGGCCAACTACCGGTTCGTCGACGAGGGCGTCGGCTCGCGCGACCCGCTATGGGTCGACGCCGCACCGGGCGACACCGACCAGCTGGGCCACGGAACCCACTGTGCCGGCATCGTCGGCGGCGACGGCTCCGGCAGCGTCGAGGGCGAGTACTCCGGGATGGCCCCGGCGGTCACCCTCACCGGCTACTCGACAACGCGGTCGGTCTACCTGCCGTACGTCGTCGCGGCGTGGAACCACATGCTCGGGCGCGCGAAGGCCGATCCCGACTTCTCTCCCGACGTGGTGTCGAACTCCTACGGGGTCGCCCGCGACATGCCGTACAACCCCAACGACCCGGTCAACGTCGCCAGCTGGCGGGCGTTCGAGGAGGGCATCCTCCCCGTCTTCGCGATGGGCAACGACGGATCGGGCACCGGTACGAGTAGTCGCTTCGCCAAGGCTCCCCACGTGCTGGGCGCTGCGGCCGCGGAGAAGTCCATCAGCCCCAGGGAGAACACGGAGAACCGCCCCATCGCCGACTTCTCCTCGCGCGGCCGGGAGCTCCCCCGCGACGCTCCCGAGTACAACCGCGAAACCACACTCGAGAACCTCCGGAAGTTCTGGGCGATCCAGAACGGCACCACCTACGCAATCCCGGCAAACGACCCCCGACGGACGGGGATGTTCGGTCCCGGCGTCAATTCGAGTCCCGGCATCGGTGCCATCGACGAGGAGGCGGGGGCTGCCTACGAGATCCTCCAGACGAACGGAAACGCCGACGTCGTCTCGCTGACCCTCTCGATCACCCCCGACGGTCAGTGGGTCCGCACGACCGTCTACGACGAGAGCGGCAAGCGCGTCGCGATGATGGGCGAGGAGCCGCCCCACCAGCACCGCACGCTCACCTTCGACGTCGACGGCGGCGAGAAGTACTACGTCGAACTCGAACCCGAGCTCTCGGCGAGCGGGGAGTACACCATCACGTGGGAGCAGGAGGCCAAACCCGAGGGCGATCTCGCGAGCGTCGAGCCGGTGACGCTGTTCCGGCCGAGCCTCTCCACCCACGGCACCGCGGTCATGTCGACCATCGACAAGTACGACGCGCTCGGTCCGCTCGGCCCGACCTACGGCGGCTCCGGGACCGAAGCGTTCTACACCCGGCTGTCGGGGACGAGCATGGCCTGTCCGGGTGCGGCGGGCATCGGCGCGCTCGCCATCGAGGCCTACCGCGCGAACCATCCGGAGGGTGACTCCCCCGATCCCGCAGACGTCATCCGGGTCATGGAGTCGACGGCGCGCGACTTCAACCCGAACTACAACGCCTACAACACGGGCGCGGGGTTCGTCGATGCGGAGGCAGCCGTCGACAGCGCCGAGGAGCTGGCCGCCGGGGAGACCACCGTCGCCGACCTCCAGACCGGCCAGGACGCGCTGGTCGATCCGGCCGAGAAGACGACCATCACCGCGCTGTCGGCGAGCGGCTCGCGCAGCGACGACGGGTCGGCGTTCACCGGCGGCCAGACCAACCAGGTGACCCTCACCGTCTCGGACCTCTCACACGACGCCACCGAGGTCTGGGGCGTCGTGCCGAGCGCGTGGGACGTGCGCACGGAGTACGGCGACGTGGAGCGCGTCGAAGAGACCGACGGCGCGAAGCGGGTCTACTTCGGCTCGGTCACCGCCCCCGAGGTGACCGACGGGGACACAACGTTCGAGTACTTCGCCGAGGCACCCTCCGGGACCGAGAACACGGGGACGTACACGTTCGGTCCGGCCCACGCCCGGACGGACGCCGGCGTCGACAAGCCGGTCGACGAGTTCGCCGGCATCGACACCAACTACGTCGTCGGCGAGGACACGAACGTATAGCGGACACGGAGACGATCACCTGACTACGCCCAACCGCGGCTTCCGTCGTTTCAGCTCACGACGACCCGTGAGACGGAAACGCAGTCACAGCGTCAGCTCGGCGTCGGGCATGTCGAGAAACGCGGTTTCGTACCCCTTGTGACGCGCGACCTGTGGGGGCGTTCCGACGGAGAGCGTGAGGCCGTCGCCCGATTCGACGCTCCCGATGACCGCCCCGTAGTGATACCCGAGGGCGGGATCGAGAGTGCGCTCCAGCGCCCCCTCGAAGGTCGTCTCGTCGTCCCCCGTGAGCGTCCCCGAGAGCGCCATCGCCGGCAGGACGAGCCCGTTGTAGGGCGTGCGCGCCGAGACGGCGAGATACTGCCCCTCGCCCTCGATGCCCGCCGGTGGCGCGTCGAGGGTAGTGACGACGAGCTTCGCGTCGCCGCTTTCGGCGGTTCCCCGAACCGTTCCGGGCAGGTCTCCCGGTGCGGGCGCGCGGGCCGTCGGGAGCGCCGGCATCTTCATCGGGGCGATCGCACCGGGCTCGCCCGCGTTCGGGGCCGGCGGCGAGGACACCTGTTCGCGGGTCGCCTCGGTAAACGGGAACTCGACCTCGACGCTCGCCGGCTCCGCGAACCGGCCCTCGAACGCACCCGCTCGCCGGACGTTCGTGCCACCGACCGAGAGCCGCGCGGTGTAGGTGCCGTCGCCAGGCAGCGAGAAGTTCGCGCCGTAGTGAAACCCCATTCGCTGGGAGAGCATCGGGTAGATGACCTCCTCGCTCACGAGTTCGCCGTCCCGACTGATCTCGACCGAGAGCCCGGTGTCGGGCAACACCGTCCGGGTCTCCGGGTCCCAGACCACGCTCATGAGGTGTAGCGAGTCGCCTTCCTCGATCGTGGCCTTCGAGCGCTCGTCGCCGTTGACGGTCCAGAAGACGTGCGGTGCGGCGTACATCAGTCCGAACCGGTAGTCGCCCGCCACCGGCATCGCCGCCGTTCCCACGCCGTCGGCACTGTTCGTGCTGGCCGTTTCGCTCGGACTCGGCGTGCCGGCCGAGACGGTCGCACCCGACGTGCCAGCCGTGGTGTTCGCCCCGTCGGTCTTCCTGGACGTCCCGTCCGCCGTCCCCGTCTCGCTCCCTCTACGCCCGCCGCCCGCGCCGACGACGTACATGTCCTCCCGGAACGACTGGACGTAAACGCCCTCGGGAGCCTCCCCGCCGGACGCCGTGGCTGTCGCGGACGTTCTCTCGGTCGAACCCCTTGCCTCCGTCCCGCTCTCGCCGGCCGAATCACTACCCGTACAGCCAGCGAGCCCGGTCGTGAGAAATCCAGCACCCGCTTGCAACATCCGACGGCGGTTCATGGGTTTCACTCGATCGTAGACGGCGTGTGTCTTCCGGCTCGGCCACCACACTCGCCGGGATCGGCGCGGGCGAACCGTCGTCGGAATCGATGGAACACGGTGTCGGGCTCAGTCCTCGCGGCCGAGTACTCCACCGAGGCGCTCGGCAAGCGCCTCGCGGTAACGGTAGAACGCGCCGCCGCCGCCAGCGACGGCCCCGAGCGTCAGGCTCGTGCTCGTCCCGACGACGGTATTGGTCTCGGTCGTCCCGGGCACCGCGTGCCACGTCTCGCCGCCGTCGGCGCTGAACTCGACCGGGCCGAACGTGTACTCGCCAGTTGCGCCGGCTCCCGAGGGAGCCTCCGCGAAGTACGTCCTGGTTTCGTCCGATTCGCTGGCGGTCGCGGCGAACTCCACGATCCGGGCTCCGCCAGCCTCGTAGGTTTCGTTGTCGTCGCCCGCGACGACCGACCACGCCTTCGGGAGCCGATCGCGGAGCAACACGGGCTCGTCGGTGAACCGGATCGAGAGGTCGACCTGGTTGGTCTGGCCGCCGGTGAACGCCGACCCGTCGTCCGATCGGGTGACGTCGACGATCGGCGTCGGCCCGGTCACCGGGATGTCGTCGTGTTTGATCGCGTGGACGCCCTGGTTGATGTCCGACGCGAACGTGACGCCGTTGGACTGGACCGCACCCCAGACGTTCGGCGTAACCGAACTCAGCCCGGTCATCTTCGAGTCGTCCGGAACGCCCTCGTAGACCGGCCGGGAGTAGCCCTGCTGGGTCAGCGTTCCGTTTGCAGGATCGATCTGGAGGTAGTGGACGCCGCCGTGGTAGTGGGCCTGGTGGACCCAGTACTCCTCGGTCACCGCGCCGGTGTCGGGGTCCTGGGTCACGTGTTTCGCGAGGTCGGAGTTGTGGGGACTGAGGGTGAAGTTCTGGAAATCGATCTCGTCGACGTCGTCCATCGACTCGTTCTGCCACTCCCAGACGTCGAGCTCCTCGAGTTCGGTGATTCCCTCATCCGCGTAGATCCCCTCGGCATCGAGGAGATGCACCGTGCCAGTACCCGTATCACTCGCCGGGATTTCCTGGCTGGCGATGCAGCGGCGCTCGCCGTCGACGAGGTCGGGCGCGGGTGAGGCGAAGTGACACGATCCCATCCCGAAGTGACCGACCTGGGTGATGTCCGCCGGGTTCGAGAGATCGAGCACCTGGAGGCCGAGATCCCAGTACGAGAGGTACGCCGTCGGCGTTCCGGTTTTCGGATCGTCCTGGACCTCGACGTCGTGGATGTACTTCGTTGCCGTATCAGTGTCGCCCTGCGCGAGGTCGCCGGCGTCGGTCCAGCGGTTGACCGCCGTGAACTGACCAGTCGTCCGATCGAACTCGAAGACGTACATCCCCTCGGTGCCGTCGTTCAGGTCGTGGATAGCGAAGACGTAGTCCTGGCCGCCGATGCGGTGGTGGAAGGTGTTGTGGATGCCCGTGCCCGAAACCTCGAAGAGACCGACGGTTTCGGGGTTGCCCTTGTCCGAGACGTCGACCGCGACGACGCCGCCCGGCGCGACGGTCTCGCTGTTGTTGTTCGTCGTCGGCGTCGGGTCCTTGGCCTCGTCAGTGAACAGCGCCGTGTACGGCTGCGTGCCGAGGAAGACGAACTGCCCGTCGTCCGCCACCTTCACGTCCATCACGGCGACGCCGGTGTTGTTTTTCCGGAGGAAGGACACCACCGAGAGCGAAGCGTTGTCCAGCTCGGCCTGGGTCTCCGCCCGGTTGAAGTCGCTGATGTCGACGATCGCCATCCCCCGTCCCGGTGTCGGGCTGTCCGAGGAGAACACGCCCACGTAGGCGTAGTCGCCGTGGGTCCGGATCTCCGTGACCGCGCCGTAGTGGGGGTCCTCGGGTCGACCGGCGGTTCGCGCCGATCCGACGCCGCCGAGACTGTGATACCCGACGATCCCCGCGTTCTTCGAGGTGTCGAGCGTGTCGGTCCGGGAGTGGGTCCCGCCGGTGTTGTCGCCGCTGGCGGTCGAGCTGGTGCCGCCCCAGTCGTGGGCGCTCGCCGAGCCCATCGACGCGACGCCGAGCGTTCCGGCAGTCGCTTTCAGCACTGTGCGTCGTGTCGCGCCGTCGATTCCGGCATCGGTCCGATCGTCAGGTGCGTCGCCCATACCCACGTCAACGATGTACCACTCAAAAAGGACCCATCCTAACTGATTAGGTGGTGACGATCTCGCGGACGAACTGATGCGCTTGGCCGTCCGTCATGCGAGCGATCCGCTGTGGTCTACCGAAAAACGAGAGTGCTGCGACGGTGTCAGAGGTCCGTGCTAAGCCCGACGACGGTGTTGGTCTCGCTCGTACCGGCGGGGGCGGTCCACTCACCGTTGATCTCGACCTCGATCGGGCCGAACTGATATCGGCCGGTGTCGCTCACGACCGTCCCGTCTTTCGGGGCCTCGACGAGGTAGGTGTACTCGTTCGTGGTGTCCGCTGCCGCCTTCTCGGTGAAGTAGACGTACTGCACGCCGTTGGCTTCCTCGACGCGCTCGACGTCGTCGGAGAAGTCGGTGAGGACGTCCCACTCGGACGGGACCGTGTCGCGGACGGGACCCGCCGAGGACGGGTTCACGGTGAGGTTCATTTCGTTCGTCTGGCCCGCCGTGAACACCGCGCCGTCGTCGGTTCGAGTCCCGGAGACGAACACGCCCGGCTCGACGTCGACCGAGAGGTCGAAGTGCGCCTGGATGTCGTCGCCGTTCACGCCGCCGGGAACGTTCGTGAGCTTCGCCACGACGTAGTAGACCGACTCCGCGGCGTCCCGGCCGAACGAGGCGTTCGCGGTCGCGCTGTCGCCGCCGAGCGTGGTCGCGCGGGCGACGATGTTCGGCTCGCCTGTTTCGGGCTCGGGGTTTGCAGCGTCGTAGATGAACAGGTCGAGCTGGGGGTCGTCCTCCGCCGAACCCTTGTTCCCGCCGGAGTAATAGTCGAATTCGACCGAGGCGGTCAGCGTGCCCGGCCCGGCGGTGACGTGGCCCGCGACCGCCCGGGAGTCCTCGGGCAGGTTCAGCCCGACGGTTTCCGAGGTCGTTCCCGAGAGTTCGCGCGTCACGGCGTCGACTGCGGCATCGCCGTTCACCCGGCCGTACCCCTCGTAAGGGTCGCGGCCGCCGAACTCGTAGGTCGGCGCGTGCGCGCGATGGTACGGCGCGGCGGTGAACACCGTCTCGGACGCGGTCGCGAGAAGCGTCGACTTCAGCCGGAGCACGTCGTCGAGGTCGGTGTTCGCGGGTTCGGGCAGCGAGATCCCCGCCGGGGCGTCGGCCTCCATCGCGTTGGCGACCAGCCCGGCAGTACCGGTCGTGAACGGGCTCGCCATCGAGGTGCCCGCCTTGAGGGTGTACTCCCGGATCGCGTCCTGCTCGCTCTCGGCCGTGTTCGGCAGGCCTCGGCGAACGGCATCGATGAGGTCGGTCAGTGTGCCGCCCGGCGCGGTCACGTCGGGTTTCATGTACGTGTCGCGATCGTCCTCGTCGATCGCGCCGACGCCGCCGCTGGAGTAGCCCGCGATGCCATCGAGATTGCCGGTGGCGACCACGGAGATCGCCTCGTCGGCGACTGCGGGTGCGCCGTTGCCGTTGAGCGGCGTCGCGGAGTTGCCCGCCGCCGCACACGTCAGGATGCCGCCCCGGGCGATGTCCTTGATGCTCGCCGGGATGGTCCCGAGCGTGCCGCCGGCCGCCCCGAGCGGGAGGCCGCCTCGGTATCCCCACGACATGTTGACCGCGCGCATGTTGAAGATGTCCGCGAACTCCTCGGCGTGATCCCCGAGGTCCTCCGTCGGCCCGGAGAGGCCCTGGAGACCGACGAGGCTTTGGTTCGGTGCGACGCCACCGTGGAGTGAGGGGGGTCCACCCGCGGTCCGGTCACCGGTGGTCGAGTCGGGATCGAGGAACGGCCCGACACCGACGCGATCGACGCGACCCGTCGATGCGGTCTCGCCACCCGCGGGACGGACGTACACCGTGTAGGTCGCGGTGCCCGCGTCGTGGACCGTCGGTGCTTCGACGATGATGTTGTCGACCTCCGATCCATCACCGATCACGATCGAGGTGGAGTCGAGTTCCTTCCCGTTCGGTCCCTCGATGGAGAGTTCGATGGCGTCGCCGTACGCTGACCCGAACACCCCCGTGCCAGCCTTCGCATCGACCTCGTAGTCGAGGAAATCGCCCGCCGCGAGCACCGCGTGGGGCTCGTGTTCTTCGAACGCGTCGGCATCGAGCGTGCTCGCGCGGCCCGACCCGCCCATGATGCCGGTGACATGCGAACCGTGGCCGTTGCCGTCACGGGGCTTCTCGAAGGAGCCGTACCGCGAACCCGCATCGTACCATCCGATCGTCTTCGGCGTGTCGGCGGTAACGTCGCCGTCCGCACCCGCGAAGTCGAACGCCTCGCTGTCGTCGACGAACGTGACGTCGCCCTGGATTGCGAAGTACGTCCCCGAGATCTCGTAGGTCGAGGTCACGTTCAGGTAGTGCTCGCCGACGAAGCGGTACTGGTGGTCGGGTTCGACCGCGACCGAGAACGTTTCGGGCTCGCTCGCAGTCGCCGCCGTCACGACCCGCTCGTACTCGCCGTCGACCAGTCTGTCGAGACCGAACTCGAGGTCGTTCGCCGGCTCGGAGGGCGACCACGACAACGTGGCGTCGAGCTCCTCGACGCCGCTCGGCGTCGTGAACTCGTGGTAGAACTCCTCGCCGGTGGCGAACGTTCCCGGTCCTGCGGTTCCGGAAAAGGACTCGGTGTCGCCGGTCTTCACGCGCTCGGTGTCGTTCTGTGCGGGGCGGGTGAGCTTCACCTCGCCGTTCCGGATCAGCGCCGTGATCCCGTTCCACGGCCCCTCGTCGGGATGACGCGGACTGAGCCCGGAGTCGGTCAGCGAGATAGAGCGATCCGGCCGACCGCGGTAGCCCCGCTCCCAGATCTTCGAGGCCTCGCGGACCCGCCAGTTCACGAAGTTCTGGTTGACGCCCGAGGCGGCGGCCGCGCTGCCGGTCGCGCCGAGACCGAACAGCCCCGCACCCGCGGCCACACCCGTCGTCTTCAGCACGGTGCGCCGTGTGAGGTCGAGGCTCCCCGGCGTCGCCTCGTCGCGCGATGCGTCCGCGGCTTCCCGTTCGTCGGCTCCATCGATCGGCTCGTTCTCGTCGAGGTTCGGATCGTGCGTCATACCCACACCGACCGTCGGCATGGTAAAAAGCGACGGACCTATGTGAGTAGGGACCGAGGGCGAATCGAACGACGTGGCCGGATCGATGGTCACGACCGAACAGTTCCCGAACGATGATGGAGAATAGAAACGCTCATACGAGCGGACGGTTCGTGGAACGGTAGTGACAGCCGGTACGAGAGCCACGTGGCGGGACGGGGACCGTTCTGTCGCCTCGGTCGCCGACGGGCGATGCAGAGCGTTACCCGCCGATCCTGTCCATCGGGAGGAAGCGCCTACATGAAGACGGAGAGGACGGACGAACCAAGCGTCGAACCGGCCGGATCGCCCGGGGCGCTCGTCGTTGCCGACTCGGAACCCTCGTTCGACGGACTCGCTAACGAACTCGAACGCGAACACGGCGTTCGGACGTCGATCGTGAGCGAGGGAGAGATCCCGTCGGATCAGCTCGATCGGTTCGACTGCGCCATCGTCAGTCCAGGCCTCGGCGAGGACGGAATCGCGGCAATCGAACGGGTCCGGACGTGCTGCCCGGACATCCCAATCGTGCTCCTCTACACCGAAGCGGCGACCGCCGTGGACGCGGCTGCCCACGTCGCCGCCGTGCTCCCGGCGGCACGCCAGCGCCGACGGACCGATCCCGAGTCGACGGACGGAACCGCGTTCCTCCACAGCGCGATCGACGCCCTCGACGACGTCTTCTTCGTGTTTGATCTCGACGGCGAGTTCGTCGAGTGGAACGCGACCCTCACCGACGTGACGGGCTACACTGACGCGGAGATCGCTGCGATGGCTCCAACCGACTTCGTGGCCGACGTCGATACCGACCCGGTTGCCGACGCGATCGATCGGGCCCTCACGGAGGGCCGCGCGTCGGTCGAGGCCGACCTCGTCACGAAGTCCGGCGAGCACGTGCCCTACGAGTTCACGGGGGCACTGCTCGAAGACGACGCCGGCAACGTCCTCGGGATCTGCGGGATCGGCCGGGACGTCACCGAGCGGAACCGCCGCGAACGCGAACTGGAGCGCTACCGGCGGATGGTCGAGACGATGGGCGACGGGATGTACGCGCTCGATACCGACGGACGCTTCGAGATGGTCAACAGCGCGTTCGCGTCGATGACGGGCTACTCCCGGGCGGACCTCCTCGGCGAGCACGTCTCGCTCATCGTCGAGCGAGCGGACGTCGAGCGCGGCGAGGCGGCGATCAGGGCGCTGCTGGAGGGCAACGAGGGCGGCGTCAGGACCTACGACGTGACGATCCACACGGCGGCGGGCGAGCAGTTCCCCTGCGAGATCGATCTCACCCTCCTCCGGGACGAAACCGGCGAGTTCGGCGGAACCGTGGGTGTCGCCCGCGACGTCACCGAGCGGCGAGCGCGCGAGGCGGAACTGGAGCGGTACGAGACCATCGTCGAGACCGCGCCCGTCGGGGTGTTCGTCTTAGACGAGACGGCCACGATCGTCGGCGGCAACGAGAACGCGTGGTCGATGGTGGGCCACACCGCCGAGGAGTTGCGGAACGAACGGTTCCTCACGCTGATCGAACGGGGCGTGATCGACGAGTGGGTCGTCGACGAGTACGTCGAACTGCTCCGCGACCTGCTCTCCGCGGAGAACGACCGTGAGACGGGGACCATCGAGGCCGAGATCACGCCACCGGACGGCGAGTCACGGACGTATCTCGCACACATCTCCCTGCTGCCCTTCGAGGAGGAGTTCCAGGGCACCGTCGGCGTGTTCCAGGACATCACCGACCGGAAGAACCGCGAGCGCGCGCTCGAATACCAGGCCGAGCGCCTCGAGACGACCAACCGGATCAACGAGATCATCCGCGACGTGAACCAGGCGCTGGTGCGTGCCTCGACCCGCGAGGAGATCGAACGGGCGGTCTGTTCGAACCTCGCCGGCGAGGACGCCTACCGCTTTGCGTGGATCGGCGAACGCCGCGTTGCCGAGGCAGGCGTCGAACCGCGAGAGTGGGCCGGTGTCGAGGGGGGCTATCTCGGCGATCGACCCGGTCCGGACGCGGGGCGCGAGGACCACGTGACCGCCGCCACCGCGATCGAGGCGGGCGAGATGCAGGTCGCCCAGTCGATCGCCGACGACCCGGCGTTCGCGCCGTGGCGCGAGGCCGCGCTCGAACGCGGCTACGAGTCGGCGGCCGCGATCCCGCTTGTCTACCAGGAAACGACCTACGGCGTGCTCTGTGTCTACTCGCCCCGCCCGAACGCGTTCGACGAGACCGAACGCGCCGTGTTGAACGAGCTCGGCGAGACGATCGCGTACGCGTTCAGCGCCGTCGAGCGACGCCGCGCGCTCGTCTCGGATACCGTGGTCGAACTCGAGTTCGCCCTCCACGACCGCTCGATCTTCACCATCGACCTCACCGCCCGAACGGAGTGTCGGGTCACGCTCGACGGCATCGTCGAGCGCTCGGACGGCTCGCTCGTCGAGTTCGTCACCGTCACCGGGACCGATCCCGGGACCGTGCTCGATCTCGCGGACGAGCGCGAGGACATCGAGGCCGCGCTGGTGAACGAACACGACGGCGAGAACGGCACCGAGGCGGTCTTCCGGTTCGTCTCCGCGGGATCGTCGAGCACGGTGTCGCTCGCCGAGCAGGGCGGCGTCATCCGCGAGGGGAGCGCCGCCGAGGGCGAGGGACGACTCGTGTTCGAACTCCCCCAGGACGCAGACGTCCGCGCGATCGTCGCGGCGATGACCGAACAGTACGAGGACACCGAACTGGTGGCCCAGCGCGAGCACGAGCGCACGGGCACCCGGGGCACGGAGTTCCGGGCGGCGCTCGACGACGCGCTCACCGATCGCCAGGCGGAGGTGCTCGAAACCGCCTATCTCTCGGGCTTCTTCGAGTGGCCGCGTCCGATCGACGGCGAGGAGATCGCCGACTCGCTCGACATCGCCGGCCCGACCTTCCACGAGCACATCCGCACCGGCGAGGCGAAAGTGCTTGACTCGTACTTCAGTAGCGAGGTCGCCGGCGAGAGCGAACGATCCATCGAGTGAGTTCGACGGGCGGGCACGCCTGGTGGAGCCCGAACAGTGATACTCGACGGGACGAAACGAACCGAGACACCGAACAGTGTCCCGACGGCGACCCGTCACCGACCGATCGCGTTCGACGCTCCACCCTGAAATGGCGGCCGCCATCGCGGCGATCCGCCGCGAGGAGGGGCTGCCGGCGTGGCACGAGATGACGGTTGAGCGGGCACGCCGCCGGGAGGACGAGGTGTTTACCGCCGACGCACCCGCCGTCGATCGGGTCGGCGACCGGTCGATCCCTGGTCCCACGGAAATCCCTGTCCGAATCTACCGGCCCGCGACCTCCTCGCCCGCGCCGGTTCTCGTCTTCTACCACGGCGGCGGCTGGGTGCTGGGAACGCTCGACTCGGCGGGATCGATCTGCCGACGCCTCGCCCGCCGCACAGGTCGTATCGTGGTCTCGGTCGACTACCGGGTCGCCCCCGAACACCCGTTCCCGGCCGCGGTCGCGGACGCCGAGAGCGCGCTTTCGTGGGTGGCCGCGAACGCCGAAACGTTCGGCGGCGACCCCGACCGTCTCGGGGTTGCGGGGACCAGCGCTGGCGGCAATCTCGCGGCGGTCATCGCGCGCCATACGCGCGAGACCGATATCGAACTCCGTCACCAGCTCCTGCTCTATCCGATCACCGATCACGCCGCCGACGCCGACCCCTGTGACGACTGGTCGGGGCTCCTCACGCGGGCGGACATGGACTGGTTCTGGGAACAGTACCTCCCGACGCCCGCCGACGGCGCGGAGCCCGACGCCTCGCCGCTCCGTGCGGCCGATCTCGGCGACCTGCCGCCCGCGACCGTTGTCACCTGTGGGTTCGATCCGCTCGGCGCGGAGGGCGTCGCCTACGCCGACCGCCTCCGCGACGCCGGCGTCGACGTCGAGCACGCTCACCATCCCCGGATGGCCCACGGCTTCCTCAGCCTCGCGGGCTCGATCGACGCCGCCGATCGCGCGCTCGATCGCGTGGCGTCTGCCGTGGACGAACGGCTCGGCTGAGTTCGATCGTCGTGCGGTGGGGCGGGGAGGGCAGCGTCGGTTGAGCGAACGTCGACAGCCCGTTGTACCTCCGGCGAGTACCGTGGTGCATGAACGAGGGGTTCGAACCAGGCAGGGCGGACGCCGAGCGACGCGACCGCGACGACCCGCTTTCGTGGTGTCGGGAGCGCTTCGCGGTCCCCGACGAAATCTACCTCGATGGGAACTCACTCGGCCCGTTGTCGGTCGACGCCGAGCAGGCGCTTGAGCGCCTCCGCCGCCTGCGTCGCTCCGACGACGCCCGGAACGGGGCCGAGCACGCCGACCTCCGCACAGGAGGGCACGGCGTCCGGCTCGGGCGCCTCGGGGAACACACAGCGGTAGCACGGGTCGCCGCCGGCG
>PXSV01000043.1:1035-6671 GCA_003022685.1 Halobacteriales archaeon SW_9_67_24 | reverse complement strand
CCGAGGCGGTGATCTCGACGCCAGGGCTGTAGTAGTGAACCGGCTCACCCGCCGGGTCGGCGAACCCGTTCGCCCGAAACAGGGTGTTCTCGTCGATTCTGACCGTTGCGGGATAGAGCGGCCACGGATCGTGTTCGACCGTCGAGTACCGTATCGTGCCGTCGGGGGCTTCGGTGTGAAAGCGGAATCGCTCGGTCAGGAACGCCGCGAGCGAATCCGATTTCGGGTCGAACCGCTCGCCCGCGGGTTCGTAGGTGGCGGCGAACTCCACCGGTCGCGCGCCAGGGTGGAGTCGGCGACTCTCGAACCGCGACGCACCGCTCTCGCTCCGGCGGTGGGACATCCGGGCGTAGTAGTACGGAAGGTGGTGAAAGAGGCGCGCGCCGAGCACCCCGAGTACGCCCTCGGCGTCGAGGCTGAAGAAGTACACACTGGGGGTGCCCTCGCAGGTGACGTAGGTTCGGAGGTTGAGTTCGGGGAGATCGACGCCGAGCTGGGCGGGAAGTCCACGGGGACGGACGGCCGCGTTCGTGAACGGGACGACCGAGAGCCACGCGCTTCCGTCATGGGTGTCGACGTCGAGCGTGTCCGGGAGGTGCGCATCCACGACATCGGGATCGACGGGCCAGTTGGCGAACAGGAGGTCCTGCCAGTCCATCGCGAGGGGAACGACCATACGTCGTCGAAGGCCCGAACGGTGTCGTGCGTTTCGCCCGCAGTCGGGTCGCCGAGCGGTCGTATTGCGGTCGGGGGATCGTCCCACATGACCGAGCCCTCCGGCCGGCGAAACCGCCACCGGGGAGTACGACGAGCGAACGACGACTGGTGATGCATCTTAGCAACTTTTAACCCGCCGAAACCGATACCCGTACCCAACAATGGCGAGCAACAAGATCCTCGGCATCGACCTCGGCACGACGAACAGCGCCTTCGCGGTGATGGAGGGTAGCGACCCCGAGATCATCGTCAATGGCGAGGGCGACCGCACCACGCCGTCGACGGTGGCGTTCGCCGACGACGAGCGATTGGTGGGGAAGCCGGCGAAGAACCAGGCGATCCAGAACCCCGATCGGACTGTGGAGTCGATCAAGCGCCACATGGGCGAGGACTACACCGTCGAGATCGACGGTGAGGAGTACACGCCCGAGGAGATCTCGGCGCTGATCCTCGGCAAAGTCAAGCGCGACGCCGAGGAGTACCTCGGCGACGAGGTCGAGAAGGCGGTCATCACCGTTCCCGCCTATTTCTCGGACAGCCAGCGCCAGGCGACGAAGGACGCCGGCGAGATCGCCGGTTTCGAGGTCGAGCGCATCATCAACGAGCCCACTGCAGCGTCGATGGCCTACGGGCTGGACGACGATTCCGACCAGACCGTGATGGTGTACGATCTGGGTGGAGGGACCTTCGACGTCTCCGTTCTCGACCTCGGCGGCGGCGTGTACGAGGTCGTCGCCACCAACGGCGACAACGACCTCGGCGGGGACGACTGGGACGACGCCATCGTCGACTGGCTCGCCGAGCAGTTCGAGTCCGAGCACGGGTTCGACCTCCGGGACGATCGCCAGGCGCTCCAGCGACTGCAGGACGCGGCCGAGGAGGCCAAGATCGAGCTCTCGAACCGCAAGGAGACCACGATCAATCTGCCGTTCATCACCGCTACGGACTCGGGACCGGTCCACCTCGAAGAAGATCTCACCCGTGCGAAGTTCGAGTCCCTAACCGCCGATCTCATCGAGCGGACCGTCGGGCCGACCGAGCAGGCGCTCTCGGACGCGGGCTACGACGCCGACGACATCGACGAAGTGATCCTCGTCGGTGGCTCGACCCGAATGCCCCAGGTCCAAGAGCAGGTCTCCGACCTCGCCGGCCAAGACCCTCAGAAGAACGTCAACCCCGACGAGGCGGTTGGACTGGGGGCGGCGATCCAGGGCGGCGTGCTCTCCGGGGACGTCGACGACATCGTGCTGCTCGACGTCACCCCCCTGAGCCTCGGGATCGAGGTCAAGGGTGGCCTCTTCGAGCGCCTGATCGAGAAGAACACCACGATTCCAACGGAGGAATCGAAGATCTTCACGACGGCTGCGGCGAACCAGACCCAGGTTCAAGTGCGTGTGTTCCAGGGCGAGCGCGAGATCGCGAACGAGAACGAACTGCTGGGTGAGTTCCAGCTCTCGGGTATTCCGCCCGCACCCGCCGGGACCCCACAGATCGAGGTCACGTTCAACATCGACGAGAACGGCATCGTCAACGTGGAGGCCGAGGACCAGGGTTCGGGCAACAAGGAGGACATCACCATCGAGGGCGGCGCAGGCCTCTCGGACGAGGAGATCGACCGGATGCAGGAGGAAGCCGAGGAGTACGCCGAGGAGGACGAAAAGCGCCGCGAGCGCATCGAGGCGCGCAACGAGGCCGAGAGCGCGGTCCAGCGCGCGAACAGCCTCCTCGAAGAGAACGAGGAGGAGGTCGACGACGACCTCCGCGCGGACATCGAGGACGCGATCGGCGACGTCGAAGATGTCTTGGAGGACGAGGACGCCACGACCGAGGAGCTCACCGAGGCAACCGAAGAGCTCTCGACCGAACTCCAGGAGATCGGCAAGCAGATGTACCAGCAACAAGAGGCCGCCCAGCAGGCTGCGGGCGGAGCCGGTGGTGCAGGTGCTGGCCCCGGCGGTGCGGCGGGCGGGCCTGGCGGCGCAGGGCCAGGCGGCATGGGTGACATGGGCGGCGACGGTGCCGGTGACGAGGGTGACGACGAGGAGTACGTCGACGCCGACTTCGAGGACGTGGACGACGGGGACGAAAACGAAAACTGAAGCGACGAGCCGTCGGCCCGCTCCGACAGAAACCCGTCGTGACTCTCATCAACGAAGACGGCGAACAGCGGATCGATCACCGAGCCTCCCGGCGACGTTCGCAACAGCGGAGCCGCGCCGCAACGACTATTACTCGTGCGTGCAAATACGCGCACAGGTGAGCGTGATGCCGAACGTGACAATCCGTGTTCCGGACGACCTCAAAGAAGAGATGGACGACCACCCAGAGATCAACTGGAGCGAGGTCGCACGCCGGTCGATGCGCGAGTACCTCCAAAAGCTCCGCGTAGCCGAGGAAATCGCCAGCGAGAGTCAGCTCACCGAGGCCGAGGCAGAGGAACTCGGCGAGGCGGTCAAACACGCGGTCGCCGAGCACTATTGAATGCAACTGGTCGTCGATACGAACGTCGTGTTCTCGGCGTTGATCGCCGGCGGGAAGACGCGCGAACTGATGCTCTCGGGCGGGTTCGATCTTTACGCGCCGGAACACTTTGGCACCGAGGTGCGGAATCACCGCGGGACACTCCGCGAGAAAACCGGATTGACCGGCGACCAACTCGATACGCTCCTCGATCTGGTACTCGACGAAATCACGACCGTCCCGGGCGACGCGTTCGACAACTCGTTGCCGGCCGCCCGCGAGGCGATGGCGGACATCGACCCCGATGATGCGCCGTTTCTCGCGTCGGCGTTCCATCTCGGATGCGCGCTGTGGAGCGACGACGGGGATCTCCGGGAGCAAGACCTCGCTCCCGTCGTCACGACGACCGAACTCGTCGAACGGACCGAATCATGACTGCTTCGTCGCCCGGAGTCTTTCGGCGAGAGCCTCGCCGCATCAACACATCCTTATCGGAGTAGTTCCGTACTGCGGACGTATGGCCACGATCCGCCAACTCGTCCTCGACGTTCTCAAACCCCACGAGCCGACGATGCTCTCGATCGCCCAGGAGATCGCCGACACCGACGGAGTCGACGGCGTGAACGCCATCCTCATCGAAATGGACGAGGAGGTTCGCAACATCAAGTTCACCGTCGAGGGCGACGACATCGATTACGACGAGGTGACGACAGTGATCGAGGACACCGGCGCGACGGTCCACTCGGTCGATCAGGTTGCCTGCGGGGACCGTATCGTCGAGGACGCGCCGACACCCCAAGACTGATGAGTGCGGACTCGGAGTCGCTGCGCGAGCGGATCGGAACCGACATGATCGGCCCGATCGCGCGGCGGTACTTCGTCTCAAACGGGTTCGACGGCGCGCTCACTGGCGTCGGCGTCACCGTCGGCGCGTATCTCTCGGGGATCGCGGACGGACTAACGGTAATCAGCCTCGGGCTCGGCGCGGCCGTCGGGCTCACCACCTCCGGCGTCTGGAGCGTCTGGGAGATCGAGCGCGCGGAGATGCGCGCCGAGATTCAGGCAACCGAGGACGCGATGCTCACCGACCTGAGCGACACGCAGGTTGAGCGCGAGAAGATGAGCGATCAGGTCGTCAACGCGCTGATGAGCGGTCTCGGTCCACTGCTCGGGCTCGTAGTGCCACTCACCCCGTTCCTGTTGGAGGGGGCGCTGTTCACACTGTTCCAGGCGACGCTCGTCTCGGTCGGGATCGCGGTCGCTGTGCTGTTCGCCTTCGGGGCGTACATGGCCTCGATCTCCCGCCAGCGATGGTACGTTGCTGGGATTCGGATGGGTCTCGCTGGCGTCGTCGTCGCAGTGCTCAACGTTTTTCTGCCAGGGTAGCTGTGAAGTCTCGTTCCGACTGTTGGTCCGAGACAGCTGAAACTCCACCCACTCCTTCCCCAATCGATTCCTTCGCTCGCTACGCTTGCTTATAGGGTCGGTTGGAAGCGTTTACCGGTGCGACCGCACGCCATCGTGCGGTCGATCTCGGAAGGACTTCCAACCGACCCTATCAGTCATCCACCGTCAGAGCGTTGCTCTGACGAGCCTGGACTCATGGTTCGAAACGGCGAAGCCGTTTCGTCATCACGAGAGAGCGAAGCTCCCTCGGACGACTTCGCTCACGCAGACCTCGCGCGAGTCGCACTTCGCGCTCCCGCGCGCCACCGCCGCAACGAAGCGAGTTCCCGACTGTCGGTGTCCCTATTCCACCTCGTGGAGGCGCTCGCCGCGGTGGAGCCTGGTCGCGATCGAAAAGGTCTGCTCGGCCGAGCGCCGCGTCGGGAAATGTGCGGCCATGTAGCGCGCACATGCCATCAGCGCCATCCGTTGTTCCGCTTCGTCGCCGACGACCTCGAACCGACCGAATGCCCCCTCCACGTTCTGGAGGGTGTGGAAGTTCGCGTCCTCACGGAGCAACCCCCGGCCGAGCGTGCGTTTGAGATCGTCGGGATCGCCACCCGCATCGAAGTGTTCGCTCACGAGCGTCGCGGCGTGGTTGACCTGACCCTGCTCGTCGAAGGCGTCAAGCAGGTCGGCGCGAACGTCGGTCGGGTCACGATCGGACTCGCCAGGATCGGGCACCGGCGCACGCGGCGAGTTGAGGAACCGGTCGAGATAGACCGACATGGCACCGTCGAAGCAGGCTCGATAGAGTTCGGTCGCGTCGGTCTTTCGGGTGGCGCGATGGACCGCGTTCGCGTAGGTGAACGTGTGGTGGACGGTGTTCCAGTCGTTGAACTCGTTGTTCGTGGCGAACCACAGCACCCGTCGCGTGGCGGCGCGCGCGACCGCGTCCGCGAGCTGATCCGTCGTTGCCCCCGCCTTGATCGCGTCGGTCAGCGCGTCGATGATCGCCTCGGCGTCCTCCGAAAGCAGCGTCTCCACGAATCCATCGGGTCGCTCCCACTCCT
>PXSV01000043.1:0-906 GCA_003022685.1 Halobacteriales archaeon SW_9_67_24 | reverse complement strand
GGCGTCGCGGACCTCGCAGGTGTTCCTGAACCACGACTTGAGCCGGGACTTCGAGAGGTCCCGGTTGTCGAAGGCGTACTGCTGGAAGCGGGGCGGCTCGCCGGCGGAGTCGTCGGCGACCTCGCGGACCCCCATGAACATCGCGCGGCGCTTGTCCCGGCCGCCGACGTGCTCGTGGAGATTCGCCATGCAGCCGAGCGTGGTGAGGCCACGGCCCCATCCCATCGCCCGGTAGCGGGTGCCGAAGTTGACCGCCGTTTCGAGCGGCGTGTAGAAGCCCTCGCCCTCCTCGTCAAGGCCGATGACCGACTTCGCCATCACGAGCGAGATGTTCTCCTGGAGGCCGTCGGCGAGGCGGTTGCGTCGTCGGGTCGCTGGCGGCACGTCGGGTTCGGGATCGGGGTCGAGATACACCTCGCCCTCCCTCACGTCGGTCGGGAAGGTCTGGACGTCGTCGGCGAAGAGGTCGAACGTGTCGCCCTCCTCCAACTCGAAGCGTGCATGGTGCCAGTGGCAGGTGAGGATGCCGTCCTCGACGGTGCCGCGAGTGAGCGGGAAGCCCATGTGCGGACACCGGTTGTCGACGGCGTAAACCTCGCCTTCGTGGTGAAAGAGCGCGATCGGCTGGCCGTCGCTGCTGACGACCGTCCGCCCCTCGTCTTCGAGTTCGGGAAGCGACGCGACCTGAACGTACTCCGTTTCTTCGACCGCCATGAACGTGTGTTGCTGGCAACCCACAAAACGGTTCGCTGAAGCGACTTTCTGTTGATCGCCCGACTCTTCCGGGGACGACGACTCCCCGTCGATGGCCAGTACGGGAGTCGTGGCGGTGTGGGGATGCGGAGGCGGCGCGGTGCGGTCCTGGCGGATGAAGGGCGAGCGCCGGAGCGCGCGAAGCGTGCGTGG
>PXSV01000042.1 GCA_003022685.1 Halobacteriales archaeon SW_9_67_24 | reverse complement strand
AAGTCAACTACCGCCTCGTCGCCGAAGGCTACGCACGAGTGTACGAGACGGGGTTCGCGGGGCGCGAGCGGTTCGATCGGGCTGAGTCGCGCGCCCAGGGGGAGGGAATCGGACTCTGGACGTGTGCGACCGACGGCAGCGAACCGGGAGCGGTAGCCGGGAACCAGGCGGGATCTGAAGAGTTCGGGATCGCCGAAATCGACGCCGACGCGCCGGGCAACGACAACGCGAACCCCAACGGCGAGCGGATCGTGTTCGAGAACACGGGCACGGAGCGCCTCGTCCTCGGCGGCTGGACCGTGAGCGACGCTGCTGATCACGTCTACACCTTCCCGGGCGGATTCGTGCTTAAACCAGACGAGCAAGTCACGCTCCACACGGGGAACGGGTCGGACGCCCCGAGCGAGCTGTACTGGGGTGCGTCGGGGGCCGTCTGGAACAACGACGGCGACACCGTAACGGTGCGAAACGGGGCCGAGGAGACGGTCGCCGAGCGGTCGTACGGCTGAAGGGACCGGTCATCCCGGATGTGCGCAGGGCTCAACCGGCTGGAAAGCGTAGATCGAACGATGGGGTCGCGTCTCGAACTCCCGCCGCGCCTGGTCGACTGGTCGATCCTCGCCACCGTGAGCTTCGCGGTCGCCACCGGCCTGCTCGGCCTCGTCTCGGGACGCACCGGCGACGCGTGGGTGTTCGTCACCCACGGAATCGGCGGGCTCTCGCTCGTCCTCTTGCTGTTCTGGAAACTCCGCCGGGTGCGCCATCGAGTGACCAATCGAGTGGCGTGGGACCGACATACCCCGTTCTCGATTCTGCTGGGGATCGTCGCCATCGCGGCGCTCGCCACCGGGATCTACTGGGCGTTCGGCGGCCATCCGATGATCGGGCCGTGGACGCTGCTGTTCGTTCACATGGCGCTCGGGGTGCTCGTGGTGCCCCTCCTGGTCGTGCATCTGCACGGGCGGTTCCGCACCCCGAGTACGGACGATTTCGCCGGTCGACGCGCCACGATGGGATCGCTCGCGGTCGTGGGCTTCGGCGCGCTGACGTGGCGACTCCAGCGCGGGACCAACCGGCTGTTCGATCTCGCCGGCGCTGATCATCGTTTCACCGGATCGAAGGAGGAGGGGAGCGGCGAGGGCAACGACTTCCCGACGACGAGCTGGGTCGCCGACGACCCCGACCCGATCGATCCTGACGCCTGGCAGCTCCGGGTCGGTGGCCACGTCGAGCGCGAGCTCGCGTTCGGCGACGAGGCGCTCGATTCAAGCGAAGACCGCCGTGCGGTGCTCGACTGCACCAGCGGGTGGTACTCGACGCATGCCTGGCGGGGCGTCCGGGTCGGCGACCTCCTCGATAGCGCCGAGCCGACCGACGAGGCGGAGTGGGTCTCGTTTCGATCGGTGACGGGCTATCGCTGGAGCCTCCCCCTTGAGGAGGCCCGCGACGCGCTGCTTGCGACTCACGTCGACGGCGAGCGGCTCAGTCACGGCCACGGCTTCCCGCTCCGGCTCGTCGCACCCGGTCGGCGCGGGTTCCAGTGGGTGAAGTGGGTCGAGACGGTCGAGATGCGTCGCAGGCGCGACGCGAGCGAGTGGCTGGCGATCTTCGTCAGTGGGTTCAACGAGGCGAACGGCGACGACGCTACGGATCGTCGGTGACCGGCGTCCCGTCTTCGGTCGGCGGCGCGACGTGATCGACGTACGCCTCGACCGACGGCTCGTGGACCCGCACTCGGACGTGTATCTCGCCGAGTTCGCTCGGGTCGCCGACCGCGAAGTTGACTACCCCCTCGAAGGCGGCCTGTTTCTTCAAGTCGAATGAGAGGGTCTCGCCCCGGCGGTCGCCGAAGAACTCGCCCCGGGCGGAGTCGAGGATTGCCTGGCGGTGGAGGAGCTCCGAGAAGTGATCGAGCGAGTGGGTCTCGGCACGGATCTCGCCAGGTTCGCGCTCGATATCGGCCCCCGGGAAGAGGTTCGCCACCGCATCGGCGACGCGATCCGTGACCTCGGTATCGCGCACCGGCGCGGTGATCTGAACGTCGATCCGGTAGATCATAGCTCGGCCTCCCGATCAGCGTTGAGCGCGCCCATCCGTCCATCGAGCAGCGCGCGGATGCGCTCGTGGAACGCGTCGAGCGAGTCGGTGTTGTCGATCGTGACGTCGGCGTCGGCGATGGCGTCGCCCATCCCGAACCCGCGTTCGCGCTCGTCGCGGGCTTCGAGGCTCTCGCCACCCTCCGAAGTCGGCGTGTCCCGCCCGCGGGCGTCGACGCGCTCGGCCCGGGTCTCGAAGGGAGCCTCGATCGCAACGAGCGTGAACGCATCGCCGAACGCCGCCTCGAACCGTGTCGCCTCGATGTCGGAGCGAATGCCGTCGACCAGGACGGTGTCGGCCGATTCGAGCGCGTCCTCGATTATCGGCAGCGAGCGCTCGGCGATCGCTCCCTTCCCGCCCTCCTCGCGGAGCGCGCTCGCCACCTCGCCGTGGTGTGTCGCGGGATCGAGGTCGCGATCACGACATTCGCGCCGGATGACGTCGCCCATCGTCACGACGGGCACCCCTGCCTCGCGGGCGACGGCCGCAGCCTCGCTCTTGCCGCTGCCTGGCAGCCCGACGATCCCGATGACCCTCATCGGTCCACGGTTGGCCGGAGATCGGGGTAAGCGTTCCGCACCAGACCCGACTGCTTTTCACCGACGGCGCGAACTCCCGACCGGGGCACGTAGCTCAGTCCGGAGAGAGCGTTTGGCTTCTAACCAAACGGTCGTGGGTTCGAATCCCACCGTGCCCGAACCTTTTTACTTCGTCGGGTGCGCTCGCTCACTCTGTTCGCTCACGCACCGCTCCTCGCAAAAACGTTCATGAAAAACACCCGCTCGTTCGCGCTTCGCGCTCACTCGCGGTGAATCGCGCTCGCTTCGCTCGCGCGGATGCTACCGCACAGCACCGCAGAAGCCCTCGGCCGCTCGCTCCGCTCGCGCCCTCGCCCTTCATCCGCCAGGCACCGCAACCGCACCCGCACCGCCGGCCGCAGAACGGTTTTGTTCGCTCGTCCACTGTGTCGATCATGACACGCACAGTCGTCATCGCGGGCGTCGGCCCGGGCCTCGGTGCGTCGATTGCTCGAAAATTTGCGGCGGAAGGCTGCGCGGTCGGCCTGTTCGCTCGCTCGACCGAGTTCATCGAGGACCTCGCCGACGAACTCGACGAAACAGCCGGGAGCGCGCTCGCAGCCCCGACCGACGTCACCGATCCGGAGGCAGTCGAAGCGGGGTTCGAGACCGTCCGCGAGGCGTTCGGTCCCGTGGACGTGCTCGTGAACCACGCCAGCGGCGGCGCGTGGAAGGGATTGGGAGACCTCTCGGTCGAGGAGTTCGACCAGGCGCTCGCGGTCGGTGCACGCGGCGGCTTTCTTTGCTCGCAGGAAGCCGTCGAAGACATGCTCGCGAACGACGGCGGCACGGTGATCTTCACCGGCGCGACCTCCTCGGTCCGAGGTAACGACGGCGCGCTCGCGTTCTCGACCGGAAAGTTCGCGGTCCGGGGGATGGCCGAGTCGATGGCACGCGACCTCGGCCCTGAGGATATCCACGTCGCTCACGTCATCATCGACGGCGGCATCCACCCACCAGGACGCGACGTTCAAAGTCCGAAGGAGTACCTCGATCCCGACGCCATCGCCGAGAGCTACTGGCATCTCGTCGAACAGGACCGGAGCGCGTGGACGCTCGAACTCGACCTGCGGCCGCACGTCGAGGAGTTCTAACCTCTCTTCACTCGTAGTGAGAGCAGTGCTGTGCAGCAGAAGCTACATTGCAGAACCGGGGCATAACGGTATCATGCCGAACATCGTCCACCACACCGACGAAAGCGCCGATGGCGGTATATCACCGTTCGATACCGCGATTCGGGAGATCATCGCCGGTGAGGACGTGCTGTTCGCGTCACCGTACATCACGCTCGACTATCTCGAAGGCGTCCTCGTCGATACAGCATCCTGGCGGCTGTTGACCGATATGGAGGCGTGGCTCGACAACTATCGCCGGAGCGAGCGCAAAACCATCCGCGAGTTCGTTGCGCGCCATCACGAGCGAATACGCGACGTTCGCAATCTCCACGCGAAGACGGTCATCGGCGAGACCGGCGCGCTCGTCGGATCGGCGAATCTCACCCGGACTGGGCTGGGACGACGGGACGAACTCGGCGTTCGGTTCGACGAACCCGAGCGAATCGCGGAACTACGCGAGTGGTTCGAGGGATCATGGAACGAGAGTTCGCCAGCGAAACTCGATGCCATCGACGAGCGTGTCCAAACCTCGTCTCCCGTGCCAAGCAGCGCAAGCGGGAGTAGTGCAACGTCGATTCCCTCGGAATCGCGTCGGGTTAGCGCCTCGCTCACAACGAGTGGTCGCTCGAACCGACAAACGAGCGAAACTGCCGACGTGGCGAACGAAGACGCACATCGACGACTCGTTGAACGAGTCGGAAAGGCTCAGAGTCGAAGCTGGATCGACCAGCATTTCGATCTGTTCGAGGAACTACTGTCCGTCACAGGACTTGATGAAGACGATTCGATACTGGTTTCATCTATTCCGAAAAGTGGCGGGATTCGCATTACGATCAACAACCGATGGGTTCTGACTATGATGCGAGCAACAAGAAATAGTACGACGTTCATACTCAGCGACGATACTGAAAATTTGGACGATCTGATATCTAGATCGATGAAATACGAAGCATTCTCGAATGTGAACGATAAACCCGCGCCCCATCTCCTCACGTTCGATAACGGATTAGAACAGATAACCGACCCCTCATTTAGAAGGAACTGGCTAAGGGCCATGCTCGATGAGGTTGATAGTCGGTAC
>PXSV01000041.1:8393-9197 GCA_003022685.1 Halobacteriales archaeon SW_9_67_24 | reverse complement strand
GATCGTCGCCTCGCGCCGCAAGCTCGACGACATCGGCGTGCTGCGGGTCGATACCGGCGATCCGGACCTCGACAACGAACTCCAGGGCTGGCGGAAGGTCAGGATCGGCCGAGTCGAGCGCCGGCTGCTGAAGGTGGTGTAGGGTCGTCACGCACGGAATGATCTTCGTGTTGATCGCGGCGCGCCGTGGTAACCTCTTCGCCCCGATTTCTCGCTCAGTGGAGCGTGAACAGTTATTTGACCGATAGTATAATAACGGAAAACCAACGTATTGGTGATATGACTCAAAACCAGCGTTCGAGCCTTACTACCGAATCCGACGGCGAGCACAGTCCTCGCGGCCTGATCGATCGGAAGCGACTCACTGGCCTCGCTGTCGTGCTCATCGGGACAAGCCAGGTGCTGCTGGGACTATCCGGTCTCGCGGAGTTCTCGTGGTCGGGCCTGACGGAGTCTTCATGGGTGATCTTCGTTCTGGGTGGCGGCGGCTGGCTGCTAATTGGTATCGGCGTGAATCTGCTCCGGGGCAGGAAGGCATTCGATGACGGCTGGATCGAAAGCAGGCGGGTGTCGTGGCTGAATACGACCGTGATGTTCGTACTCGCCGTCGGAGCGACCGCTGGTACCGTTTGGGTCCTGTCCATATAGTCTGTCATGAGGACGGGGTTGACCACCAAAAGTAAGCCAGTCCACTCGACTGTTCCAACATTCGTTTCGAACCGCTAGTAGAACCCGCAGTTGCTTTAGTGGCATAGGGAAAAGATTAAGGTGTGTGGACGCACCGACACCCGACATGGTCGAGAC
>PXSV01000041.1:7101-8268 GCA_003022685.1 Halobacteriales archaeon SW_9_67_24 | reverse complement strand
GTTGCCCGCAGAGTGGGCGTCTGCACACGACGTCGAGAAGGGCGACGAGGTGTCCCTCCGGATGGGCGGCAAGGGAACCCTCACGGTGATGTCCGAATCGGCCCAGACCGAGGAATCCCAAGCGACGATCCACGCCGAGAACCTCGATGCGGCCGCGGTCGAGCGCGCGATCGTCGCCCAGTACGTCCTCGGCCGGCGGGTGATCCACGTCGAGGTCCGGGTCGCCGGTATCGACCCGCAGCACGCCGATGTCGTCGAGCTTGCGGCGCGAGGCGACGATCTCGACCTCGGAGCGGCGGAGCACGTCGGGCGAGAGCTGCTGGTTGCCCCGGCCGAAGACGAACCCCTGGCCGCCGATCGGCGAGACCACCACCACGTTCCGCTCGCCGAGCACGTCGAGGATCTCGTCGGCGCTGGCGTCGCGCGCGAGCACCTCCCCGGCCGGCCACTCGCCCGCATCCGGCCCCGCCGGGTTCGCACGCCAGACGTCCACGCCGAGCGGCGTGCCGGAGAATCCGAGCTCGTCCTCGATCGCGCCGACGGTGCTTCCGGGCCCGAGCACGTACGTCGTCCCCGGTTCGACCTCGCTCGCGACCCCCGCCGCGAGGGTCTCGACGGTGCCGCCGCCGAGCTGTTTGCTCGATTGGACCTCCTCGGCGACCGGGACCTGGGCGATCGCCCGAAGCTCGGTGTGGACTTCGCCCTCCCGATAGGCGTTCTCGTCGATGTCGTTCACCTCGCGGGTCTCGGTGTCCGCGAACGTCGCCGCGATCCGGCCTGCCGCGCGGGGCGAGACCGCGAACACGGACGAGTAGATCTTGACGCCGGCCGGCACCCCGAGGATCGGTGTGTCACTCTCCCGGTCGTCGAGCGTCTCGGCGACGTCGACCGCGGTGCCGTCGCCGCCGACGAACAGGACGAGGTCCCCTCCCTCGTCTCGCGGCTCCGCCGCTCGACCGTTCCGTTCCGCCGCCGACGGAACGCGCTCGGCGAATCGACGAACGGCCTCGCGTGTGTCCGTGGCGCTCGTCTCCATCGGCGGATCGGTCACGACTTCGCACTCGAAATCGAAATCGGCGTCGCGGGCGATCGACGCCCCCATCTCGCCGCCGGCAACGAGGAGTTCGATCGAGTCGTCTGCATTCGCCGCGTGGGTGGCGAGCGACG
>PXSV01000041.1:617-7061 GCA_003022685.1 Halobacteriales archaeon SW_9_67_24 | reverse complement strand
ATGGGGTTCACCACGAAGCCGACTCGTCGCATGCCGTCGCTACCCCCGGCGGCGCCAAAAGCCGTCCGGCCTGGACGACGACCGGTTCGGATCGGGCTCCCTACTCGGATGGAACGCTTAAATCCCGGGCGTCCAAGTGTCCGGCATGAACGCGATCGGCGTCTTCCTCCAGGAGAACGTACAGACGGGACTCATCAACGGGGCCGGCTACGCGGTCACGGTCGCGGGAATCGTCCTCGTCGCCGCGTGGTGGGCGTATCTCTACCGCTGACCCGGGCGATCACTCCTGGGGAGCGTCGTCGGTTTTTCGATCCTCGTCCGCTGGCTCCGCCACATCGACACGATCGCGGAGCCACGCGGCCGCCGCCGTCGCCCGATCGGCGTCGTCGCTCTGTATCTTGAGTCGGACGTGCTCGCCCGGGTAGCTCCCCAGTGTAACGTCGAAGCGCTCCCTGACGGCGGCGATCCGATCGAGCAGCGCGCTCTCGGGCTCGGCGGCGCGGACCCACTCGACGTGGGAGATCGTGCCCGCGAACTCCCCCGCGACCGTCTCGAACATCGCGTGCATCTCGTCGGGCACCCCCGGAAACACGTACACCGACTCGACCACACAGCCCGGCGCGACCCCGGCCTCGTTGTGGAGCACTCGTGCGCCGGCCGGGAGGTCGGCGGTGCCGGCAGCGAGATCCGAGCGCTCGTAGCCACCGTGCTCGGCGAGCCACTCGATCGCCTCGTCGCTCGCTTCGAGATCGCGATCGAACACGCGTGCGACGGCGTCCATCGTCAGGTCGTCGTGGGTCGGCCCGAGCCCGCCCGTGACGAGCACGGCGTCGTAGCGGTCGTGGAGCTCGTCGACGACCGTCGCGATCGTCTCGACACGGTCCGGCACCACGACGCACCGCTCGAGGTGTTCACGGTGTCGCCCGCGAGGAGTTCGTCGCCGACCGAAACCAGGCCAACGCGCATGGCCGGCGTTGGGTGGCGGGTGATAAAAGTCCGCAGGTAGACCGACGACGGAATCACCCAGCCGAATTCGGCGTGGGGGAGAACGGCAACGCGTCGACGACCGTCGATGCCAGCTTGGCGATGAAGCGGAGCCCAGGCGGACTGGGGGCCCGAAGTCGGTGTCGGGTGGCTCGCGGTTCACTCGGGGAAACGACTTTCGCGCGAGGCACAGTACGCTACACGGATGACGCTGCCAATCGACCCGGCTCGACTGGATGAAGACGACATCGGCACGAAACGGACGAGGCTGGAGATGGGCCACGAGGAGGCCGTCGAACACGTCCGGCGGGTGTTCACCGACGCGGGCTTCGGCATCCCCGTCGAGTTCTCGCCGTCGGAGCTCCTCAACGAGAAGGTGGATGCCGACCGCGACCCGTACTACGTCCTGGGTGCGTGCAACCCCGCGATCGCCGACCGCACGCTCGACGCCACCGACAACCGAACGGGTGGCCTCTTTCCCTGTAACGTCGTCGTCTGGGAGGAAGAACCCGGTATGCAGACCGTCTACCACGTCTCGATGCGAGCTCGCCGACGAAGCGTTCGAGGCGCTGTGACGATGGGGCATCACACCTTCGATGTCGACGACGCCGACAAGCTGGAGGAGACGGCGTGGCGTTATCGGTTCCTCTCGGCTGAAGAACTGCTGTGGGCGGTCTCGCCGTCGCCGGAGCACACTGTCGCCGATCTCGGCAGCGGCACGGGGTTTTACACCGATGACGTCGCGCCGCATGCCGGCGAGGTCTACGCCGTCGACGTTCAGAAGGCGATGCACGAGTACTACCAAGAGAAAGGGGCTCCGGCGAACGTCGAACTCGTCACGACGGGCATCGAGGACCTCCCGTTCGAGACCGATGCTATTGACGCCGCGTTCTCGACGATGACCTACCACGAGTTCGCGAGCGACGACGCGCTCGCGGCGATCCGCCGGGCGCTCGGGCCTGCGGGGCGACTCGCCATCGTCGACTGGACGGCCACCGGCACCGGCGAGAACGGCCCGCCGCTCGACGAACGGTACACCGCCGACGCGGCCGCGGACGCGCTCCGCGACCACGGGTTCGGGATCGAACACGAGGCCACTCGCTCGGAGACGTTCCTGCTGGTCGCTACGGTCGAGTAGCCCCGACCGGGATTTCCCACCGCCGCCGAGGCCGGATCGTGGCGTGGTCGACGGCCTCCCGTACTCCCTATACGCGTCGCTCATGTCGTCCGCTGGCGTCGGTACGCGACGAGCGAGTAGACGGTGATGTAGGCGGCGGCGAGCAGAACGGGGACGACGACGAACAGGGTGGCGACCTCGGGGAAAGCGAGGCCACCCAGCGCGAGCACGCCGGCGAGTTTCAGCGCGAGCGCGGCCCGGCGGTTGGTCCGCTCCCACACTGTGTCGTCGTCGAGCGTCCACGGGGTGCGGACGCCAGCGATCCAGTTCGGCTCGGCGCGCTCGACGAGAGCTCCACTCGCATAGAGCACCGCGGCGAGGCCCGGCGCGAGCGCGGCACCGATCGGCGGACGGACGCCGAGGTTCCAGAGCAACACGAGTCCGTGGACGTAGCCCAGAAACCACATCATCCCGGCGGCGAACCACTCGTATGCACCCCGGAACGACTCGATGTTCTGTTTGTCAGAGTCGAGACGCGGCGCGACCAGCAAGACCGCGTAGATGCCGATGCTGAACATCGGGAAGAAGAGCGCGCCCGCGAGCCGTGACATCGTGCCGTCGACCTCGCCGCTCGCACCCCAGTGGGTCGCCATCCTCGCCGGGAGCTCCGGGTAGACGACGACGCTCGCGAGGCCGGCGAGTACGATCGCCACGACGCCGACGGCCCGAGGACGGCGGTATCTCATACGCCGAGTTACGAGTTACGCTGGCATAAGTTTTCAGCCCGTCACGAACGGCGTTCGGTACCGGCTTCGGCTGGGCCTGATAGGGTCGGTTGGAAGCGGTTATCGGTGCGACCGCATGCCGTCGTGCGGTCGATCCTGGAAGGACTTCCAACCGACCCTATGAGGGAACCCGAGAGGTCCCGTGCGACGGCCAAGCGATCACCCGTCGAACAGCCCGGTCGAGAGGTAGCGCTCGCCGCTATCGGGAAAGACGGTGACGACCAGCGGGCAGTCGTCGTACTCGGTGGCGGCCGCTCCGCTCCCGTCGGCCCGGAGTTCTGCGGAGGCAGGCGGACAGTCGAGCTCGGGTCGCGCGAGCTGCTCGGCGACCCGCTGCGCGGCGACGTTCGCCGCACCGCTCGACTGGCCCACCAGAATGCCCTCCTCGCGCGCGAGCCGGCGACACTCGGCTTCCGCGGCCTCGATCCCGACGGTTTCGATGGTGTCGATGGAATCGATGTCGAGGATGTCGCTCACGAACCCGGGCCCCATCCCCTCGAACTCGTCCGCGCCCGCCTCGCCGGTCGAGAGCACGGCGTTCGTCTCGGGCTCGACCGCGACGACGTCCATCTCGGGGTGCTCCTCGCGGAGTCGGCCCCCGATCCCGGTGAGCGTCCCGCCGGTCCCGACCGTGGCGACGAGCGCATCGATGGTCCGATCGCCGACCTGATCGAGAATCTCTACGGCGGTCGTCTCGTAGTGTGCGCGGACGTTCGCCGGGTTCTCGAACTGGCGGAGCTGGACCATTCCCTCGTTTTCGAGTTCGTCGGCACGTTCCTTCGCGCGCTCGATCTCGCCGTCGACGAGTTCGAGGTTTGCACCGTACGCCGCCATGACCTGCCGCCGTTCTGCCGATTTCGAGGCGGGCATGACGACCGTGAGGTCGTACCCCTTCGCCGCCGCGACCACCGCGAGACCGATCCCGGTGTTGCCGCTCGTCGGCTCGACAAGGCGATCGCCTGGCTCCAGCACGCCCTCGCGCTCGGCGGCCTCGACCATTGCCGTCGCGGGGCGGTCCTTCGCCGACCCGCCGGGGTTCTTCGATTCGATCTTCGCAGCCACGGTCGCGCCTTCGGGCGAACCGACCTGGACGAGGGGCGAACCGATGGCGTCGAGGATGCTGTCGTTCATTGCCTGCGAGTACGGAACCAGGCCCTAAACCGATGACGGGCCGTGGATCACTACTCCGCTAGCTTGTCCATCCGGAGGATGCGGGCAAGCTAAACGCGACGGTACCGAACACCACTCATGAGCCTCGAAACGATGTCGCCGAACCCGGTCTGGAACCCCGCGGGCTACGAGGACGCGATCGATGCCGTCGCCGAACACGCGGACGAACTCACCGTTCGGGTCTGGGCCGGTGACTGGTGCAAGGACTGCCGGGCGATCCTCCCGGATTTCGCGGCGGCGCTCGACGAAGCCGACGTTCCCGAGGAGCGGATCGAGGAGTACGCGCTCGACCAGGACAAGCAGGGCGAGCTAGTGGCGGAGTACGACATCGAGTACATCCCGACGATCGTCATCGAGCGTGACGGCGAGGAAGTCGCACGGTTCGTCGAGGACGAACCCCAACCGCCGATCGTCCATCTCGCCGAACAGCTCGACGCGCCTGAGCCGACGAACTAAGTCGAGCCGTCGTTCGCGGCGGTCGACTCCGGATCGGCCCCCGACCCCGGTGCGAGCCGCTCCACCCACGATAGCGCCTCCTCGACCTCGGTCTGCGGTGGCGAACAGGTGAACGATCGACAGACGTACGCCGTCGGCTCGCCGTCGCGCTGGTCCCGATCGGTCCAGATTGCCGGCGGCTCGTCGAGCCCGAGTCGGTCGCACCACGCGGCGAGTTTCTCGTCGCCAGGCGGTCGTCGGGCGAGCAGCCGACGCGGGAGATAGCGTCGGCCGATCCGCTCGTGCCAGGCTTTGGGGAGCGCGTCGGCCACGACCGTCCATTCGAGCGACCCGGCGGCGTGACGGTCGGCCGCGAGCGCGAGCGACGCGCGCCGGAGCGGGCCGGATTCGACGGTCTCGGCGTGGGTTTCGAGCGTCGCCGTGGCAATCGCCTCGAAGCGATCGTCGTCGGCGAAGTGATCGAGCGCGAGCAGGACGTCGACTGCTACCCCGGTGCTGGAGGGCGTCGACTGGTCGTCGAGTTCTTGGGGCCGCGCGACGAGGGATTCTCCAGTCTGCGGGGTGAAGTAGAGCGTCTCCTCCCCATCGTCCCAGAACTCCGCCTCGATCGCTCGCCCGAGATCGAGCGCGAACGCGAGGTGGTCGACATCGCCGGTCGCCTCGTAGCAGTTGAGCGCGCCGCGCGCGAGGAAGGCGTAATCCTCGAGATACCCCTCGATCTTCACGTCCCCCTCTTTGTACCGTCTCTGGAGCCGCTTTTCTTCGTCGTTCCAGAGGTGCTCGCGGACGAAATCGAGCGCCGTGACGGCGGTGTCGGCGAAGCGTGCGTCGAGCGTGAGGCCGGCTTCGGCGAACGCCGAGATCATCAGGCCGTTCCAGCCGGCGAGGATCTTCTCGTCGCGCGCCGGCCGTTCGCGTTCTGCGCGCGCCGCGAACACCGCCTCGCGGGCGCGTTCGAGCTCCGCCTCGACCGCCTCGACGGTGGTGTCGTGGTCGTCGGCGAGAGTCTCGATTTCGGCGCTCAGCGTCAACACCGTTTTTCCGTCCTCGAAGTTCCCCTCCTCGGTGACGCCGTAACGCTCGCAGAACAGGTCGGCCGCGAACTCGTCGTCGACCGTGTCGTGGATCTCCGAAGGCGTCCAGACGTAGAACGCGCCTTCCTCGCGTTCGCCGGACTCGCCCTCGCTCTGGGCGTCGAGCGTGCTGAAAAAGCCGCCGTCGGGGTGACGGAGTTCGCGTTCAACGAACCCGAGGGTCTCGCGGGCGACCTCGGCGTAGCGCTCAGTGCCCGTCCGGCGGTACCCTGAAAGAAACGCCCGCGTGAGTTCGGCGTTGTCGTAGAGCATCTTCTCGAAGTGAGGGACCGTCCACTCGCGGTCGGTGGTGTACCGGTGGAAGCCGCCACCGACGTGATCGCGGAGTCCGCCATCGGCCATCGCGTCGAGCGCCTCGCGGGCGACCTCGTCGAAGACTTCTCGACCCGTTCGTTCGGCGGCTCGCACGAGGAGGTGGAGCCGGCCGGTCTGGGGGAACTTCTGACCGCGGCCGAACCCGCCGTGCTCGCGGTCGGCGCTCTCGACCGCCTGCTGGGCGGCGGTTTCGAGCAGATCGCTGCCTGGCGGGTCGCCTGGCTGTTCGGGCGTCGCCTCCAGTTCGCCGGCCATCGCACTTGCCCACTGGTCGGCACGACCCTCGATGTCCTCGCGATCGTTCTGCCACGACTCGGCGATGGAGTCGAGCAGATCGAGGAAGCCCGGTTGGCCTCGCTTCGCTTCTCGCGGGAAGTACGTGCCGACGTAGAACGGTCGTCCGTCGGGGGTGAGCCACACCGACAGCGGCCAGCCGCCCTGGCCGGAGACCATCCCGCAGATCGTCTGGTAGAGCCGGTCGAGATCGGGCCGTTCCTCGCGGTCGACCTTGATCGGGACGAAC
>PXSV01000041.1:0-551 GCA_003022685.1 Halobacteriales archaeon SW_9_67_24 | reverse complement strand
GTCGTCCCACGGCTGCCAGTTCACGGGGTTGTCGGCGTGCTGGTGGAGATACGGACTCTCCTCCTCGTCGAGCCGGTTCCGGTCGGTGGCGACCATGGCCCGGCGTACGATCCCATCACGGGTAAACGCTGACCCGTCGCTCGCCACGGCGTTCGACGGCAGCAGCTTCTTTGCGGGTGCGACCCGAGAATCGGGATGGTTGATCACCTCAGTCGCGAGCAGACGGAGGCGTGGCTCGACGACAAGGTCGTCCAGGGAATCGAGAGCGAGACCACTGACGGGGCTGAATTCAACCTCCAGCTCCAGCTCTCCCGACTTCCGCTCCACGTTGTCAAGGAGGAGACGTGGGACCCGCTGCGAGTCGTCGGGGAGTGTACGTTCGACACCGAGCGCGTCGCGGCGCTCGTCGAGGACGATGAGGACCGTCAGGAGCTTCTCGTTCGCCTCAGTCCCGTTCTCGCGACGGTGCCCGGTTTCTACACCTTTCTCGACGAGGACGGCAATCCCTGTGAGTTTCCCGACGTTCACTCGATCCTGCTCGAACACCGTAT
>PXSV01000040.1 GCA_003022685.1 Halobacteriales archaeon SW_9_67_24 | reverse complement strand
CTCGGTGCTGCTTCCCGCACCGCTTGGCTGGTCGGTCGCCGGGATCGCCACCTCGCCGCTCGCGCTCGCCGCTGCGGGCCTGCTCGCGCTCGCCCTGCTCGCCCATCCGGAGTGGTACGTCATCGACGCCGCCGGGATCGTGATGGGCGCGGGCGCGGCCGCACTGTTCGGCATCAGTTTCGGTCTCCTCCCCGCGATCGCGCTCCTAGTCGCGCTCGCGGTCTACGACGCCATCTCGGTCTACGGCACCGAGCACATGCTCGCGCTCGCCGACGGCGTGATGAATCTCAAACTCCCGGTCGTCCTCGTGATCCCGCTCACGCTCTCCTACTCGTTTCTCGACGAGAGTCCCTCGACCGCCGAGGAGCCAGATGGACAAGCCGTCGAGGCCGATGGCGGCGACGACGCAGCCACCGACGAGATGGCCGGGGACGACGGTGACGACGCGGTCGAGCGACTAGGACTCGGCGATCGCGAGGCGCTGTTCGTCGGTTTGGGTGACGCGGTGATGCCGGGCGTGATGGTGGCGAGCGCCGCCGTGTTCGCGCCCGCACCGCCCCTGTTCGAGGGGTTCGCGCTCACACTGCCAGCGCTCACGGCGATGATCGGGACGATCTGTGGCCTCGTGGCGCTGCTCTGGTTCGTCATGCAGGGCCGCGCACACGCCGGTCTTCCGCTCCTCAATGGCGGCGCGGTCGGGGGCTACCTCCTCGGCGCGCTCGTGGCCGGGATTCCCCTGGTTCGCGCGCTCGGACTCGGACCCTACGTCTGATCGCTGTGGCGGCCGCTGTCGTTCTCGCGTGTTTCTCACTCGCCGGTGAGCGCCCGGCTCGCCGGAGCGAACTCGATCGGCGTGCCGAGGTCCTTCTCGCGCGCCGTCTCGTAGAGCAGGTGGGCGGCGGCGACGGTCTCGATGCCCGTCCCGCCCGAATCGAACACCGTGATCTCCGCCTCGCTCTCCCGACCCGGAGTCTCGCCGGCGACGACCTCCCCCAACTCGGCGTGGATGAACGAACCCGCGTCCTGCAGCACGCGCTCGCGGAGGTCGGGCACGTATGTCGCGCGCTGGATCGTCGTCGTATCGAGCTCGCGCTTTGCGGGGTTGTACTGGCCCATCGCGGTGACGTGCGCGCCGGCTTCGAGGAGGTCGCCGTCGAAGACCGGCTCCGAACTATCGGTCGCGGTGATGACCACGTCGGCGTCCTCGACCGCGGCGGCGCTGGAGGCGACCGCGGCCACCGCGGGGTCGAGCCGCTCGTTCATCGTCGCGGCGAACGACTCGCGGTGCTCGTGGGTCGGCGAGTAGACGTTCACGGTCTCGAACTCCCTGACCGTGGCCGCCGCCCGGACCTGGCCGCGGGCCTGTGCGCCGCTGCCGATGACCGCGAGCGTCGTCGCGTCCTCGCGCGCGAGCGCGTCGACCCCTACCGCGCCCGCCGCGCCGGTCTTGAAGGGGTTGAGGCTCGCGCCGTCGAGCAGCGCGAGCGGCGCGCCCGAGTCGGCGTCGAACAGCGGCAGCATGAAGTGAGCGTCGTGGTCGCCGAACCCCGCAGCATAGGTGTACCCACCCATCGCGCCCGTCTCGGGCAGGATTGCGGTGTAGCCCGTCAGCATTCCCGGCGGATCGTCGTTCGTGAGCGTCGTCCGCGGGGCCGCGGGCGCGCCGTTCCCCCGCTGGCGGTAGCCCTCGCGAACCGCCGCGACGTACTCCGCGGGAGTTGCGAGTCCTGCACACTCCTCGCTCGTGAGAAACAGCGCCTCGTCGGGCCGAGTTGCCGGCGTCATTAGGTGAGTATGGGTGGAGCGACGGCTTATGACTGGTGGCTTTCCACCGAGAGCGAAGCCGACGTTTCCGTAGGCAAACAACCGAGGAAGGCTCGCGTGGACGGGTTGCCCCGACCGACGGGTTGAAATCGGTCGCCGGAGGATTCCGAGTGTGAACGGCAACGACCGGGCGATCGTCGGCCTCGTGATGGGCGCGCACGCGATGGTCCACACCTACGAGCTCTCGATTCCGACGAGTTCGACACCGTCTCGGTGCTCTCGGCGTCGTTCCCGGTCAACGCGGCCACGCTCGGGGTCGTGGTGTCGGCGGGCTACACGCTGTTCGGGCTCGGCGCGCTGCTGGCCGGCGTGCTCGCCGACGCCTATGGCTCGCGGCCCCTGATCGCGCTCTGTCTGTTCGGGATGGGCGGGTCCTTTCTCCTGCTCGGGCTCGCGCCTGGCGTCGTCGTGATCGCGCTTGCCCTCGTCTGCTGGGGCGCGGCCGCGAGCGTCTATCACCCCTCCGGCCTCGCGCTGATCAGCAAGGGTGTCCACGAGCGCGGCAGCGCGTTCGCCTACCACGGGATGGCGGGCAACCTCGGGATCGCGCTCGGGCCGCTCGCCACCACACTTGCGCTCCTCGCGTTCGGCTGGCGCACCGTCGCCGGCCTGCTTGCGATCCCCGCCCTGATCGCGGGACTGTTCGCCCTCCGGGCCGACATCGACGAGACCGCGGCGGTCGGGACGACCGCAGGCGGAGCTGAGGGCCGCGCTACCGACGGTGGGACGACCGACGGCGGTACATCCGATGACGAAACGACGGACGACGAGCCGACGAACGGCGGGACGGACACGGAGACCGGCGGGATCGAATCGTTCGACGAGTTCCTCAGTAGCTCGAAGGCGCTGTTCGGGGGCGTGTTCGTCCTCGCCTTCGGAGTAGCGATGCTCTCCGGACTCTACTACCGGGGCGTGCTCACCTTCCTCCCCGAGATCCTCTCGGAGTTCCCCGCGTTCCAGCCCGTCGAGTTCGCGGGCTCGGAACTCCAGCCAGGACGCTATTTCTACGCCGGCCTGCTGATGGTGGGCGTGCTCGGCCAGTACGTCGGCGGCCGGCTCACCGATCACGCCCGGATCGGGATCGTTCCCCTTCTCGCCGTCGGGGCCGCGCTCGGCTTCTTCCTGTTTTTCGTCCAGCCGCTGTACCAGGCCGCGATCGCGGAGTTCAGCCCGCCCGAGGCCCGCGGGATCTCGTATGGCTACACCTACCTCGGCGTGTTCGGGATCGGCGCGCTCGGCGGGACCATCGCGGGCGCGATCCTGACCGCGTTCTCGCCGACGGTCCTGTTCGCGGTGCTCGCTGGCTTCGGCGCGCTTGCGGCGCTCCTCGGCGTGGCCATCGTCGTCCGCACCGAAGGCTCGCTCACGACGACCTGACCGGTGCTGAGGGCCTGACCGGCGCTACACCAGCCACCGCACAAGCGCCGCGAACGCCGCCACCACGGGCGGGAGGGCGAGGCTGATCGCAACGATCTGGCCCATTGCGAGGTACTGCGTCAGGTCGCCGCCGACGAACAGCGTCACCACGAAGGCCGCCACGACGAGCACGCCGAACCCGAACCCGGCGAGCAGCGCGCGGCCGCGGGTGGCCGACGCGAGCCCCACGAGCGCGCCGCCGACGAACAGGCCGGCCCAGTGAACCCACGCGGCGACGAGCCCGACGGCGATGGCGATCACCATCGCCAGCCACCGCCAGGTCTCCGCCGACCGGAACCGTTGCCACCGATTCGCGAGGCTCACTGGTCGTCCTCCGGTTCGAAGGTGAGCGTCGACTCGCCCCGGATCTCCCGACTCATCGACTTGTACTCGGTGTCGGCCCACAGTTCGAGCTGATCGTAGTGTGCGGAGAAGTACGACCCTGAGTTGCCCCCGGGAATCACGGCCGACGACGGGCCGTCCATCGGACAGACCATCCGCCAGCTGCTCCCCGTGGGGTTCTCGACGGCGTAGTTGTTCACCGTCGCGCGCGAGCCGTCCGTGGGGAGCGCGGGATAGCCGAGGAAGTCGAGCCCGAGTGGATGATCCATCGCCCCGGTGGTGTTGTACCCGCCGTACGTGTCGTACTCGGCGTTCTCGATCGCCTCGATCGCCGCGTTCAGCGCATCGAGCATGACCCCGGCGCGCGAGCGCCCCTCGAACCACCGGCTGTCGGGGTCGAGATATTGAAGTACCCAGTCGTTCGGGTAGTACGACGCGCCGAGGTCGTGCTCCTCGAAGGTCGGGCCGAAGACCCGCTCGCGGTACTCGTCGAACCATCGCGTGAACACCAGCGCCGCGAGCGAGTCGCCTTCCATCCGGTGATCCCAGTCGTCGAGCGCGTCGACGTACCGTCCGATTTCGTCCGTGTCCTCGGCCGCGCGGGCCACCTCGACGAGCAACGGCACGAGCGCCTCGGCGCGCAGGTCGAGCGTGTCGCGCTGGAGGTCCTTGATGAACTGAGGATCGATCGGGTCATCGGAGCGGACTCGCCGGTCGAGCCGGTCGTAGATCCGTATCCCGCGGTACGGGTCGGAGTACGGCTCCGCGATGTAGTGCTCGGGATCGTTCACGATCCGCTGGTTCGCCGTGCCGATGTAATCGGGATTCGTCACGTGGGGTTTCTCCTCGAACGGGACGAACCCCTCCCACGAAGAGGTACCGAACGGCGTGAACCCGTCCCACTCGCCCTCGCCGGCCGATCCGTCGAGGATCCGACCCCCTGGAACCACCTCGCCGTCGGTGGTCCGGATCGGGATCCTGCCGGTGACGTAGTAGAGCGTGTTGCCGTCGCGGTCGGCGTAGACGAGGTTCTGGGTCGGCACGTCGAAGTCCTCCGTGGCCTCGACGACGTCGTCGAGTCCCTCGCTCCGGCTGTACTCGTAGACCGCCTGTGGCGTCGACTCCGCAGTATGGCCAGTCCACGCGACCCCGACGCGCTCGCCCTCACGTTCGATGACCGGCCCGTGGACGGTCTTTCTCACAGTGATGTTTCTGTTCTCGCCGCCGTCGACCTCGATCGTCCGCTGCTCGGTCTCGAACGCGCGCCACTCGTCCTCGTATCGATACTCGCCGTCCCGGGTGTCGTACCGATAGAAGTCGATCACGTCCGCACCGGTGTTCGTGAATCCCCATGCACCCGTGTCGTTCTCGCCGATGACCACGAACGGCACCCCTGGGAATGTCACCCCGCGAACGCTCGTCTCCGGGGTGCTGAGGTTCATCTCGTACCACACGGGCGGAGCCATCAGACTCAGATGCGGGTCGTTCGCCACGATCGGCGCGCCGCTCGCGGTGTGCTCGCCCGCAACGACCCAGCTGTTCGAGCCGATTCCCGACGGCGACTCGAACTCGCTCAGCCAGTCGACGAGCCCGGGATCGACGGTGTGCCTCGACGATCCGCGCCCCGACGCCGTCCGCTGCTGGCTCGCCTGGTCGGTCCCCTTATCGCGGATGATCGGTGACTCGTGATCGAGCCGCGACGGGTAGAGTTCCTCGGCGACCTCCTCGCCGAGCCGGTCGGCCACGAGTGCCGTTCGGAGGGCTCGGAAGCTCCCCGTGAGGGTCCACGCGATCTGCTTTTGCATCAGGATCGTCTCGACCGGGGTCCACGGGTCGGGCTCGTACTCGAGGAGGGAAAATTCGAGTGCCGACGGGTCGTCCGCCATGATCTCGTTGACGCCCGCGGTGTAGGCTTCGGTGAGTTCGCCGGCCCTGGAGTCCGCGAGCGAGTCCCACGTCACCTGCGCCGCGCCCGTGAAATCCATCTTCGTGCGGAACTCGTCGGAGTCGACGGCCGCACTCCCGACGACCGCCGCGAGTTCGCCGGCCATCAGTCGGCGCTGGAGGTCCATCTGGAAGGCGCGATCGCGGGCCTGAGCGTAGCCGACCGCGAAATACACTGCTTCCTCGCTCTCGCCGGTGACGTTCGGCACGCCGTACTCGTCGTAGCGCACCTCGGCCGCGCCGTAGGGACTCCCGATCGTGCGGGAGTCCGGCTGGTCGGTCGCGTCCCACGCCGATCCCGAGAGCGGTGCGAACCGTTCGAGGTACCCCCGAACCGGCGAGAACACGCTCGCGCCGACGCCGCCCGCGAGGATCGCACCCACGAGCGCGCGCCGCGTGAGGTCGCTGTCCATGCGTGTCACTACGTGGCGCGCGACATAAACCCGCGAAAACGGAAGTGAACCGCCCCGCAGTTCAGCGGTTGCGAGTTCGGCCGTTCAGTGGTCGCTTGCGTCCTCGTAGACCCACGTCGCGGCGTCGTGCTCCCAGTCGACGAGCTCGCTCTCCTCGAAGAACAGCTCGATCTCGCGCTCGCTGGCTCCCTCGTCCTCGTGATCGGAGCCGTGGATCAGGTTGTGACCGAGATCGTTGCCGAGGTCGCCACGGATGGTGCCTGGCTGGGCCTCCTGCGCGTCGGTCGCGCCCATTAGTCGGCGGACCTGACGCGTCGCGTCAGCGCCCTCCCAGACCATCGCGAATACGGGTCCGGAGGTGATGAACTCCACCAGCCCCTCGAAGAACGGCTCGTCCTCGTGCTCGGCGTAGTGTTCGTGGGCGAGCTCCTCGCCGATCCGCATGAACTTCCCGCCGACCCTCGTGAGCCCCTTCCCTTCGAGCCGTGAGACGATCTCGCCGATCAATCCCCGTTGAACGGCGTCGGGTTTCACCATCACGAACGTTCGCTCGTCGTGGTGGCTCACGCGAGACACCCCGTGTCGAGTGTGAGGTCGTCAGCCGCAGCCGGCGAGCGGCGGGAGCCGGACCGTCCGACTGGATTCACTGCTCGCCCCCGGACTCGTCGCTCCCCTCGACGACGACCTCGTCGGCCTCGTCCTCGGAAACCGTCTCGTCGCTCGATCGCTCGACGTCCTCATCGTCGAACTCGTGGTCGGCGTCGGTTTCGCGGGTCGTTTCCTCGCCGATGTTCGCTTCGGCGTCGCTCTCGTCGACGTTCGGCACGTCCTGGTCCTCCTCGATGTCGGGGTCGGAGCCGCCGGCGCTTCGCCCTTCGACTTCGGCGAGTTCGTCGGTCTCGGCTTCGGCGTTGTCGTCGACGCGGTCGTCGGTGTCGGCCGCCGGCTCGCCCGATCGCGAACCAGCGTCGCCCGCCGCCGCGGCGACCGCCTCGGCTTCGGTTTCGTCGGGTGCCATGTCGATCTCGTCGGCGACGGTTTCGGTCTCGTCCTCGTCCGGCTCCGCCGCGACCTGCCCGACCTCGTCGGGCGTGCCGGCCCCGCCGGTCGTCATCCGCTGGCCCTCGGCGGTCCATTCGAGGTCGCGTGCGGCCCGGCCGAGGTCGGCGTTGTTCTCACATTTCGACGAGCAGTAGTGCACGACGCGCCCGTCGACGTGGACGAACATCGTCCCGGTGCCCGGTTCGATGTCCGTCCCGCAGTAATCACACGAACGCTCCCGGACCATCACCGACCCCCGATGGCGTCGGCCTCGCGGGCGGTCTCCCTGAGCTGGAGCACGTCGCCCTCGCGGACGGGGCCGAGACAGTTCCGTGTGATGATTCGTCCCCGGTTCTCGCCGCCCTGGATGCGGCATTTGACCTGCATCGCCTCGCCGTGCATCCCGGTCTTGCCGACGACCTCGATTACCTCGGCGGGCGTGGAGTCGGACGCTTCGTCTGCGCTCATCGTCCTATCGCAGGTCCTCGACCTTGCTCGTGATGTCCTCTACCTGCTCGTCGGCGTCGCCCGCGTCGACGACCGCCGCCGCGGCGCTGCCGACCTCGAGACCCGCTGCGTGGCCGACGTCGTCCTGGGTCTCGACGAACACGAAGGGAATCTCCTTCTCGTCGGCGAGCTCCGGTAGGTGCATCACGATCTCCTCGGGACTCACGTCCTCGGCGATGTCCTCGATGGCGTCGTCCTCGAGATCCGCCGGGACGTCATAGGTGACGTATACTGACATTGGTTGGTCCGTCCCGTGCGCGGGCTCTTCGTCCCCCGCCTTCGCCGAACCGCACCGCGATTCCGACTGGCCGCCGAACCGACGGCGGCCTGAGAGTCCTGTGAGGCTGGGAGCGTCATCAACCCCGCACGGGTTGTAGCGCGGGGTAGCGGAGGCCCGCATAAAAACGCTTTCAACCGCTCACGGCGTGCGAGCCGGGCGCACAGGGGCATTGACAGGCCGTCCCAAAGTTTTTATCACCTCACTCGAACGATACCATACCGATGGCGACACGAACCAACGGAGCGCCGGAATTTCCACTCGGCAATAGTCCGCTCTTGCACGTTTTCTTCGTCGCTCTCTGGGCCATTTGGGCGGCGCTGATGGTCCACGAGTACGTCGGTGATGGGCTCGGAATGCCGGCGTTTCTACTCGCACTACTGCTCGGGGTGCTGTTCGGCATTGCGCTGTTCGCGTTGTTCACACGAACCGAAGGCGGTGGGAAAGCAAAGCAGTTGTACGACGATGCACCGCTGGGCCAACGGATCGGGATTACTGTAGTGCTTCTCGCTCCGTTGTTGGCTCTCGCGTACGGTCTAAGCACAGTGGGTGTCTCCACCGTTCTTTTTCAAGTCGCCTTCATCAGCGCTGTTGTCGGCCATCACCAGGCGAAGTTCGCCTCGGCGTACGCCCACCTCCAGTGAGCGTTACGCGACAGCCAACGCCGAGCGCTACACGTTCCGGATCCCGAGTGCGACGACGATCGCGCAGACCACAACCGCAAGCAGCGTGGCACCGAC
>PXSV01000039.1:8602-10389 GCA_003022685.1 Halobacteriales archaeon SW_9_67_24 | reverse complement strand
GAGATTCCGCCGTCGTCGGCGGCGACTTATCCGGTTGTCGACGACCGCCACGTCTACCTATTGTCGAAGCGGGCGACGCCGCCGTCGTCGTCGGCGACGGGGCGGTCGGGCTCTGTGGCGTCCTCGCTGCACAGCGTCTCGGGGCCGAGCGGGTCGTCGCGATGGCCACCACGAGGACCGCCTCGACATCGCCCGTGAGTTCGGAGCGACCGACGTGATCTCGGCCCGCGGCGACGGGGCGATCGAGGCGGCCCACGAACTCACGGCGGGCGGCGCGAACCACGTTCTCGAATGCGTCGGTGCGGAGTCCTCGATGGAGACCGCCGCCGCAGTCGCCCGTCCGGGCGGCACGATCGGCTACGTCGGCGTTCCCCTCGGCGTCGAGTCCACCGGCTTCCTCGGCACGATGTTCGGCAAGAACGTCTCGCTCCGGGGTGGCGTCGCGCCCGTTCGCGGCTACATCGACGGACTCATGACCGACGTGTTGCAGGGGACGCTCGATCCCTCGCCGATCTTTACTGAAACTGTGGATCTCGATGGCGTTCCCGAGGGGTATCGAATGATGGACGAGCGCGAGGCGGTGAAGGTCATGGTGAAGCTCGACTGAGCGGAAGACCGAAACCGGACCGAACGCCCCGCCACACCGGACGTTTTTACACGCTCACGAGCTATCGGCGGATATGAGCGAAGCCACCGAGCACGTCGCGGTCGCCTGCCCGTCGTGTGCGCCCGCGGAGCCGCTCGTCCACGAGGTGCTGAAACCAGGCGACCGGACCACCGTCCGCTGCACCGAGTGCGGTCACACCCACAAAACGAAGATCGAGGAACCGGCCACCGTCGAATGCGACGTGATCGTCTCCCAGGACGGCGAGTCCTTTGCGACCGCGACCGACGTCACTGCCGGCGAGTCGCTCGCCGAGGGCGAGGAGTTCGTTCTCGACACGCCCGAAGCGCTGCTTACAGTCCGAGTCACCAGCCTCGAAGTCGGCGAGGACCGTTCGGAAAGCGCCGTCGCCGAGGACGTCGACACCATCTGGACCCGCGTCGTCGGGAACGTCGGCGTGGACGTCACGCTCAACCCCCAGGACGGCCGCGACGAGACCCGGAGCATCGAACTCGGGGTGCCGGGCGATTACGAGTTCACGGTCGGCGAGCGCGAGGACCTCGCCGACGAGAGCTTCACCGTGAAGGGGGTCCACCTCCGGGCGGACGCGACGGGCTACGGGTTCGACCGGCTCGACCACAAGGGCGACATGGCGTTCGCGAAGGACGTCGACCGGCTCTACGCCGACGACGAGTCCTCGGGCGCGTGGTCGGTCTGGTGAGATGAGCGACCCAACGGCACGGCGCGACCAGCTCGTCGATCGACTCCATGATCAGGGGCGGATCGAGCGCGAATCGACTCGGAAGGCGCTGCTCGACGTGCCGCGCCACGAGTTCGTGCCCGCCGCTCAACAGGACGACGCCTACGCAGACCGCCCGCTCCCGATCGGCGAGGACCAGACCATCAGCGCGCCCCACATGATCGCGATGATGACCGACCTGCTCGAACTCGACGCCGGGGATCGCGTGCTCGAAATCGGCACCGGCTGTGGGTATCACGCCGCCGTCACCGTCGCCGCGGTCGGAGCCGTCGACGACGAGAGGAAAGGGGGCGATGCCGGCGCGGTCTACAGCGTCGAGTTCCACGAACCGCTCGCCGAAGCCGCCCGCGAGCGCCTCGACAGGTTGGGATACGACATCGCGGTGCGGGCCGGCGACGGCCACGAGGGCTGGCCGGAGGGCGC
>PXSV01000039.1:0-8400 GCA_003022685.1 Halobacteriales archaeon SW_9_67_24 | reverse complement strand
CCTTCCAGTCGTCCGTAGCGCGCTCGTAGGAGAACCGTGACCCGGTCGCTGGCGCGTTCGTCGCGATCCGTTCGTAGCGGTCATCGTCGGTCCGCAGCCACTGGATCTCGGCCGCGAACGACGCCGCATCGCGCGTGTCGACGATGACGCCGTTCTCCCCGTCGGTGACGACCGTGTCGATGTTCCCGACGTCGGGGACGACGCACGCGAGCCCGGTTGCCATCGCTTCGAGCATCGTCAACGGAAGCGCGTCACGCTCGGAGGTCAATACGAAGAGCCGCGAGCAACGGTAGTACTCCACGGGCTCGTCGACCCAGCCAGGAAGTTCGACCTGCTCTTCGAGCCCTCGTTCGCGCACCCGATCTTTCACGGCCCGGAGGAGCGGTCCCGAACCGAGCATCACGGCACGGAGGGATTTGCCCTGTCGGTCGAGCGCCGCCAGCGCCTCGACGAACAACAGTGGGTCCTTCTCGGCGGTGAACCGGCCGACCCAGACGCAGTCGTACTCGGTCGGCACGTCGTCGGCCGGACGGTAGGTGTCGACGTCGATCGCGTTCGTGAGAACGGCGATGCGTTCTGACGGAACACCGAGCCGTTCGAGCTGTCGTCCGTGATCCGTTCCCGGGACGGAGATGGCATCGAAGCGTCCCAGGAGGAGCCGTACGACGCTGCCGTAGCGAGCGTGTGCGTGGACGTCGAGGTCGGCACCGATGATGCCGAGATGCACCGGCAGCCCGTGGAGCCGCCCGATCGCCAGGGCGAAACAGCCGTACGGCACGAGGGAGATGGAGAGAACGCCATCGTAGTCGTTGCGAGCGGCTTCGACGAGCGCGACGGCGAACAGCACGAGGAGTCCGAGCGGCCGGAACCCGAACGTCGGTACCGGCCGATAGGTGATCCCCTCCACCCCCTCGTCGGGATCGAGACAGACGAGCGTGGTGTCGGCGTGATCGGCCAGCGGGCCGAAGTGGCGACCGATCTTCCCGGTGTTGGCGACACCGCCGGAGAAATCGGCCACCGCGAGGTACGATTCGGTCACGGACGTCGACTCACACCGGGCGGTCATGACGATTGGGAATTCGACGACGGTCTCGCGTCCATATCTGTCGTCCGCGACGCGTTCGACGTGCATGACGATGCTGCCGGGCAGTTCAAGACGATCGGGATCGGATCGCTGGCATGGACGCCGCGACGCTCCGCGACGACATGGTCGCGGGCCTCGAACACGAGAGCAAGGCGGTGGTTGACAGCGAGCGGGTGAGCGCCGCGATGCGAGCAGTCCCCCGCCACGAGTTCGTCGAGGAGGCGGCCGCGTACGCCGATCGATCGCTCGATCACGCGGGGACGCGCGTTCTCGCACCACACACGGTCGCGCGGCTGCTCGAAGCGCTCGCTCCCGAACCAGGCAACCGTGTTCTCGTGGTCGGTGCGGGCGTCGGCTACACCGCCGCGGTCTGTGCCGAGATCGCGGGCGAATCCAACGTCAACGCGATCGACATCGCGCGCCGGCTCGTGCTCGACGCCAGGCGCAACCTCGGCAAAGCGGGCTACGGCGGCGTCTTCGTCGACCGAGGCGACGGCGCACACGGTCTCGCGGCGTACGCCCCCTTCGATCGGATCCTCGTCGAGGCCAGCGCGGTCCGCCCGCCGCCCGCGCTCGTCGACCAGCTCGCTCCCGGTGGGCGGCTCGTCCTCCCGCTCGGCGCGCACGACCAGGCGCTCGCTGCAATCGAGGACGGGCAAGTCGTCGAGCGGTTCGGGCCGGCGTCGTTCGCCCCGCTGCTCGTCGAGGGTGAGCAGTCGGACACCCTCGAACGCAACCGAACCCGTCGGGAGGACCGCGAGCGAGCCGAACGCGTCGCGCAGCGCCGCCACGGCTGGGAACAGGACTGGATCGACTGGGAGTAAGGACTGCCCCGATCCGTCGCTTCTCAGTCGGGCGCGAACGTTCGTTCTTCGTCCTCGGCGGCATCGGTATCGTTATACACCGCGGCGTCGCGCCTGCGTACCGTGACCGGGATATTCGGCGGCTCCGTTGCTGGAGCGGCTCTCGACGACATCGAGGACGCGCTCCACGACGAGCCATGGTACGAGCGTGAGCGCCTCGGGACCGACGGCCACGGGATCGGCCTGCTTCACCACGGCGACCGCGATCCTGGCGGTCGCCTGGCCTTCGAGGAGGGCGCGCGCGCCGCCGTCGTCTACGGCGCGATCACGAACCGTGAGGCGCTCGGACTGACCACGGACGAACTGTTCGCGTCGTTTTTCGATTCGCCCGCAGAGCTCCTCTCGCGGCTCGACGGCCCGTTCGTGATCGCGGGCGTCGATGCCGACGCGGAGCGCGTCGTCGTTGCGAGCGACCGGCTCGGCACGCGGCCGTGTTACTACCACGCCGACGAGGAGCTCGCGTTCGCCTCGGGTCTCGGGGCGTTGCTCACGGGGATCGACGACCCGACGCTCGACGAGGGGGCGGTCGCCGACATGCTACTGATGGGGAACGTCTGGGGCGAGAAAACCCTCGTCGAGGAGGTCTCCGTTCTCCCGCCAGCGACGGTGCTCGAGTTCTCCGAAGAGGGCCTCTCGACCGAGCGTTACTGGTCGCCGTCGTTCGACGCGCTCCCCGACGACGGCTACCTCCCCGAACTCGTCGAGCAGTACCGATCGGTCATCGATGACGTTTCGGGAACGATGGACGGCTCCGTCGGACTGTGGCTCTCCGGGGGACTCGACAGCCGGACGATGGCCGCCGAACTCGATCGCCACGCCGGCCGCGCGTTCGACGACCTCGCGACGTATACCTACGACGCCAACCCGCGGGGCGGCGGCAACCCCGAACTCGCCGGCGAGGTCGCCGCCCACCTCGACGCCGACCTCGATACGGTCGAACTGACGCCCGACCTGTTCCTCGACCGGCTCGGCGAGGCGGTCGACCTCACGGACGGGATGCTCCGGTGGTCCTCGTTCATCAACCTCCTGTCGACCTATTCGCTGCCCGACGACCACGCCGATATCCTCCTCGAAGGCGCGGGCCAGGGCGAACTGATGGGCCACCATCTGCGCCGGTATCACTTCACCGGGACGGACTCCCCGATCGAATCGATGTACTGGAGCGAGGCGATGGTCGATCGCGGGACCGTCTCGGCGCTGCTCGCCACGGACGCCGAGCCGCTCCAGTCCTTCGTCGACATCGCCGAAGCGAGCGACGCCCCACACGAGAAGACGATCCTCGACGCCCACTTCGCCAACTACTACTCGCGGATGACGTTCGCCAGCAACCCGATCGCGCGGAGCCAGGCCGGAACGCGCGTTCCGTTCGCCGACCGCGAGTTCCTCGAACACGTCGCGCGCCTCCCGCTGAAACATCGGATGCGGACGCTGCCGCTCACCGGAGGGAAGATCCCCTACGGCGTCACCCCAACCAAACTCGCCCTGACGCGCGCGCTCGATCCGGATCTCGCGGCCATCCGCTACGAGCGCACCGGCGTCGCGCCGAAGCGGCCGTTCCCGGTCCACGTCGCCGGCTTCCTCACCACGACCGCGGCGGCACGTCTCGGCCGGCGCACCACCTACGGCGGCCGGAGCGTCCCCGACATGTGGTACCGCAACCAGCCCGCAGTCCGGGAGTTCTTCGATCGGTTGCTCGACAGCGCGTGCGAGCGCTCGGTGTTCGATGGCGAGACGATCCGGCGACTCCGGCGCGAGCACCTCTCGGGCGAGGCCAATCACGTGATCACGTCGCTCGCGGCGGTCACGACGCTCGAACTCTGGCTCCAGCGCAACTTCGAGTAAACCACCTCTCCCTGCTCGCTCGCGGCATACGCCGCTCGCTCCCGGAGAGAGGCTTTCATGTGGACTCCCGGCAATCAGTCTCCGGCAATCTGCCGAGGACCGTCGTCGGTCATCGTCCCACGATTCAAACGCACGCTTACGGGTACGTCTCCGCCCGAAGACATTTGCGACGAGCGGAGTCTGTGGTATTCGCTGCGGGCGTATCGAAGTCCGATGTTCTTCGCCGTCGCAAAGTCGCTATGCGACTTTGCTGCCCGCCGGACGTAGTTCGGCGACCGCGTTGTAGTCGGCGTGGAGTTCATAGCCGCACGAGAGGCACGCGAACGAACCGCCGTTGCGGTTGTCCTTGTGAGTGAACCCACACCGGGAGCACCGCTGGCTAGTGTGGTTGAGGAAGGAGACTCCGCGCTGTATTTCCGCTGAACCCGCCGTCACTTCCCCTTCGATCCCGTCGCCCTCGGGCGAAGCTTCGTCACGACTCCCCGCCGAACCCCATCGAGTACGTTGGTATCAGCTAACAATTACCTTTATGTGTCACCCCTCTATTGAATCCGACCGACGATGAATCGGAGGCAAACGTGGACGCCGATCCGGCGGTAGCTGACCGGGCAACGAAACGCGGTACGAGCCGGCCCGCGGCTCGGTACGCGGCGCTTGTGCGGCCGATCGTGGCGTCAGCGCCAGCGTCGACGATCGCGGCAGGGCGAACGGTCCCGCCGATAGGGGAGACGGGTGCGGACTCGCTCCGTGCCTCGTGGTTCGTCGAGCGGTCCGGGGGGACGCACGGGCTCGACGAACGGCACATGAGCACCGCTCGCTCGGGACGGAGAGACAGCTGACTTCGGTCCAGGTCGGCGGCTGCTCCGAGCGACCCCGTGGAGTGCCGTCGGCCCGGATCGTCACGACCAACACACAGTGATGCCACGCAACGACGACGAAAGCGGACGGAGTAGTACCGACACAGTCGAACCGAACGACACCGGCACGACCGGAGCGAACGACGAGGGACGAAGCGGCCTGCCGATCGGCCGCCGATCGTACCTGGTGGCCGCAGGAGCCACCGTCGGATCGATCGGCTTCTTCTCGGGGACGGCGGCGGCAGCGTCGTTCGAGCGCCGCGGGATCAGGTTCAAGCGCACGGCTCACCGAGAAGAACTACATCCACGGGAAGACGAACCTCGGGTTCCTCGGCGAGGGCGACGCGCGATTCAGGGTTCCCGAGAACTTCAACGAGAAGGCGCTGGTTGTCGACGACGGGACGGGACTCCTGTTCGAGGGGATCGACATCGACCAGCGCGCGAGCGGGGCGACGCCGGCCCTCCATCTCGGGGCGGACGATGACCTCCGAGTTCACGACGTGGAGCTGTTGGGCCAGGGCATCCACCCGGACTCGATCCCGCGGGGCGATCCGGGCTGGTCGCCGAGACCGGGACCGGAACACGGCAACCCCCACGCCCTGGATTTCCTCTATCCGATCGTCCGCTCGCCCAGTGGCACCGGACTCGTGACGGACGTGGAGGCGAACAACCACGGACTGATGGGGACGTACAACGCGGGCAACGGCCGGAGCGGGATCTGGGTCGGAGTCTCGACCGAGGGGACGATCACCTTCCGGAACTGCCGGATCGAGGAGTTCGGCTCCAACGGGACCTACACCAGCCGAACCAACGGCGTCGTGCAGTTCGAGGGCGGGACGTATCGCAACAACGACAACAACCAGATCCGAGTCGGGAGCCCGGGAAGTTCCATCGAGGGGACGACTATGGTCGTGGATGCCGACACGAGCGACGCACCGAACCCCTACGATGCGCTGAACTACCGGGGCGTGCGGATCGAGATGGGCCGAATGAACGATCGGACCGACGTCACAGTACGGAACTGTGACATCGCGATCGAGTCGGTGTCGCATTCCGGCGGCGGGGTGGTAGCGGAGTCGACCGCGAGCGAGTTCACCGTCGAGAACACACGGATCGGGATCGAGGCCGACGGCGTGTGTGGGATCCTCGGGAAGGTTCCCGATGGCGGCGGGGCGTACCCCGCGCCGGCGGAACCGCACACTGCAACAGTTCGGAACGCGAGCGTCACCGGGAGCGCGAGCGGGAACGCGGCGATCGAACTCCGCGAGCGCTCCGGGTCGGTCGTCGCGAACTGCTGTATCGAGGGCGACGGCGACGGTCGTGACGGCGTCGCGTTCGTTCGTTCGGACGGCTGTGTCGTCCGGAACGCCACGATCGACGTCACCGGCGAACCCGTCGTCACGAGCAACGCTGACGTCGACGTTTCCGGCGTTTCGCTCGGCGGGAGCTGTCCGGTACCGAGCGTCCCTCGCTCGCCGAAACCCTCGAAGCCGCCCGACTCCTCCGATCCCGGGGATGCCGTCCCGGAGGACGTACTCACGATCGAGGGCGCGCCGGGAGCGGACTACGAACTCGGGGTCACGGGCGACCTGACGAAGAGCGCGACCATGGACGCGACGATCGATCCCAACGACACGGTCGATGGATCGAGCGCGACCGGTCAGGTCGGCGGCGGCGGTCGTGACAGTTATGAGTACACGGGCGAGATCACGCGCCTCGTGCTCGACGGCGGCGTGAATCTCTACTACAACGGCGAAAGCATCGATCCGGCGACGTATCTCCCGAACACGGTAACGATCGAGAGCGCGTCGTATGTAGAATACGAGATCGAGACGACCGACGGGATCGTGAAGAGTGCGGCGATGGGAGCGGCGGATCCAAGTGACACCGTCGACGGGACGACCGCGACGGGCCAGGCGGGCGAGGGCGGCCAGGACAGCTTCGCGTATCCGGGCGAGATCGAGAGCCTCGACATCGACGGCGACGCGACCGTCTACCGTAACGGCACGGTTCTCTCGAAACCGGGCGGCACGTCGTCGGAGCAGAGCGGCTTGCCCGTCTTCGGCCGCCTCTCGGCGTAGCTGGACGTCTCGACAGGGATGCCATTGGCGATCGTTTTCCTGTCGACCTGGCTCGGTGCACCCGAGGCTCGCTCCCGATCATGCGTCCTCGGGGACGACCCACGGTCGATCCGGAGGTCGATCGTCGACGTGTCCAATTTCGGTTCGGACCCCCGAGTTCGGCATTTCGTCGGTCGCTCCCGAGCCTCCCGGCTGGAGCGACGCTCGCGGAAACGTCACCGTTCGGCACCGTCAATCGGGGTCCGAGCGTATGGGCCAGGGACGAAATTCGTGGCAAAGCGTATCGCGGAAACACTCCACACTCGCGCGTCGCGGCCGGCTAAACGATGATTTCATGCCCGATCCCGTGTAGTTATGCTGCTCCGGACGTGAATCACGAGCAACTTCCGACGACTGGATAGTAAACGTAGGTAACTAGCCAGAAGGGGTATTTTACGAACCCCTAATCAATAGGTGATGCCGCGCAACGGAGCACAAGGCAACAGCGATAGCACAGCCGAAAGTACTCGAACCAACCGCCGGACGTATCTGAAGGCCGCCGGAGCGACCGTCGCGTCGGTGCCGCTGCTCGCTGGGGAGGGGGCAGCGGCGACGTCGCGTCACGGGATCGGCTTCGACACCGTGGTCGACATGGTCGACGACGCCGGCTGCGACCCGAACGGTAACCAGGCGTGTGACGGGGAGTTGCAGTCGGCCGCGGGCAGCAACACGCTGCTCGTGTTCCCGTCGGGGACCTACAAGTTCACCGACCGGAACGTCCTGAACGGCTACAGCAACTTCGGGATCGTCGGCGAGGGCGACGTCACGTTCACCGTTCCCCAGAACTTCAACGAGCAGCTGCTGACCATCAACTTCGGCACCGGTCTCCTCGTCGAGAACATCACGATCGATCAGAGCGGTGCGACGCCGAACCTCCAGCTCGCGCCGAACGACGGCCTCGAGGTCCACGACCTCGCGATGGTCGGACGGGGGATCGGCTCAGCCACGGGCAACAACGCACAGAACGCGCTCAACCCGATGGTCCGATCGTCGGGTGGCGAGGGTCGCCTCGAAAACGTCGTCCTCCACAACGAGGGCCGGATGGGTGCGTACTCACGAACCGGCATCTGGATCGGAGGGACGAACAAGGGAACGCTCACCCTCCGGAACTGCAACGTCGAGGGCTTCTCGGGCAACGGCGTCTACGGCAGCCGGACGCCCGGTGTGGTGCAGGTCGAGGGCGGCACCTACAAGAACAACGACCTCTCGCAGGTCCGGATCGGGAGTTCGGGAAGTTACGTCGACGGTGCGACCGCCGAGACCGACCTCTCCGAGAGCCGCTCGCCGAACCCCGGCGAGATGCTGAACGGGTCGGGGATCCGCCTCGAAAGCGATCGTGGCGGCTCGGGCGCGGTGATCCGCAACTGCGACGTTCGCGTCGGTCCCAACGTCGACGCCGACGGCGGGATCCAGATCTTCGGGAACTACGAGGACTTCACCATCGAGAACACGCGCGTCGAGTTCAACCCTCACGGGTACTCGATCCGCGCGAAATCCCCCAACGGGTCGGGCGACGTGGGTGGAACGCTCCGGAACGTCAGCGTCACCGGCAACGCCACCGGCCTGGTCGGCGTGCTGATCGAGGACCGACCGAACACCACGGTCGCGAACTGCTGTATCCAGCAGACCGGCGG
>PXSV01000038.1 GCA_003022685.1 Halobacteriales archaeon SW_9_67_24 | reverse complement strand
TAACACACCCTCAATTATAATAAAAGTGTAATGTAAGGCGGTAACGAGCCACACCGTGCGTCGGGGCTTATCCGTCCCGCGCCCGCAGGGTCCGGTGATGGACGTGGCGTTCGCGGATCGTGCGATCCACCTCCCCGAGAGCGACACGCTCGTGCTCACGGATCTCCACCTCGGGCGCGAAGCAAGCGCGGACATCGAACTGCCGCTCTCCGACGGGGATGTCCCGCCTCGTCTCGCCGCGCTGTGCGATCGTTTCTCGCCCACGACGGTCGTCCTCGCCGGCGACGTACTCCACGCCTTCTCGCACGTTCCAGCCGCGGCGCGCGAGGCGTTTCGAGAGGTCGAAGCCGCCGTCGAGGACGCTAGCGCACGGCTGGTCGTCACGCGAGGCAACCACGATACGATGCTCGATGGGGTCTGGGACGGTCCGACCACGTCCGAGTACCGAGCGGGCGAAACGGTCGTCTGCCACGGCCACGAGCCACCGGAGTGCGAGGCCGAACGGTACATCGTCGGCCACGACCACCCGAAGATCACCGTCGAGGGCGACGACTGGCCCTGCTATCTCCTCGGCGAGGGCGTCTACCGTGGTGCGGACGTGATCGTGCTCCCGGCGTTCACCCGACTCGCGAGCGGCGTCTCCGTCAACGGCGGTCACGGTCGCGGACCGCTCGAACGTTCGCCGCTGATCACCGACATCGACCGATTTCGACCCGCGGTACACGACGAGGACGCGGACGAGACCCTCGAATTCCCTCCGCTTGGTTCGTTCCGGGAGCTACTCTGAGTCGAGCGTCGCGCGGGCGGCAGCGCGACCGCTGTCCATCGCGGCGTGGATCGACGACCACCGAGTGTGATCGCCAGCGAGATAGACGGGGCCAGCGGGAGCGTCGACGGCCGGCGTGTCGCGGTAGAACTCGGGTAGTTGGGCGATCTGGGCGAACAGGATCCGGTCCGTGTGGAGGTGTGTGAGGTCATCGAAGCGCCGCTCGGGATACCACGTCGCGAGCGTCCGCTCGACCCCCGCGGCGAGTTCGTCGTCGCTTTCGTCCGGGTTGCCGAGGAAGGTCGCGCTCAGGAGTTCCCGACCCTCGGGAGCGTACTCGGGGGCCACCGCCGAGAGCGGCGCGACGTGGTTCGGACCGTCCTCTTCGGCGTTGAGCAGGAGCTTCCGGCCGGTGTCGAGCGTGTCGTGGGTCGGCAGCGAAAAATACTGCGTCACGCAGCCGCGGGCGTCGGTCGGGATCGATGCAACGTCGGTGAGGTCCCGGGCGGACTCCGGATCGGTGGCGACCACGACGGCGTCGGCCTCGTGGGTCCCGCCACCGGTCTCGACGATCGCGGTTCCGCTCGGGGTGACGCTCCCACCGGTCGATCCATTGGTTTCGACCGCCTCGACGGACGTATCGAGCTCGAGTTCGGCGCCGGCGTCGCGGGCGGCGTCGGCGAGCTGTGCGGGGATCGCGCCCATTCCGTCCGCCGGGACCGCGATCGACCCCTCGGCGAGCATCCGGAAGGTGTAGCCGAACACCGCAGCCGAGGTCGAGAGGCTTCGATCGAGCGTGATCCCGCCGTAGAAGGGGGCGAAAAACCGCTCGACGAACGGCTCCGAGAACCCCCGATCGGCGAGGAATGCGCGGATCGATCGGTCCTCGCCCACGAAGAGGTCGGCCTCGTCCCGGTCGGCGAACTCCCGACGGAGCGAGAGAACTCGGAGCTTGTCGAAGAGCGTGGGATCGCGGTTGAACAGGGTGTCGGTGAACGAGCCAGGATCGCGGAGCGGGTCGGCGAGCACGCTTCGATGGCCTGGCCGCGCGATCGTCGCGCCAGGCGTGAACTCGCGGAGATCGAGTGCATCGAGGTCGAGTTCGCGCTTCGCCGCTGGGTAGGCCGTGAACAGCACCTGGAACCCCCGATCGAGCACGAACCCGTCCTCGTGGCGGCTCCGAACGCGACCGCCGACCGAGCTCCGGCGCTCGAACACCTGGACGTCGATCCCCGCGCGGGCGAGATGGCGGGCCGCGGTCAGCCCCGCGAGCCCGCCACCGACGACGATGACCCGGGTCATGGATCGCCTCCGGCCGCCGGGGACAAAACGCCTCCCATCGGCCCGGACGGCGTGTCACGAACTGGAGATACAACCGTCCGTCGGCGCGCGGCTGCGCGCCATTTGTCGGCGCGCAACTCGCGTGCGAGGGATGAGCGAAGCGAGTGAAACGGGCGGAGCGAATCGGTTGGGGAGGCATGTGGCTTGCGATTCTCACTGGTGTCGGCGTCAGTGCGGTCTCGGAAGCCGTATCGGGACTGGCGGTTCAGATGGTGTCGGCGACAGCGATCCGAGCACGTTTCCAACGAAAGCAATGGTCGGACGGGAACCCATTTGTCGCTCGCGGTGCTTCCGCCTGCATGGAGACGACTGCGGCGTTCGACGGGCTCGAATGCACCGACTGCGGCGAGCGATTCGACGCCGCAGCGGTGACCCACGACTGTCCCGAGTGCGGTGGCATTCTCGACTCGACGTACGACGACGACGAAATCGACCTCACACGTGCGGACCTCGAAGCCAGGCCGTTCGACGGCCAGTGGCGCTACGAGGAGCTGCTCCCGATCCCGCGCTCGGCGGCGGTGACGATGGACGAAGGGACGACACCGCTGATCGAGTGTCCCAGCCTCGCCGACGAGCTCGGCATCGGGCGCGTTCTCATCAAGGACGAGGGGCGCAATCCGACGGGAAGCTTCAAGGATCGCGGCCACACGCTCGCGGTGTCGGCCGCGCGCGAGCACGGCGCGAGCGACATCGTGCTCACCACGGCCGGCAACGCCGGCCAGTCGGCCGCGGCCTACGCCGCCCGCGCGGGGCTCGACGCGCACGTGTTCCTTCCCTCGCGGGCGAACTTCGTGAACAAGGCAATGATCAACGTCCACGGCGGTGACATGACCGTGATCGAGGGTCGCTTCGAGGACGCCGCCGCGGCCTGCGCCGATGCAGCCGAGGGCGAGGACTGGTATTCCACGAGTTCGTTCACCACGCCGTACCGCCACGAGGGCAAGAAGACGATGTTCTACGAGATCGCCGAACAGCTCGACTGGGAAGCGCCCGACGGAATCGTCTATCCCACCGGCGGCGGTGTAGGCCTCGTCGGGATGCACAAGGGCGCGAAGGAGTTCCGCGAGCTCGGCTTCACCGACGACCTCCCCGCGATGTACGCCGCCCAGTCGAGCGGGTGTGCGCCGATCGTCGACGCGTGGGAGGACGGTGACGCGACCCACGAGACGTGGGACGGCCCGGATACGATCTGTGGCGGGATCGAAATCCCTGACCCGGGCGCGAGCCCGCTGATCCTCGACGCACTCGAGGAGTCCGACGGCGGCGCGGTCGCGACGCCCGACGAGGACATCCTCGACAGCGCGATCACGGTGGCCCAGCATGAGGGGATCGAGATGGGCGCGACCTGCGCGGCGGCCGCGAGCGGCGCGTGGAAGCTCGCCGAGGGGGGCGAGTTCGGGAGCGACGACACGGTGGTGCTCACGAACACCGCCACCGGCAACAAGGAAGACGACATCCTCCGAAGCCATCTGATGGGCAAGGGCGTATAGCGAGTTCCACCAAGAACCGGAACGCCGGAGCACCGGACGGCCCAGTGAGCCGACGGATCGAGTCGCATGGACGCACGAACCGGGGGGAGAAGGCGAAAATGGGGGTGCAAGGGAAAATGGGGGTGCGAACGTTTACGTACGAGAGCGCGACCACCGCACGGTGAATGGGTCCGTTCGGCGGGAGCGTCGTGGTCGCGCCCGGGAGCGCGCTCCCGGCGCTCGGGTTCGTGCTCGGTGGGATCGCGCTCGGCACGGTGAGCGGCCTCGTCCCTGGGCTTCACGCCAACAACTTCGCACTGCTGTTGGCGGCGGCCGCGCCGGGGGTTCCGGGGCCGGCGCTGTACGTCGGGGTGGCGATGCTCGCCGCTGGCGTCACGCACACCTTCTTGGACGTGGTGCCGGCGCTCGCGCTCGGGGTGCCCGACGCCGCGATGGCGGCCTCGGCGTTGCCCGGCCACCGCCTCGTGATCGAGGGCCGGGGGCGGGAAGCACTTCGCCTGTCGGCGCTCGGGAGCGGGCTCGCGGTCGCGTTCGCGGTGCCGCTCGCGATCCCGATGACGAGGGTGATGACGACAGTGTACCCGACGGTACGGGCACACCTGCCGCTCGCCCTGGGTGGCGTCGCGGTCTTTCTCGTCGTCACCGAGCGGTCGAACGCCTCGCGGATCGGCGGCGTACTCGCCTTTCTCCTGAGCGCGGGGCTCGGGTTGCTCACGCTCGATATCGACCCGAGCGCGCCGCTCGCCGCCGGCGGGATGCTGATGCCGTTGTTCGCGGGGCTGTTCGGTGCGCCAGTCCTGATCGAGGCGATCGACGGGGCGGGGGTGCCCGAGCAGGCCGACGCCGCCGTGACGACGCCACGGCGCACGATCGGGGCGACGGCGCTCGTCGGAACGGCTTCGGGCGCGGTCGTGGGCTATCTCCCGGGCGTTTCGGCGGCGGTCGCGGCGACGGTGACGCTGCCCGCCGTCCCGGAGGACGACGGTGCGCGGGGGTTCCTGATCGCGACGAGCGGCGTCAATACGAGTAACACGATCTTCGCCCTCTTTGCGCTCATCGCGCTCGGCTCGCCCCGCACAGGTGTACTGGTCGCGCTGGATTCGACCGGCGTCCCGCTCGATCTGCCACTGTTGCTCTCGGGCGTCGCGCTCGCTGCGGCCGTCGGGTTCGTGTTGGTGCCGTTGGTCGGCGATCGGTATCTCCGGACGGTCGGACGGGTCGAGTACACGCATCTCTCGATCGGCGTGCTCTGTCTCCTGCTCGCGCTCGCCTACCTGTTCGCCGGCCCGATCGGCATCGGAGCGTTCTGTGCGAGCGCACTGATCGGCCTGGTTCCTCCCAAGTTCCGCGCGCGCCGCGTCCACCTGATGGGGGTATTGATGGGGCCGCTGATCCTCGGTATTTAAATGCTATCGCTC
>PXSV01000037.1:2274-11364 GCA_003022685.1 Halobacteriales archaeon SW_9_67_24 | reverse complement strand
GCCCGCGAGACCGCGAACTGGGTCGCCGCCGGCGCGATCGCAAAGCAGATCCTCGCGAGCGAGGGAATCGAGATCAGAGCGCACGTCAACCAGATCGGCGGTATCGAGGCCCCTAACGTGAGCTTCGAGGCGATGGGCGAGCACACCGAGGAAAACGAGGTCCGGTGTGCCCACCCCGAGACCGCCGAACGGATGCGCGAGAAGATCGACGAGTACCAGGAGGAAGGCGACTCGATCGGCGGCTCGATCGCCTTCGAGATCCGCGGCGCACCCCGGGGCCTCGGCGCACCGCGGTTCGACTCGGTCCCGGCGCGGCTCGGCCAGGCAATGTTGAGCGTGCCCGCCGCCACGGCCTTCGAGTTCGGCTTGGGAAAAGAGGCCCGTCGGTATCGAGGCAGCGAGCGCAACGAGGACTGGGAGTTCGACGAGAACGATGATCCGATCCCCGTAGGCAACGACCACGGCGGCCTCCAGGGCGGGATCACGACCGGTCAGCCAATCCACGGCGAAGTGACCCTCCACGCGCCGACGTCGATCCCGAAAGAGCAGACCACCGTCGACTGGGAGACCGGCGAGGAGAAGACCGCCCAGGTCATCGGTCGGCACGATCCCGTGCTCCCGCCCCGGGGCGTCCCCGTCGTCGAGGCGATGTGCGCGCTCACGATGGTCGACTTCATGCTCCTCGGGGGGCGGATCAACCCCGATCGGCTCGACGGCCAGGCTGGCGAGTACGACACCGACTACCACCCGAGCAGCCCGGAGAACGATCCCGCGGATGCGCCGACGAGCGCGGAGTCGAGCGAAGACTGACAGGGTCGATTGTAACCGATTACCGGTGGACCGCACGCGCCTGCGGTCGATCCCGGATACTGACGACCCCGGAAGGACTGACGACCGACTCTATGAGCACGGAATCGAAGGCTGCCTGCGCATCCGCTGGCGACGCGCCGCCGATCACCGACCGGAGTGGGTTAACATGTTAATGAGCATCTTTAACACACTATCCGTGGACGAACCGCCGTGTCCCGCAACACAGTCATGGCAGCCATCGGCGTCCTCGCGCTCGGGGCGCTGGTGGCCACGATCCTGGGCTCGTTCCGGGCCCTCTCGTACATCGCCGCGCTGCTCATCGTCGGCGTCGTCGCGAGTTCGTCGATCGAACGCGGGTCCCGCGAACTCGATCTCGCCCCGTACCGGGGACTGGTGGCGCTGCTCTCGGCGACGTTTCTCGCCGGCGTGACGGCGATCTGGCTGCTCTGGACGCCCGGCCAGACCGAGTACGCCTACGTCTTCGGAATCCCGCAGGCGACGCTCACGTATCTCGTGTTGATCTGGCTCGTTCCGCTCGTCGGAGCGATCCTCTACTCGCTTCGGTTCCCCGCGATCGGCAGCGACAGGATCGTCGACGAGATCATGAAGCGGGCGCGGTCGGCCCAGGAGGGACGGCGGCTCCCGCTGACGCCCGACCGGACCGTTCGGGAGGGTGACGACTAATGCTCCCTCTCCAAACGGAGATCCCGGTCGCCGACGACCCGTTCGTGTTGCTGTTCGGCTCGGTGTATCTCCTCATGGTCCTCGCCATCGGGGCGTGGGGCTATCTCCGAACCGAATCGACGAAGGACTTCCTCATCACCGGGAAGTCGATCGGGACGTGGGTGCTCGCGCTGACGGCCTTCTCGGTCATCCAGTCGGGCTTCGGGTTCGTCGGCGGGCCGGAGCTGATCTACGCCTTCGGGACGACCTCCTTCTGGATCTTCCTGACCGCCCCACTGGGATTTCTCGTCACGTGGGTCGTCCTCGCGAAGCGAATGCGGGTGCTCGCGGACGTCAGGGACGTGCTCACGCTCGCCGACGGGATGTACGTCAGGTACGAGAGCGCGTGGGTTCGCGGGCTGACCGCGATCGCGGTCGTGGTCGGCGTGATCGCGTACCTCGCGACGAACCTCGCCGCGCTCCAGTACGTGATGCGCGCCATCTTCGGCATTCCCGTCATCTACGGGCTGTTCGGCGGTGCGCTCATCCTCCTGCTGTACAGCATGCTCGGCGGGATGATCGCCGGTGTCTGGACCGACTTCGTCCAGGCGACCACCATGATCGTGGGCGCGGTCATCGTGTTTTTCTTCGCGGTCTCCTTCGGCGGCGGGATCGGAAGCATCTCGCGAAACCTCGCGACCGCGGACCCGTCGCTGATCTCGCCCTTCGGTGCTCTCGGCGTCGATGCGGCGCTCGCGGTGCCGATCTTCACCGGCCTCGGCTGGTGGGTGCTGTTCTCGATCGGGGCGGCCGGCCAGCCCCACCTCATCACGAAGTTCTACATGAGTCGGAACCTCTCCATTCTCCGGTGGGGCGCGCCGATCGCCGCCATCTCCTATGCGATCTCGAGTCTGCTCGCGCTCTCGACGGGTCTCTCGCTGCGCGCGATGGTCGAGGCGGGCGAGACGTCCGCCCCCGCGAGCGCCTCGATCACCGGCCCGGTGTTCGTGCTCGAACACACGCCTGGCGTGGTCGCCGGGCTCATCCTCGCCGCGCTGCTCGCCGCGATCATGTCGACCAGCGATTCCTTCCTCAACATCGGCGCGGCGGCGATCTCGCGGGACATCCCGCGGGCACTGGGCCGCACCATCGACGACGACCGGACCGAACTCCGGGTCACCCAGGGCGCGCTCGCGGCCCTGACCGTGATGGCCACGTTCGTCGTCTTCTTCTCCGACGAGCTCGTGGGGATCCTCGGCACCATCGGCTGGGGCTTTTTCGCCGCCGCCATCTTCCCGATCGCGGCGCTCGGGATGAACTGGAAGGGCGCGACGAAGGAGGGAGCCATCGCCGCGGCCGTCGTCGGGATGGCGATCAACATCGCGTTCAGCGCGGTGCCCCGGATCGGCCAGGCCGCGGGGGCCGAGGCGTTCGGGGACGCGATCACCGGCTTCTACGACGGCCTGTTCACCGGCCTGCCGGTCGGCGCGACCGCGCTGCTCGCGGCCATCGTCGCGTTCGTCGGCGTCTCGCTTCTCACCCAGTCCGGCTCGTCCGTTCCGGCGGACGTCGCCGCCGTCATGGAACGATGAGCCGAATCCAATCGCGGTCTCCAGCGAGCGTCGAGGGACGGTTCACCGAGTGGTTCCGGAACCGACCGACCTCGCTGGAGTTCTGGGAGGGGCTGGTCGGCGACGATCGACTCGCCTGCTGTTTCGCCGGCGAGTCGTTCAGTTCGGCGCTCCTCCGGGCGGACATGGGGGAATCGACCCGTCGTGCGCTCGGGAACTGCTCGACGATCGAGGCGGCCGTCGGGCTCGACGAACGGAACTTCGCCGTCCCGCTGTCGTCGGTGAGGACACTCCGGCTCCGCGAGGGCACCCGGACCAGGCGGGCACGGCTGACGCTCGCGTGGGACGACGCCGAGGGTGGGGCGTCGTGGACGCTCTCGAACACGAACCGTGGCGACGAACAGGCCGATCTCGTCGCGGCCCTCGGCGAACGCGACGCGCTGACCGGGGCCGAGGTGGGGATCGACTCGCCACGGCTCGCCTTCCTCTGATGGGGACCGTCGTGCGTCAGTCCGGTATTTCGCCGACAGAGGGTCGGCGGATGCCGAGAGGCAGTCACGACACTCCTCTGAGGCGAACCGTTTTCCCGACCGCGACTGACGGTACCGACGACCGATGACCTGGACACTCACCCTCGACGGCGACGGCTACGAGACGGCGCGCGAGCGGTTCGCGTGGGACCTGCCCGACGACTACAACCTCGCGTACGATCTCGTGGGGAAACACGACCCCGATCGGCCGGCACTCCATCAAGCCTATCCCGACGACCGCCGCGAGACGTACACGTTCGGCGACCTCGATACGCTCTCCGATCGCCTCGCGAACGGGCTCGCCGAGCGCGGGATCGAGCGTGGGGATCGCGTGGCGGTCGTCCTCCCCCAGCGCCCCGAGAACGTCCTGACCCACCTCGCATGCTGGAAGCTCGGCGCGATCTCGCTTCCCCTGTCGGTCCTGTTCGGCACCGACGCCCTGCGCTATCGCCTCGACGACAGCGGCGCGCGGGTCGTCGTCACCGATCCGGACGTGACGGGAACCGCGCTCGACGTGGCGCCCGACTGCGACGCGCTGGAAGGCGTCGTCGAGGCCACGCATGGCGGGATCGAGGACCTCGGAGGGACCGAGGGCATCACGGGGGCCGAGAACGCCACCGCTCCGACTGAGGGCGCGACCGCGTTCGCCGAGTGCCTTGCGGAGGAGGGATTCGACGCCGCCGAGACGGACGCCGACACGCCCGCGGTCGTCCTCTACACCAGCGGCTCGACCGGCCCACCCAAGGGGGTGCTCCACGGCCACGGCGTCTGGGTCGGGCACTGCCCCGCGTTCGCGATGTACTTCGAGCACGACCTCGACGGCGTCTACTGGACGCCCGCCGACTGGGCGTGGATCGGCGCGCTCGGCGACCTCGTCTTCCCCGCATGGCACTACGGCCAGCCCGTCGTCGGCTACCCGATGGCGGGGTTCGATCCCGAGACCGCGTTTTCGCTCCTGACGGAGTTCAACGTGACGGGGGCGTTCGTCCCGCCGACGGCGATCCGGATGCTGATGGGGATCGACGACCCGACCGAGCGATACGATCTCGCGCTCGAAGCGATCTGTTCCGGCGGCGAGCCGCTCACGCCCGAGATCCTCGACTGGGCCGAGACCGAACTCGCCGGCGTGGTCGTCAACGAACTCTACGGCCAGGAAAGCCGATGCCGGGCCACGATGTCGCGATCGTCGATCCCGAAACCGGCCAGCAACGCCCGCGCGGCGAGGTCGGCGAGATCGCCGTCCGGCGTGGTGACGATCCGGTGGTCTTTCGCGAATACTGGAACGAACCCGAAAAGACCGCGGCCGCGACGGTGGGCGACTGGCATCTGACCGGCGACCTCGGAACCCGCGACGAGGACGGCTACCTGTGGTTCAAAGCCCGCGACGACGATCTCATCATCACGAGCGGCTACCGCGTCGGGCCGGGCGAGGTCGAGGCGGCGATCCTCGATCACGCGTCCGTCGAGCAGGTGGCCGTCGTCGGCGTCCCCGACGAGACCCGTGGCGAGATCATCAAGGCGTTCGTCCAGCCCGTCGCGGGGGAGGCGGGCTCCGACGAGTTGCGTGAGGCGATCCAGCAGTTGGTCCGCGACCGCCTCGCGAAATACGAGTACCCGCGGGAGATCGCGTTCGTCGAGAGCCTCCCCCAGACCACGACCGGCAAGATACAGCGTCGGAAGCTCCGCGAGCGCGACGCCGAGGACGGGGACACGACGACCGAAACCGGCTGAGGCTGATCGGAGGGGTCTGCACGAGCGGGCGATCGGGCACCCGCTGCCGGCTCACTCTGCGATCGTGAGCACGCCGTTGTTGGCCGTGAGCTCGCTTGCCTCGTCGGGGAGTTCGAACTCGAACTGCTCGTTGCCGGCAATCACGATCGCCGTGTCGTCGAGAACGTCGACCGCGAGATCGCCGCGAGCGGTGCCGAAATCCACGGCGACGAGGCCTCCGTCGTCGTACTCGTGTTCGGTAACCACGGTGCCCCGATCGTCGGCGGTCCGCAGTTCCTGGGGTGTCCTCACGCACGTGTGTTGGCGATCAGTACGGGTAAGCACCCGGCCCGCAGATGCCGGGACGGACCCGGGGACCTCGACGCATCGAGTCACCAGTACGGGTTCGAGAGCCACCGGCGCGACCGGCTGCCGAGCGCGCTCGCGGCCACGACGTACAGGAGGGCGAGCGCCACAACGAGCACGGGCGCAAGCTGGAGCGAGGAGAGCGCGAGCGTCGCAAGCGCACCCGCCCCCACGAGCAGCGTCGCGGCGAGCACGACGGCGGCGACGAGTCCTGAAGTGCGCATTGAGAATGCTGTCGGGAGTCGGTCAGACGACCGGTTCGTGTTCGCGTTCGGGCTCCGGCTCGCAGGCGTGTTCGATCGACTCGACGAGGGCCGCGAGTTCGTCGACCGAGGTGCCGTGGGCGATGTCGCCCGAGCGGTCGTTCCACTCGACCACGCCGGCCGAATCGAGCTTCGGGAGGTGGTTCTGGAGCAGGGAGACGTACACCGTCTTTCGCTGTTCGGCCGAAACCGCCGTCGGCGCGATGTCGTTCTCCTCGCCCGCGATCGTCCGCGCGAGCTCGCCCATCCGGACGCTTTCATCGGGGTCGAGCGCCGCGATGTGACGGATGACCGCGCGCCGGCGGGCGTTGCTGATCAGCTCGCAGACGGTCTCGGTCGAGAGCGGGATCGACCCCGCGGGGCGGTCGGTCCCGTCGGCGGCGTTGAGTCCCGAGAGGAGCCACTGGGGGACGCCCCACGACGAACCGGCCGCGTTGTCGGAGACCATTGTGTTCACGCGATTCGACACGGCCATCGCCCATAAGCGTCGCGGTCGTCCGAAATCACCGTTCGTATTGGCGACGGTTCGTGCCGACAACGCCAAGCATGACCGGCGTTCGTCGCCACCGACCCGCGCCGTTGAAGGGGCCACGCCGTCGATACCGACGCATGCCCACCGTCGCCGTGCTCTGTGATCCGCCGCGCGAAGGGGTCGTGCTGGCCGACCTCGCAGCAACGACCCCGCTTTCCGTGGCCGAGGCCGCCGACCTCTACGCCGCGATGTGCGCCGACGTCTTCCGAGCGGTCGAGGCCAGCGCAAGCGACCTGCTCGTCAACTACCGGCCCGACGAGGCGCTTCCGGATGGGACAGGCAAACCGAACGAGCCGGACGAGACCGTCAAGGACGCCGAGAGCGCGGTGCGGGCGCTTGCGGACGCGGCGCTCGACGATCCGTCGGCGGCGCGCTACGAGGTCCAGGTCGGCTCGACGTTCGCGGCTCGCATGGGTAACACGGTGACGCACCTGCTCGACACCGAGGAGGCGAGCTCGGTTGGAGTGATCGAACCAACCGCCCCGTTCCTGACCCGCGGCGATCTCGACGGGATGGCGATGAAGCTCCGCCGGAGCGACGTCGTGCTCGGGCCGACCTCCGGCGGTCGGGTCCACTACGCCGGGTTCGCCTCGCCCGTGGACTTCGAGGACGCCGGCGCGCCGCCGGCGGTCGGGACGCTGACCGATCGCGCGTACGATGCGGGCCACGGCGTCGATTTCGGTCCGATGCTTCCGGTCGTGGAGACGCGCGAGGACCTGATCGGCGCACTCTCGTTGATCCGGGCACGCCGGCGTGCCGGCCGCGAAGTCCCGACCCGGACCACCGCGTGTCTCGGCGATCTCGGCCTGGAACTCGTCGCGGACGACGACGGACTCGCGCTCTCGAAACCGGACACCGACAGCGATTAGGCCCGCCGGTCGGTAGGTCGGGACGCGGTGGGGTGGCGGAGTGGACTATCGCGCCTGTCTTGAAAACAGGTGGCCTATGGCCTCATGGGTTCGAATCCCATCCCCACCGCTTCCGAGCGAACAACCCGGCGAGCAGTCTCGTCTGCTCGCCAATCCGTGAGCGAGTGAAACGGCCACGTTGGGATTCGAATCAGGGAGTGGAAGGTGAGCGAGCGCCAGCGAGCGAACGGGAACAACCGTGGTTCGAATCCCACTCCTCACCGCGTTCCCCTGAGCCTATCGTGGGTGCGAACCAGGGAACGCCGAACGGGGATACTACTGGCCGTTGTGGAATCATCAACGAGAGGAGAAACGCGAAGTCCGGCCGTCGCCGAACAGGTGGCTCACTCGACCGTCACACGACGCGCAGGTCCGTTGGATACTCGGTCAGGTTCTCGTAGCCGTCTTCGGTCACGACGACGAGGTCCTCCATACGGACGCCGCCCGTTCCCTGCTCGTACAGCCCCGGCTCGACCGTGACGACGTGGCCGGCTTCGAGCTCGCCGCCCTGCTGTGCGAGGTAGGGTGCTTCGTGGACATCGAGACCGACGCCGTGGCCGGTGCTGTGGGTGAAGCCGTCCTCGGTCGACTCGTCCGTTCGAGGCGTCGGCTGTCCCGCCGCCTCGAACACCTCACACACCGCATCGTGAACCGTCTCTCCAGTCACGCCCGCTCGAACGGTGTCCAGCGCCGTCGCGTGGGCCTCGCTTGCGAGTTCGTACCACTCAACGATGCGGTCGTCGGGTTCGCCCTTCACGAACGTCCGTGTCATGTCCCCGAAGTACCTCGTCCGTTTGTGTCGGGGGAAGACATCGACGATGATCGGCACGTTCGCTTCCAGCGGTCCGGAGCCGGAGTCGTGGCCGCGGGCCGCCGCAGCCCCGGCGGCGACGATGCACTCGTTCATTCCACACTCCCGTTCCAGGAGCGCGATCTCGATTCGCTGCCGTACTTTCTCGCTCGTGAGCACCTCGCCGTCCACGTGTAGTACCCCGTTCGCTACGGTCGCCCGTCCGAGGAGGTCCTCGGCGACGGCCATCGCGTCCTCGTTCGCTCGCTGGGTTTCCCTGATGTGTTCGATCTCACGCTCGTTTTTGACTGCACGGACCGCTTCGAGGACGAACTCGTCGTCCCACACGACGTCGATACCGTGCTCGCGCAGTACGTCGGCGGTACTGACCGGAAACGACTCGGGGACGGACACCGACTCGACGCCGGATTCCGCAAAGAAGTCCGCCGTCACGAGCTTCCTGGCTTTCCGCGGGTCCACTTCCTCGGCCTTCTCCCGGTATCCGAACTCGGCGAGTTTCCGGACCTCGTCGCCGTCACTGTCGGTCTTCGCCCGCGTGTATTCGAGCCCCGAGACGAGGAGCGACACGTCCCCGTCGGCGTAGAGCGTGACGAAGTCGTCCAGTGCGTGATAGCCCGAGAGGTAGTACTGGTTGCTGTCGTCGCCGTCGGCGTCGATCAGATACCCATCGGCGTTCGTTCGCCGTAGATGCGCCGTCACCTTCGGATGCGGCGGTGTCATAGCCTCGTTTGACGAACGAACGCAAATAGTGTTAGCATCCAGCCCAATTCCCCACCCAACGAGCAACAACGCTTTTGCGCCGACCCGCCCATCCACTGATATGGCTGACTGGCCGCACGATCCCGACGGCGAGGAGGGCAGTGAGGGGATGCGCAAGTACGGACAGGCGATCGTAGCGAAGAAAGTCGACGACGAGGAGGACTTCC
>PXSV01000037.1:0-2252 GCA_003022685.1 Halobacteriales archaeon SW_9_67_24 | reverse complement strand
CGTGAGCCTCCGCGAGATCTTCGAGGAGATCGAGGACGACGAAATCGACGACATCCAGACGATGCACCGGCGGGTCGGCGAGGCGATGCGCGCGAACGGGTTCTGGGAGTACACGCCCGGCTCCGACGCGGCGAACCGCGGCGGGGCCTGACGACGGAACGACTCAGCCACCTCCTGGCGCTCAGTTCGATAGACTGAATACTGTAAAAAAGACGCTGGATTTCAATGCATCTCGTCGTCGATTACGGCGGTGTCATCGTCGAGCACGGCGACGAACGCGAACACGCGCACGTCTTAGGCATCGATCCCGAAACCGATCCCTATCCTGGCTGGCTCGCCTACTTCGCCTTTCGTGATGGGTTCGTCCAGAGCACTCCGGAGTACATCGAGCTCCTCTCGACGCTCACCGAGGCGTCCCACGAGGCGTGTCGCGAGTACGTCGAGAGGACGTGGCTCGATCCCGAATTTCCCGAGGAACACGTCGACGTGCTCCGAGGTCTCGCGAGCGACCACACGCTCGTTCTCTTCGGCAACATGGCGCGCCCGTGGGTCGAGACGGTCCTCTCGGAGCATGGCGTCCGCGGGTGTTTCGACGATCTCGTCGTCTCCTCGGACCTGCGACGGTCGAAACCCCATCCGAAGGGATACTTCGAGTGCCTTCCCGAGGGCGACGAGCGAGTCGCCTTCGTCAGCGACGAGTACAACGAGGACCTCCTGATGGGCGAAACGCTCGGGATGGCATCAGTATGGGTCGAAAACGATGGGGAAACGCCGTACCGAGAGCCCGACGTTCGGATTTCGACGTTCGGTGACCTTCCGGACGTCCTATCTACGGAGGGACGTCTGTCGTTTCAATGACTCGCCGTTTTTGATGGGATTCGAACCGCAATGTCGTGAGGAACTCGATGGCTCGTTTCCGCCACGCACAGATACTTCCTCTCGTGTGACGTGATGATGTGCATGAGGAGCGCCAGTGCGGGACGAAACGCCGGACCCAGGCCGCTCGATTGCTCGTCGCGGGGCCGGACAGTCGCCCGTGGCCGGGAACGCCGATGACGGCACGTTCGCTCTACTTCACCGATCCGAACGCGCTCGAACTCCGCGAGACCGCGGTCCCGGAGCCGGCCGCCGGGGAGGTGCGGGTCCGCACGGCGGCGTCGGCCATCAGCGCCGGCACGGAGCTGCTGGTGTATCGCGGCGAGGTGCCCGAATCGATGGCGGCCGACGAGACGATCGACGCACTCGACGGCGACTTCGAGTATCCGCTCCAGTACGGCTACGCGGCCGTGGGCCGGGTGACGGCGGTCGGGAGCGACGTCAACGACAACTGGCTCGACCGCCGGGTGTTCGGGTTCAACCCCCACGAAAGTCACTTCGTCACCACGCCGACGGCACTCCGCGAGGTGCCCGAATCCCTCTCGGACCCCGAGGCCGCGCTGCTGGCGAACGCCGAGGCCGCGGTCAACTTCCTCTTGGATGGACGGCCTGCACTCGGCGAGCGCGTCGCGGTGTTCGGCCAGGGCGTCGTCGGCCTCCTGACGACGGCGTTGCTCGCCGAACTTCCGCTCGAAACGCTGGTCACCGTCGACGGCTACGAGCGCCGGCGCGACCTATCGATCTCGCTCGGAGCCGACGCCGCGATCGATCCCGACGACGACCTCGACGCGCGCTTCGACGGCCACGAACCCCCTCGCGGCGCGGACCTCGCCTACGAACTCTCGGGCCAGCCCGACGCGCTCGACGACGCCATCGGCGTCGTGGGCACCGCCGGCCAGGTGGTCATCGGGTCGTGGTACGGCACCAAGCCCATGAACCTCGATCTCGGGGGCGAATTCCACCGGAGCCGGATCCGCCTCCAGTCCAGTCAGGTCAGCACCATCGACCCCACCGATCGGGGCCGGTGGTCGAAGGAGCGCCGGCTGGGCGAGGCCTGCCGGCTCCTCGAACGGATCGACGCCGAACGGCTCATCACCCACCGCGTGCCAATCGAGAAGGCCAGCGACGCCTATCGCCTCCTCGACGAACGCCCGAGAGAAGCGATCGGGGTTCTCCTTACCTACTAAGACCCGCTTTTTTACAAGGGGTCCTCGGTCGCTCGCGTTGCTCGCTCCCTCGAACCCCTTCCAAAACCCTGGCCTAAAAACACCCGCTCGCTCACTTCGTTCGCTCACGGCGAACCGTGCTCGCTTCGCTCGCACGGATGCTTTCCGCTAATGCCCGAAGCCGCACCGCCGAAGCCCTCGGCGCGCGAC
>PXSV01000036.1 GCA_003022685.1 Halobacteriales archaeon SW_9_67_24 | reverse complement strand
CGCGCTCGTGGCTCCGTCGTCGGGGTCGGCGGGCCACTCGCCCGGCGCACGCCCGCCCGTATCGTCGGCGTCCTCGACGGTCGGGATTCTCTCACCATCCGATGAGGCGTCCTGGTGGTCCCGGGGTTCGGCGTCGTCCGCCCGGTCGCCCCCCTCGCTCGCAGCGGTCACAGCGGCCTCGGAAGCGGACGCACCGTCGTCGGTTGAGCCGTCGCCCGCCGGACCGTCGCTTGCCGTGTCGCCGCTTTCGTTCGTGTCGTCGAGGTCGTCCTCGATGGTGATCGTGCCGGTTCCATCGGTCGCCACGTTCTCCTCGGCGGTCGCCGCGACCACCTGGCCGTCCGCGTCCCGAACGACGCCCGCCCCGGGTTCGAGCGCCGTGATCTCGGTGTTTTCGGTCACCGTGCGCTCGTGGCCGCAGCGTCGACACGTCCGGACCTGTCGCGCCGTCCGGACGACCTCCGCCCCTCGCTCGTCGCGCTCGCGCTCGACGCCGGTCTCGCCGTAGTCGTGCCCGAGCACCGAACAGCGAATCCCCATTGACACGCTACTGTGGTCGTGTTCGACATAAAGACTCCCCTTCGAGGGACGTCGAGAGCGGGGACGGTCGACCGAGCGGGAGAGGGTGCGAGCGTGGCGAGTTCGATCATCGAGGGACAAGGGTAAGGTGAGTCCGGTCGAACGTTCCGCACATGAAGGCGAAGCGGGAGTTCCGGGACCGCGACGAGACGGAGGTGGCCGTCCTCGACGCCCTGGTCGACCGTCGGGACGGCATGACCGTGTTCGAACTCCGCTCGCACGTCGCGGTCGGCATCGACGACCTGGAGGACGCGCTGTCGTCGCTCAAGGCCGACGGCCTGATCGAGGCCGACGACGACGGCGAGCGCACGCGGATCAAACCCGACGATCGAGTGGTGCCCGAACCGGGCGCGCAGGACACCGAGGGGTCCTTGTTCGATCAGCTCCGCGAGCGGCTCGGCTTATAGCACGTTTTATCCCCGCCCGGGGCCGACGATACGGGAAATGACGCTCGTCGCCGGCGTCCACGAATCCCACGGCGCGACGTTCGAAGAGCGCGGCGGCGTCCGTGTCGCCGCCGAGTACGGCCGCCCCGATCGGGCAGCGCGCGCCGTCCGGAACGTGGTCGGCACGATCGAGATGGGCTACGGCGTTCTGACTGTCACCGGCGACGATCGCGTCGAGTTCGTCGACAACGCGGTCTCGAACCGGGTTCCCCACGAGGACGGCGCGGGCTGCTATGCGCTCCTGTGTGATCCCCAGGGACGAATCGAGACGGACCTCCACATCTACAACGCCGGCGAGCGCCTTCTCCTCTTCACCCCGCCCGAGCGCGCCGCGCCCGTCGCCGAGGACTGGAGCGAGAAGACGTTCATCCAGGACGTCGAAATCGAAGTCGCCACCGAGGCGTTCGGCGTGTTCGGCGTCCACGGCGCGAAGGCCACCGAGAAGATCGCGAGCGTGCTGAACGGCGCGAGCACGCCCGAAACACACCTCGAGTTCGTGCGCGGGACGATGGGCGACGACGGCGTGACGGTGATCCGGGGTGACGGTCTCACAGGCGAAGAAGGGTACGAGGTCGTCTGCACCGCAGACGTCGCCCAATCCGTGTTCGACACCCTCATCAACAACGGGCTGAACGCCGCGCCCTTCGGCTATCGGACGTGGGACGCGCTCACGCTCGAAGCCGGGACACCGCTGTTCGAGACCGAACTCGAAGGGGAGATCCCGAACGTGCTCGGGCTCCGGAACGCGCTCGACTTCGAGAAGGGGTGTTACGTCGGTCAGGAGGTCGTCAGCCGCGTCGCAAACCGCGGCCAGCCGAGCCGTCGCCTCGTGGGACTCCGGCCGGAGACACTGCCCGAACCAGGCGCGACGGTGCTCGCCGGGGGCGAGACGGTCGGCGAAGTGACGCGCGCGACCGAGAGCCCGATGCTCGAAGCGCCGATCGCGCTCGCGCTGGTCAAATTCGGCGCCGCGACCGACGATCTCGCGATCGACGGCGATGGCGAGGAGCACCCCGCAGCGCGGGGGTCGCTGCCGTTCGTCGACGGCAGCGATCGGTCGGCACGACTGCCCGACTACGGCGAGGGCTGAGCGGTCGGCGTAAACTGACGGTGGGTTTATCCGCGCGGGGTCACGGATGGCGGTATGGCGAGCCTCAGGGATCTCGGTCTCTCGGAGTACGAGGCGCGGGTCTATCGGGCGCTGCTCGACACCGGACCGACGACCGCGAAGGAGCTCTCGCGCGCGAGCGAGGTCCCGATGGGCCGAATTTACGACGTGCTCGCGAGCATCGAGACCCATGGCCTGGTGCGCGCCCAGACCGCGAGCCGTCCGAAGAAGTACGTCGCGGTCGAACCCGACACCGCGCTCTCGCGGCTGCTGGAGGATCGCCAGCGCGAGCTCGACGCCAAGGCCGACCAGTACGAGGAGATCGTCGACGACCTGATCGGCGAACTCGACGCGACCGACCAGTCGGACGAAACGTTCTGGACGGCGGCGGTCGGGCCGGCCGACACCGCGGACCTCCTCGTCGAGCGGCTCGCGACCGCCGACGAGAGCGTGGTCATGGTGGCCTCGGCGCTCTCGCGGCAGTTCGACGTCGAGAGCGTCGGTGATCGCGTCTCGGAAGAACTCGATGCGGCGGTCGAGCGCGGCGTCGAGGTCTCCCTGCTGATGCGCCCGGACCTCGTGACGGCGCTGCCCGAGACCGTCGGCGAGCGCTACCTCGATCGGCTCGCGCCGAACGAACGCTTCGCCACCCGGACCAGCGACGCGGTCGAGCGGACGTTCACGGTGATCGACGGGGTCGAGACCTGTATCGAGGTTCCTCACCCGCTCGATAGCTCGAAATCGTTCGCGATGATCGACTTCCAGGACCCGGCGTTCGCGACGGAAATCTTAGAGGAGTTCACGCCGCGGTGGGAGCGAGCCGAGCCGCTCGCGCTCGGGGAAGGATAGGCGGGGAGAAAGCGGATTCAGTCGTCGGCCGGGACGTCCGTGCCGTCGAGTTCCTCGCGGAGCGTGCGCACCTCGGCAACTCGCTCGGCGTGGGCGTTGTGCTGATGGATCGACTCGTCGTTTGATTGCTTCATCGTCACCACTGCGTCGTCGGGGAGATCGGGGAACGCCCGGACCACGCCCTCGGCCATGTCGCGAACGCAGTCCTCGACGAACTTCGCGTTCGCGTGGGCGTGCTCGGTCATGTAGTCCTCGTCGGGGCGCTTCGCGAGATTGTAGATTCGGGCGCTCATCGACTCGCGCGCCACGTCGATCAGCTCGTCGAGGTCGGCCTCCGGTGCGCCGTCGCTCTCGATCCTGAGCGTCGCGTGGCCGCGCTGGGAGTGGCCCGCCTGGGGCACGCGATCGAGGAACGCCGCCGTGGTTTCGTCGTCGACGCCGAGATCGGCGAGGGTCTCGCGGGCGCGCGAGGCCGACATCCCCTGTGAGCACGGACAGACCGTCATTCCGGTCACGCGGGTGCCGACCTCCGCGGTGGTGCCCTCGTCGGTCGCACAGGCTCCGGCGATGATGGTCGCGGTGCCTTGGGTGGGGCGGTCGCTCTCGGGGGTGCGCTCGCGCGTGACGAGTTCGGCCTCCATCTCGACGGTGGCCTCAGTAGTATACTCGTGCTTTTCGAGGAGGCGTTCGGCGGCGTCGCCGCAGACGTCCTCGACCCGGTAGGCCGGCTCCGCGACCGCGGCTTCGAGGGTCTCGTCGATGACCTCCATGTTGCGGCTCATGTCCGCGCCCTTGCGCCACGAGGGGAGGTCGACGAACACTTCGAACTCAGCCATCAGCACGATCGGGCGGGCGTCGGGCCGATCGAGTTCGACGAGCTTCTCGACCCCGGTGACGCCGACCCGATTGAGGCCGACGGTGACATCGGGTTGGGCGGCCTGGACGTCCGGCAACTGCTGACTCATTGGATGTCGATTCGTGACGCCACTGGTTACGTTTTGCGAAAGCTCCCCACGTTCTCCGCCTCCGCGAGGGTGCGCGGACGGGAGACGGGGAGTCAGTCGAGTTTGTCGAGCGCGCTGAAGAATTCGAGCGGCGGGCCGGCGATCCGGAGCGGTGCCGGGGCGCGATCGATGGCGACCTCGGCAGGCGGGTCGATCGTCTCGCGGGTCCGGCCGTCGCCAACGACGACCGCCTCGGGTGCGTTCGTCACGCGGACGACGACCTCTCCGTCGACGATCAGCGGTGGCATCGTCTCGTCCGCGCACATCGGCGTGATCACGAGCGCGTCGGTGTCGGGATGGACTAGGGGGCCGCCCTCACTCAGATTATAGGCGGTCGAGCCGGTCGGGGTGGCGACGAGCACGCCGTCGGCGTGGCCCTCCAGGTACGACGAGCCGTCGACCTCGATCGTGACGTCGGCCCCGCGGCCGGGCCCGCGCCGGCCCTGAACCACGACCTCGTTGAGCGCGGGCGGGAGCGTCCGGCCGTCGTTGGTCGCGCGGAGCCGCGGGACGGTACGGGTTCGGGGCCCGCCCTCGGTCTCGATGCGTTCGACCTCGCGTTCGACTGTCGCCACCGCGTCCTCGGGTGGGGTAGCGTTCAGGAAGCCGACCTCGCCGAGATTCACGCCCATCACGGGGGTCTCACCCGCGCCGCGTGCGGCGAAGAGGAAGGTGCCGTCGCCGCCGATCGAGACTACGAGGTCGCACTCGTCCATCCCGCTGACCGCGTGGCCCGCACAATCGAGCGCATCGGCGGTCGCCTCGTCGAGTCGGACCTCGACGCCGCCGTCGCGGAGAACCTCGCGGACGTCGCCGGCGAGTGCGGCCGCGCGCTCGTTGCCCCGCTGCGCGACGATCCCGACTCTCATCACTCGTTGCTTGCTCCCGCCGGACAAAAAGCCGCGTGGTCCGGTGTGCGGGCGTTGCGGTGGCGGAGCAGTGCGGCGGTTGCGGGGCGGTGCGGGCCTGGCGTCTCGGCGAGCGTAGCGAGCCGAGGCTCAGGAGAGCGTCGCTCTCCCGGCGGATGAAGGGCGAGGTCGCCCGAAAGGCGGAGCCTTTCGGGACACCCGAAAGGCGGAGCCTTTCGGGATGACGAGAGAGCGAAGCTCTCTCGAACCACGTGCGAGCGAAGCGAGCAGCGAACGAAGTGAGCGCACGTCGTCGTTCCGCTTCGTTCCACGGCGAGCCTCACGCTCGCTCCGTCTGCTCACGGGCGCGAAGCGCCCGTTCGCACGGTACGAGGAACGCGGAGCCTCCCTCGCTACTCGCGTGAGACGCCGAGGGCTTCGGTGGTGCTGTGCGGTCGGCGGTGGCGGTGCGGAGAGGGCTAGCCGCTGTACCGCGAGCGAACGCAGTGAGCGAGCGGGTGGTTTTCCATGAACGTTCGTTAGAGCGAAGCTCTAACGCAGCCCATCAGAAGTCGAAGACTTCTGAGGACGGTTTTTGCAGGGGGGTCGCGCGAGCGCAGCGAGCGCGATCCCCCGCAATAAAAAGGTTCTTTAGCGAACGACAGTCACCGGTACCGGCGAGCGCCGGACAGTAGTTTCGGCGACGCTGCCGAGCAAAATGCGCGAGACACTCTCGCGGCCGTGGCTGCCCATCACGACCGCGTCGATGGGGTGCTCCTCGGCGAACGCCACGATCGCGTGGGCGGGCCGACCGACCGTGATCTCACTGTCGAACGTGCGGCCGTCGAGGCGGTCGGCGGCGTCGTCGAACAGCGCTTCGGCCCGTTGTTCGGCGGTCTCGTACCACTCCTCGGCGTAGCCGATGTCGCCGGCCTGACCGCCCGCGCCCGCCCCGACCGGGTTGATGACGAACAGCAGCGTGAGGCGTGCGTCGGGGTGTTCCGCGGCGGCGTGGTCCAGCGCGTGCCACGCCCCCTCGGAGCCGTCGATCGGCACCAACACGCGTTTCGCCATGCGTGTCTGTACCATGCAAGTCAGGTCAAATCCACGGCTTGTCGATCGGACGGTACCGGCCACCGCCGATCGCTCCCCGAACACCGAGGTTTTGTCCACTCGGGACCGACGAGGCGTATGCGCCTGATCCGCGGGCGGGCCGGCGGGACCGCACTGACCGGCACGCTCTACGAGCGCGGCGAGGACGCCCCTTCCTTCAGCGGCGCGCCCGACGAGGACGCTCCCTACGTGTGGGTCTGCGATTCGTTCTACGAGGTCGAGAGCGGCGGCCAGCGCCAGCGCATCGACGGGAAAACCGTCAACGTGGCCTTCGAGTCGCCGGTCGCCCACGGGTTCGAGACCCGCGAGCGCGCGATCGCCGGCGCGCGCGATCATCTCCGGACCCAGTTCGCGCGGCTCGGGGTGAGCGAGGCCGATGTCGCAATCGAAGTGGTCGAACAGGAACCGGACGCCCACAGCGGATCGGTGCCCTGATAGGGTCGGTTGGAAGCGTTTACCGGTGCGACCGCACGATGGCGTGCGGCCGATCCCGGAAGGACTTCCAACCCACCCTATGAATCACGCGGCATCGATACGACCACGATCCCGACACGCCCGGCGCTCGAAAGCCGACCGACTACCCGGCAACGGGCGTTGTCGATCATATGGTCAGAACGAGCACGCTGGTGATCGCCCTCGGCGTCGTACTCATGTTTTTCCCCGAACCGATCACGTCGGTTCTCGGCCTCGTCGTGATCGCGATCGGCGTCGGCCTTCGACTGTTCGGCTGACTCGGAGGCGAACCGATTGTCGGTCGAGGTTCGGAACGTGCGACGCCGAGTGCGAAGAATAGTTACCCGCCGCCGGTGAGGAGCACGTATGCGAGCGGCGCTCGTCGTGCTCGACGGCTGGGGGATCGGCGACCACGATCGGCTCGACGCGGTCCGGGCGGCCGACACGCCTACGATGGACCGCCTCGCCGACGAGGGAGCGACGGGTACGCTCGACACCTCGGGACGGGCGGTCGGACTCCCCGACGGCCAGATGGGCAACAGCGAGGTCGGCCACCTCACCATCGGCGCAGGGAGAGTGATCGACCAGAGCTACACCCGGATCACGCGAGCGATCGAGGCGGGCGAACTCCCGGAAAACGACGCCATCGAGTCTGCGTTCGCCCACGCCGCGGCGAACGACGGCCTGGTTCACTTCATGGGTCTCGTCAGCGACGGCGGCGTCCACTCCGACCAGCGCCACCTCCACGCGCT
>PXSV01000035.1 GCA_003022685.1 Halobacteriales archaeon SW_9_67_24 | reverse complement strand
TGGTGCCGCCAGCGAACGGACCCTCCTCCAAGGTGACGTACGCCTCGCTCGCCTGGCTCTTCCGAAAGCCCGCCTGAAAGCCCATGAACAACGGCGATTTTTCGGGAACCGGTCCCGAGTCGGGGATGCCTTTGAGTTTCCCCTGGCGCTCGGCGGGCATCCCCGCGCCGATGAACCCCGTTCGGCGCGCGCCGACCGAGAAAACGTCGGTGAGGCGGGCCTCGACGGCGACGCCGTTCACGCTCTGGCGGTCGCCGGTGAGCGCCTCGTCGGCTTCGAGCACGACGTCCGCCCGGTCGCTCGCGAGGTGGAGCAGGGCGTCTTGGTCGTCGAGGTCGGGCTGCTCGAACGCCGAGAGTCGGCGCGGCGGCGGGAGATCGAGGTCGTCGGGCAGCGACGCGTCGAACCGATCGAAGTACGCCGGCGAGTACGCCATCGAGTGGATGAGGCCCTCGTGGCTCCGCTTGTAGGCCTCGTCGAGCGTCGAGAGCGCGCTCGCCACGGTCTCGCGTGCCTTCTCGCCGGGCGGCCCGCTCGAATCGAGGTTCAGATAGAGCAGGATCTGGTGGCGCGGGAGGAGCGAATTTCCATACTCGTCGAGCCGGATGCGGTCGCGCCACGCGTGCTGACGCGTCGGGAGCCGTTCGAGGCTGGAAACGCCGCTCGGGACCGGTTTTTCGGGCTCGTCCCGGAAACGATCGAGACACGCCGCGAGCGCGCTCGCCCCGCCGAGTGCGACGGCGGCCTTGCCGAACTCGCGCCGTGACAGGTCGCGATCGGGGCTGGATGGCATCACTCATGCTACGGTCCACAGCCAAAAGCCGGTTCCGGTGGGGCCGTCGAACTCGGTCCCGTCCGCCGGCCCATCGCCGTCGCGCGCGGATCGACGCGAGGCGGCCCCGGCGAAAGCGGTCCGGAACCGCTTTCACGCCGACCCGACACGTGCGGGTATGATCGACGAGACGGTCGAGGAGATCCGGGAGATGCGGACGCACTCCTCCTCGGTGGTCGCCGTCAAGGCCGCCCGCGCGCTCGAAACGCTGACCCAACGGGAGTTCCGGAGCCTCGACGACTACCTCCGGGCCGTCGAGCGCAACGCGACCGCGCTCCGCCAGGCCAACCGCTCGCACGCCTCGCTCCAGAACACCCAGCGGGAGATCGTCGACACCGTGACCGACGCCGATCCCGACGACATCGCGGCCGCGAAAGCCCGGACTGGGGAGGCCGTTCGGACGGTGATCGAACGGGTCGAGATGGCGAAACGCCGGGCCGCCGAGTACGGCGCGGCCGCGATCGAGGACGGGATGACCCTGCTGACTCACGATTACTCCTCGACAGTGCTGGAGGCGATCGAGCTCGCAGCGCGCGATGGAGCCGCCCTCGACGTCTACGTGACCGAGGCACGCCCGCGCTACCTCGGCCGGAAGAGCGCGCGCACGCTCGCGAGGATCGATCGCGTCGAGCCACACCTGATCGTCGACAGCGCGTGCGGCCATTTCCTGCCCGAGTGCGACCGCGTTCTCTTCGGGATGGACTGCATCGTCGGCGACACCCTCTACAACCGCGTCGGCACCTTCCCGATCGCCGCGACCGCCGCGGCGTGCGAGGTGCCCGTCACCGTGATCGGCTCGGGCGCGAAGATCATCGACGATGGGTTCGTCTTCGAGAACGAGTTCCGGTCGGGGAGTGAAGTAATGCGCGAACCCGCCGAGGGGTTCCGGCTCGAAAACCCCTCGTACGACGCGACGCCGGTCGAACTCCTCGATTCGGTCGTCACCGACGAGGGGATGGGCGCGCTCGGGTGACTACGCGAGCGCGAGACGGGCGGGTCGACGGGTGATGACCGTGCCGCATACGGGACAGGAATAGACGGCGCGGTCGCGGTCGTCGACCGTGGTGTGCTCGACGCGCCAGTCGCCGTCGATCGCGCTCTCGTGGCCGCAGTCCGGGCAGTACAGCGTCGCTTTCCGTGGTGTGGCGTCGTCGGGTGGGGGTCGGCGTTCCGTTCGTGTCATGCTCGACGGTACGGCTGCGACGAATAAACGTCTGGCGGAGAGCCCCCTCAAAGGGGCCTTTCTACCGATCAATGGTAACAGATTCGACGAGCCGATCGACCAGCGAGTCGGCAGCGGTGAGTCCCGCCATCCCGAACTCCGCGAAGCCCGCGAGCAACGTTGCCGACGGCTCGGCGTCGTGCACCACGTCGAACGTCGCATCGGGGCTACTGCGGCTCGTTTCGGCCATAACTCGATTACGGTGTTGACCGCGGCGGTCGCGGTCGTGGCCGCGCCGGTCATCGGGAGCATCGTCAGTGGCCTGTTCGTGCTCACCGACCAGTCCTACGAGATCGGCGACATGGTACGGATCATCGACACCGCCGACGACACGACGGGGTTCATCGAGGACATCACGCTCCGGTACACCAAGATATTCACGCTCGACAACACTTTCCTTGTGATCCCGAACGGGACGATCCGGGACCGGGACGTCATCAACTACTCCGCCGAGGACTCGCGAACGAGGCTTTCGCTTGATATCCTCGTGACCTACGAGGGCGACCTCGATGCGGCGCGGGACTTGATCGAGCGCGCGGCACGGGACGTCGACGTCGTCATCCGAGGCGGGCCGGACATCCGGATCGGGAGCGCGCGCTACCCGGCCGCGCCGACGTGTTACATCAACGAGCACGCTGACAGCGGCGTGCTCCTCACCCTCAGATACTGGATGCGCGAGCCGTACAAACTGCTGACCGTTCGTTCCGCAGTCCAGGAGAACGTCTGGGAGCGACTCGACGGGGCCGACGTGGAGTTCGCGTACCCACGCACCCAGGTCGTCTTCGACGACCAGGACGATCCGTCCACCCCGGACGACGACTCACGGTTCGACGATCGGCAGCGCTGAGCGCGGCAACCGACTCACTCGGAGCGCGGTGCGGCGACGACCTGACAGTCGAGCTGGTCGCTCAGATACTGTGCGACGTCGGGCTCGTCGGTGATCCGGCGGACCATCCGCCGCCACCGGCTGGTCTGCTTTCGGCCGATCACGATCACATCGGCATCCTCGGTGGCGACCTCGTCGAGGATGGTTTCTTCCACGAGGAATCCGGTCCGAACGGCGTACCGCGTTTGGTCGAGCGGGCCGAATTCGGTTTCGACCGCGTGTTTGAGGTCGGCCTGGGTGACCCGCCCGTTCGACTGATAGAGGTCGACGTGGAGCACCGAGAGCGCGGCGTCGCGCTCGTCGGCGACCGCGATGGCGGTTTCGAGCGTCCGCCGGGAGTGTTCGGTCAGCGGGTACCGGACGGGCACGACGACCAGCGTCATCAGACGTTCGAAGCACGGCGAGCGGCCTGAACCTTTCCATTCGGCCCCCGGCGGTCACGAACGGCCGTTCGCACCGCGCCCGCTGGACTCGACCCAGCACGCACTTGTTCGGGGCGCTCCAGCACCGATCATGGACGCGAAGACGACCGCGGACGGCCAGCGGCTCTACGTCGACCGTGAGACGGCCGAGCGCGGCTCGAAGGGGCCGTTCTTCGTCGCCTACGCCACGGAACGCGCCGACTCGCGGTGGGGGTACTACTGTGGCAACTGCGGCGCGTTCGACAACGCGATGGACGCGATGGGCCGGCTCAAGTGCAACGCCTGTGCCAACATCAAAAAGCCCGACGAGTGGGACGCGGCCCACGAGTAGCGATCCGACGAGTCGGCCGATACTGCGGCGGCAGGAAGGTTTATAGCATGAGACGCAGTAGTTTTCGGCGAATGGGGGTTGTTAGCACGCCACCGACCGAAGCGGCTCGATCGATCTTCACCGACCTCGGCTACACCGTCTCCGGGAGCGGACGGGAGTTCAGCGCCGAACGCAAGTGGCGCGTCGTCGCCGTCACCGCCGCCGACGAGTCGACCGAGTTACCCAAGTCGGGCGATCTCCGGTGTTTCGTCGCCCGGGAGGACGCCGCACATGACCTCCGCGAGCGACTGCTCGCAACCAAACCCGATTACGATTGGGCGGTCATCGGCGTCGACGATACCGGCGATTACGAGGTGCTTCATCCCTCGTTCGGGCCCGCACTCGTCGCCTGAGGGCCGTCGAACTACGGCCCACATCGCGCAGGAACGAGGGAACCGGCTCGATCCACCGTCGGGACCGCCGACGGGCGATCGATCACGGACGGGAATGAGTCGCGCACCTACGAGTCGTTTAATACTGTTGGCACCATTGGTCAGATCATGTTCGTCGGCCACGGCCTGCTGGCGTTCGCGCTCACTGCGGCGGGCGCACGCTGGGTCGGGCGCTCGCGCGAGCACGCCCTGGCACTCGGTGTGGCCGCGGGCGCGTTCGCCACCCTGCCGGACGTCGACATCCTCTACGCGCCGATCGGCGTGGTAGCCTCCGGCACGTTCGCCGTCGAGGGGTTCTGGACCGCCGGCAACGTCGTCCACCGCGCGGTGACTCACTCCTTCGTTGTCGCAGCGGTCGCAGCCCTCGCGTTCGGCTGCTGGAGCCGCGCGGAAACGAGGGGAGGCGCGGAGCGAGCGGACGATTCGGCGAGTGCCTGGCACCGCGAACGCGGCGTGGCCATCACCGTTCTCGTGGGCCTCATCGTGATCGCCGGGATCGTCAGCGGGCCGCTCGGCGCGTTCGTCATGGCCGCGTTCGCGGGTGTGGGCTGTGGACTGGCGACGGCGGCGGTGCGGTTCGGCGGTCTCTCGCCGGGAGCGGTGTCGATCGTCGCGCTGTTCGGACTGGCGAGTCACCCGTTCGGCGACCTCGTCACCGGCGAGCCACCGCAGTTGCTCTACCCGTTCGATGTAACCCTCCTGAGCGAGCGTGTCGTCCTCGCTGCCGATCCGACGTTTCACTTGCTCGGGGCGTTCTGGCTCGAACTCGCCACGGTCTGGCTCGCACTCGTGGTCTATGCTGCGCTCACCGGCCGTCGCGTGCGAGCGGCGGTCCACGGACGGGCGTCCCTCGGCGTGGCCTACGTGGCGGCCGTGTTCGCGATCCCCGCACCGACGCTTGCGTCGTCGTACGAGTTCGTGCTCAGCGTACTCGCGGTCGGGGTCGTGGGTCCCGTGCCGCTCGTGTGGCAGCGGCGGTGGCACGTGTG
>PXSV01000034.1 GCA_003022685.1 Halobacteriales archaeon SW_9_67_24 | reverse complement strand
GATGCCGTCGCGTTCGAGGTCGCCCTCCAGAACCTGCTCGATCAGCGCCTCACAGGTCCGCTCGAACGCCTCGCTTTCGGTCGGATCGGTCGTCTCGGTGCTCATCGGGTCGTTACGAAGAATCGCCGCGTCGCGCGAATAAGCCTGTTGTTCGGGTAGGTCTACTCTCGATCCGTCACTCGTTCGAGAACCCGCTGGACGAACGACACCTTCGCCTCGGTGTAGCTTGCCCGGTCGTCGGAATACTCGACGGCCAGTCGGCGCTTCAGTTCCTCGTACTCCACCATGATGTCGGGGTGGGATTGGAGATAATCCCGGAACGCGATCTGGTCGGTGTAGCAGTCGCTGCTGTGCTCGGTGATCGAGAGGTAGTGTGTGCGATCGGTTCGTGGTCCCTTTGCGAGGAACAGTCGACCTGATACGTCGTCGTTCGGTCGGTGTTCGTAGCCGTGATCTTCGAGCACGGGCACGAGATCGGTCGCCGCCGCGAGATCGTCAACGACTGCCAGCATGTCGACGACCGGCTTCGCCGCCAGGCCTTCGATCGCGGTGCTACCGACGTGTTCGAACGCGATCACTCGCTCGGCGACGAGCGCTTCGAGGCGTTCGACTTCCGCCGCGTAGTCACGTTTCCAGCCCGGATCGTGTGGAACGAGCTCGACCGTCCCTCGTTCGAGTCCCGGCATCGTCGGTTCAGCCGGCCAGCCAGTCGGCGAAGCTGTCGTCGCCGATAATGGTATGAGCCTGGCGCGCGATGTACGCGCGCTGCATTCCGTGGACCGCCGTCACGAACCCGTCGCCGTCATTGAGGCGCTCGCGGACCTCGCGGCGCTTCCAGTCGGCCGGCGTGGTCCGGCGGCGCGCGCGCTGGCGCAGCGGCCAGAGATACTTCGCGGCCTCGTCCTCGGTGAGCCCACGGGAGGAGAGTCCGTCCTTCGCGTGATCGAAGATGTCGGCGTAGATCTCGTCGTAGGTGGTCGTCTCGCGCCCGTCGTTCGTGACCCACGTCAGATCGGCGTCGAGGCCGTCGTGCATCGCGGCGTAGAAGTTCTCGCGGGCGTCCTGCCAGTCGAGGCTCTCCACCGGGTGTTCACGGCGCGTCAGGCTCTCCATCAGCCCGGCGAAGGCGGCCTGGAACGCGATCCCGTCTCGCACCGTGGGCTGGCCCGCGATCGGCCGGAACTCGATCCGGGCGTTCGCTGAGGACCGGCTCGCGCCTTCGAATACCGGCCGGACCCACCGCCAGTACGTGCCGTGTTTCAGCCGGAACGTGGCGAAGGCGTCGTCGAACCGACTCGACTCCTCGACCGGCATCGGCACGATGGTGTCGTCGGTCGCGATCCGGTCGACCGCTTCCTCGACTGAATCGAGGTCCCGGGGGAAGCGGACCTTTCCGGTGCCGCCGTCGGGATTCAGGATCGCCTCGAAAACGTGGATCCGGTGGCTCATCCAACCGTCGTCCATGATCCGTTCGGCTGGTGCGTCGTCGTAGAGATCCGGCGGGAAAAACGGCGAGTTGACCCCGAGCGCGAGCAGCGGGCCCGCGATCCGGAGCGCGTAGGTGAAATACTCGGGGAGGTCCGCAGCGTGGGAGACCTGATAGTGGGGCTGGATCGAGGTGATGAGGCTCTCGGGCATCACCGTGTCGGCCGACAGCGAGACGTGGGGCGCGTCGACGTTCATCCCGACCGCGTCCGCACCCGCGGTGTTCGCCATCGCGTGATATCGCACGGAGTCGCTCATGTTCGAGGCGATCCGCACCCCCCCATCCTCGACGCTCCGCCCGAGGTACTGGCCCGTGGGTTCGCCCTCGGGGGGAGTCGTCCACATCCCGTCGCTGACGAGTCGGAGACCCGACGAGCGTACGCAGTCGAGCGCGGTGCGGAGGCGGGCGTTCACCTCGGCCTCCTGGGCGGCGAGCCCGTACGCGTTGAGCGGCTGTGGGCTGGTACACATCTCGGCGTTGTGCAGCCCGAGTTCCTTCTCGAACCCGATGAACTCCAGCAGGCGGCGCGGAACGCGCGCGAGCGAACTGGTCTCGCGGTCGACGGCGTGGAACTCGTATTCGAACCCGACGATCGCCTGGGGGTTGTCGAAGGTGCCAGCGTCGAGTTCCTCCTTGATGATTTCGGCTTCGTCCTCGGCGCGGCTGCGGAAGTCGTCGGCGTCGACCGCAAGCACGTTCTCGACCTGCGCCGCGAGATCCGAGCCTGACATGCCTCGCCGTGTGCGAGCGAACGCCTTTAACCCCGCGGCTGCGTCACAGCGTGGCGGGCTACCCGCCGAGTTGCGGGGCGGCCAGCGGCGCTGCCGGCTCGAACGCCACCTCGAAGCGGGTGCCCGACCCCTCGTCGGCGATCACGATGTCCCACCCGTGGGCGTCGGCGAGCGTTTCGACGATCGCGAGACCGAGCCCCGTCCCGTTCTCGTTCGTCGAGTAACCCCGATCGAACACCGCCTCGCGCTCCTCGTCGGGAATTCCCGAGCCGTCGTCCGCGACGTAAAATCCTGGGTGGGCGTCGAGCGATCCGACGCGGACGGTCGCGGCGTCGCCGTGCTCGATCGCGTTCCGGAACAGGTTCTCGAACAGGGTTCGGAGGCGTTCCTCGTCGGCCTCCACCGTGCCGAGGTCGCCGAGCGCGAGTTCGGCATCGCCGGTCTCGACGGTCGCCCACGCGCGTTCGACGCTGTCGTCGAGGTTGACCTGCGCCGGATCGATCACCACCTGGCCCTGACGGGCGAAGGTGAGACATTCCTCGATCAGGTCGTCCATCCGGGCGAGCGCGTCGTCGATGGACTGGATGTGTGGACTCTCACAGTCCTCTTCGAGGAGTGCGAGCCGGCCGTTCGCCACCGTGAGGGGGTTCCGAAGGTCGTGACTCACGACGCTCGCGAACTCCTCCAACCGTTCGTTTTGCTGTTCGAGCAGGCGCTTGCGCGCCGCGCGCTCTTGTTCGCGCTCGGCGCGTTCGAGCGCGGCCTCGACGTTGGTGGCGAGCAGCTGGGCGAACGCCACGTCGGTGTCGTCGAACTCGTCGAGTGTCGTACTGCCGATGTTCATCACGCCGTACTCGCCGAGCGGGAGGATCATCTCCGAACGGAGCGGCGTCTCGGGGTCGTAGGCGTCCGCACCGCGGAGGTCGTCGTAGATCCGGGTTTCGCCGGCGGCGAAACACTCCCACGAGAGGCTGTTGCCCGGTTCGTAGGTCGGCATCTCCTCGATCATCGCGTCATCCCTTCCGGCGTCCGCCGCCGGGACGAGTCGGTCGGCGTCGTCGTCGACCAGCCAGAGACCACACATCGGGAGGCCGAGCACGCTCCCCGCGGTTTCGACCGCGATTTCGGCCACAGCGTCGGGATCCGCGGTCGCCATCATCTCCCGGGTCCGTTCGTGGAGATCGGCGAGGACCCGTTCACGACGCTTCTGTGCGGTGATATCTGTGTACACCCCGAACGCCACGTCGGCGTCGCCGTCGTCATCGTCGTCGATCGTCGCGTTCGAGAACAGGAACTCGCGGCGCTCGCCGGCGTCGGTTCGGCGCGTGACTTCCCGGGTGAGTCGCTCGCCGTCGATCGCGGCCTGATCGAGGGATCGTGCTTCCTCGCGCTCTTCGGGCGGGACGATGAGGTCGTTCAGCGGCTCGCCGACCGCCGTGTCGGCCTCGTAGCCGAAGGTGTCCTCGAACCCCTCGTTGACCGACGCGACGGTCGGCTCCTCGCCGTCGAGCGCGGCGAGCACCGACGGATCGGGAATGTTCTCGAAGAGGGTCGCGAACCGTTCACGCTCGCGTTCGAGGTCGCGCTCGCGCTGCTTGCGCTCGGTGATGTCCTCGCAGACCACCACCGCCCCCTCGAACGCCTCGTCGTACGGCAGCAGCGAAACGCGGATGCGGAGCGTGCGCCGTTCCTCGCCAGGCGGCGTGATCGTCGTCTCGAACTCCCCCGCTGTCCGGTCGTTGTCGGCCGACAGGAGGCTCCGCAACACGTCGACGTACTCGTCGATGGCGTCCTCGGGAACGGTTTCCTCCATGACAAGCGAGCGGAACGGTTCCCCGGCGAGATCGCCCGCGGTGTACCCGAAGAACGAGTCCGCACGTTCGTTACACCATGTGATCGTGCCCCCGGCGTCGAGCACGACCACACCGACTGGAGCCGTCTCGATTGCCGTCTCGTACCGTTCGAGCGCGCGCTCGCGCCGCCTGCGCTCAGTGAGGTCACGGATGGTGCCTGCCACGCCGGCGTACTCCCCGTCGTCGGTCCGGAGCGTCATGTGGTCTTCACACGGGATCCGCTCGCCCTCGGCAGTCGGGAGATCGAACTCGATGTACGTCTCGTCGTGATCGCCGCCCAACATGTCGCTGACGGCCGTCTCGAACCGTTCGACGGTTGCAGCCTCCTTCAGAACCGAAACGTCGCTCCCGATAAGTGCATCGCGGTCGTAGCCGGTTAGGGTCACGAACGCGTCGTTGACCGAAGTGAACCGACCCTCGCTGTCGACGGTGTAGAGCGCGTCATCGACGGTTTCGACCATCCGTTCGTACCGTTCGAGACGCTGCTCGGCGCGGCTCGCCTCGATCGCGTTCTCGATCCGGTTCGCAAGCACTTCGTACTGCTCGGTCCCGGTCTCCTTCTGGAGGTAGTCGGTGACGCCCAGCGAGATGGCCTCGCCCGCGACCTCCTCGCTTCCCTTGCCCGTAAAGAGGATGAACGGCGTCCCGCCGTCCCGTTCGGACACCGCCTCGAACAGCGCGAGCCCGTCCATCTTCGGCATGTCGTAATCGCTCACGATGCAGTCGATGTCCTCGTCCTCGAAGCGATTGAGCGCCGCTTCCGGTCCCGTTGCGGTCGTGGTCGTGAGTGCGTCGCTCGCGCGCCCGACGAACGCGGCCGCGGTGTCGACGATACCCGGGTCGTCGTCCACGAGAAGGACGGTTGCCGTTGTTTCCATGGTGTACTCCGCCGGTGGGGCTTGTCACAACCACGATCCGGCGTAGCATAAGTGCCGCGGCGAGTGAACGCAGCGCGAAGTACGATCCCCGGCGGGGAACGGCCGGCCGGGTGACTCCGAGCCTGCTTACAGCTCGGTCGGAGGCAGTGGCGACGGCCCGACGACCAGCGAGTGGAAAGTAGCGAACGGCGA
>PXSV01000033.1:11572-18855 GCA_003022685.1 Halobacteriales archaeon SW_9_67_24 | reverse complement strand
GAAGACAGGTTTTTGGAAGGGGTTCGAGGGAGCGAGCAACGCGAGCGACCGAGGACCCTCTGTAAAAAAGTGGGGCTTGTACTGTCGGACAGAGTCGCGTCAGGGTTTGGAAGGAACATCCATCCACCGCTAGCGATTCACCGCCGCCCGATGTTCGATCATCTCTGTCCGATAGTATTAGATCCCGAAGGTCGCCCGCAGCATATCTCGGGTCCCAGGGCCGAGGCCGACGACGACGACCGCGAGCAGGAGGAGCAGCGAGTAGCGCGGGCTCTCCTCGATGATCCGGTCGTCGAACAGCCAGAGGATCCCGACCGCAAGCGCGACCTTCACTATCAAGAATGGCCACGAGTCGCCGACCGCTTCGACGAACGCGGCGGGGAAGACCGTCTCGGTGAAGCCGACGATGATCGCGTTCACCGGGTGTTTCGCGGTGTACTGGAATGGCAGGCCGATGGCGTTCCACCAGTCGGAGGCGAGGACGTTCGCCACGCCGTCGATCGCCTGGGCCCAAATGACCGCGAGACCGACGAACCCGGTGCCGGTGTTGATCGCGGGTTCGATCCGCTCGACCGCGAGATAGACCCCGCCGGCGATGGCCGAGGCAACCGCGAGCGTGAGCACGAGCATCTGGGGATAGAATCCCAGCGCCTCGGTGGTGGCTGCGAGGAAGGCGAGGTAGCCGAGCGTGGCCACGAGCGCGAGCGTGCCGAACGCCGCGAACGCGCCGTAATATTCCTCGACGGTTCCGCGGTGCGCGAGTCGGAGCGCCACGAGCAGCGCGGCGAGCGTCACCACGAACACCGTCACGTAGATCACGGGGCTGATGATGAGCGCATTCCCGGGGTAGGAAATCGCGGCGGTCGCGCTGGCCGGGACGGCGTCGTTCGCGTCCTCGACGACGCGGAGCGCACCGCCGAACAGTACGAACGGGAGAAGCGCGTACAACAACCGGCGATCGGTCCCGACGCCGAGGCGTTCGATGAGCAGGAGGACGCCGACCAGCATGAACAGGAGCGTGATCGCGTAGCCGACCTCGGAGACGAACGTGTAGCCCGGCCTCGCGACGACCGCGCCCTGCGCCGCGGCGGCCTGGCACGCGCTCTCCTCGGCGAGCCGCCGCACGACGCCGTCGGCCCGGACCGCACACGCCGCGTCGTGCGCGTCGGCGTCGATCGGGCCCCAGAAGTACTGCCAGAGGAACTCCGAATACACCTGCTGTGGGAACGCGACCGCACTCCCCGCGACGGCGACCACCGCCGCGACCGCCGCCGCGAGCCATCCCCGAACGGGATCGACCCGGTCCGCTATCGCTGCCATACCCGAGAGGGACTCCGCCGGCGGTTTCACGGTTCCGGTTGCGTTGCTACTGCGGGGGGAAACGAAGCGCCGCTCGGATGCCAGGCGAAGGACGGTACTCTGACGGGGTGCCGACGGTAGTGAGAAAGCGGTGACGTATCGCCCGACAATCTTCCGGGTGGAGCGCGAAACAGTTGGCACGATGGAAAACGAGATCGCCCCGATCGTGGAACGGGAACTACGGGCGAGCCCAGACTCGATCGAGCAAATCGAGGAGGGACTGCTGCACGAGACGTACGAGATCAGCTGTGATGGAGAGGAGTACGTGCTGCAATTCTCGTCGGAGGGCGATGAGGGTGAAGCAGACGCCCTCCGGCGAGGACTGAACTGCTACGTCATGTTGCAGGACACGGAGGTTCCCGTTCCAGCGATCGTTACCGAGGAAATACGAGCGTTCGACAGGGGCTGGTACAGTCTCGTGGAGAAACTCCCAGGCAAAACCGGCAAGCTGGATATCTCCCCACGGAAGGTCCGGAATGCGGCGCGATACCTCGCGAAGATACACGACGTCAGGAGCTTCGAGACGTCGGGCTGGGTACGGTTCGAGGATCGAGAGCCATCCGTCCGTCCCTTTCAGGACGGCTCGTTGCGGCGATGGATACTGCGGACCGTCGAGGAGACGTCGACCACCCTGGGGGATGGCGGCATGGAGTCCGCCGGATCGGCACTCGAACGCGTGTTCGAGCGCGAGGGAGCAGCCCTACCGGACGAGTTCGCGCCCGTCTTCTGTCACAACGATTTCACCCCGGACAACGTGCTGTTCGAAAACGAGGAGGTGGTCGGGATACTCGACTTCGATCGCGCCCACGCGAGCCACGCCCAGCGCGATCTCGTGAAAGCGGCCAACGGGTTCTGGATGCACGATCCGGGCGCGGAGTGGGACGTTCAGACCACGTTCTACGAGGGGTACCGGGAGGTCGGTGAACTCGATGGTTCGTTCGCGTCGAACGAGCCGCTGTACAGGGTGGAAACGCTCGCGTGGACCGTCGCGGGTCTTCTCGAACTGGACGAGCTCTCGGCGTACGAGAAGGAATTCTACACCGAGAAGCTTCTAGCAGCGATCGACCGGATCGAGGACGTATCTCCGTAGCGCTTACACTCCACAAGAATGTTGCGAGGGCAAGACTCCGTTCTTGCCCGCACTTTCGCGCCGCAGCACGGCACGCAGTGCGAAGGACAGGATTTGAACTCGATGCAATCCTCGCTATCGCTCGGATTTCCGTAGTTCGAATCCCATCCGTGCGCGCTTCGCTCACTCCGTTCGCTGTAGTGCTCCATCCGCGATTCGAACCCGTGGACCACGGGAAGGCAGTCCGGCTCGCTGCGCTCGCCGGCTGCGACTTCCCTGCCTCCGCTCGCTGCGCTCGCGGAGACTCTACAGGAGCGGAGATCGAATCCGCCGCGAAGCTACTGTATCGAATACGGTGTGAAACGTTGCGAGGGCAAGACGCTCCATCTTGCCCGCACTTTCGTGCCGCAGCACGGCACGCAGTGCGAGGGACAGGATTTGAACCCGTGGACCTCTACAGGAGCGGAGCTTGAATCCGCCGCCGTTTCCAGACTTGGCTACCCTCGCACGCGCTCGTCACTCGTCTGGCCGAGCGCTAAAGCGTTGCGGACGCCGGTCACGGTCCGGCCACGACGAGCGTCGGCTTCAAACGGACGGGGCCAGTAGACGGGGCATGGATGACCACACCCGCGATCCATCCGTTGAGCCGCCACGGGGCGATCCCACTGGCTGGCGGGCTGACGGCCAGTGGGAGCACGCCACCTGCCGGCGGGCGGTCGTCCACGGCGTCAGGCTCTACAACGCCGGCAAGTACCACGCCTCACACGATTGTTTCGAGAACGAGTGGTACAATTACGGGCGCGGGAACACCGAATCGAAGTTTTGCCACGGGATGGTCCAGGTCGCCGCGGGCGCGTACAAGCACTTCGACTTCCACGACGACACGGGGATGCACTCGCTCTTTCGGACGGCACTCGACTACCTCCGAGACGTCCCTCGGGACTTCTACGGCGTCGACCTGCTCGACGTGCGAACCACCCTGACGAACGCGCTCGACGATCCGAAGGCACTCCACGGCTGGACGATCCGACTCGACGGGGCGTCGCCCGAAGCGCGCCCGAAGGACATCGAGTACGCGGCGGCGCTCGATTGAGCTACCAGGCGAGCTCGGCCCGGCGCTCGTCGGCCATCGCGAGGACTCGGCGGTCCACCCCGGTGTAAGTCATCCGGCTGTCCTTGGTCGAGGGGAACGGGTCGTGCTCACGGTATGTTGCGGTCCAGTACCGGACCACTCAAAAAGGCGGGCGCATTAGGGTCGGTAGATGCGAATCGAGCAGTTGGGCGATGGCGACCCCGAGATCGCCGTCGTCGGCGGGATCCACGGTGACGAGCCGTGCGGCGTGCGCGCGATCGAGCACCTGCTCGACGCCAGGCCGGCCGTCGACCGGCCGGTAAAGTGTATCGTCGCCAACGAGCGGGCGCTCGAACGCGACGTGCGCTACACCGACGCCGACCTCAACCGGGTGTTCCCGGGCGATCCCGACAGCGACCCCCACGAGGGACGCCTCGCCGCCGCCCTGCTGGCGGAGCTCCGGGGCTGTACCACCCTCTCGATGCACTCGACGCAATCCTATACCGGTTCGTTCGCCGTCGTCGCCGAGGGGACGCTGACGCTCGCGCGGTCGGTCTGTCCGTATCTCACGCTCGATGCGGCCGTCGACGCGAGCGCGTTCACCGAGGGCCGGCTCATCGAACACGCGCCCGTCATCGAAGTCGAGTGTGGCTACCAGGGATCGAACGAAGCAACCGAGAACGCGACACGGATCGCCGAGGAGTTCCTCGGCGCGCTCGGCGCACTGGCCGGCAGCGAACCACACAGCGCGGGCGTCCCGCTGTATCGCCTCACCCATCTCATCCCGAAGAGCAGGGCCGAGGCCTACGACGTGCCGGCGACGAACTTCGAGCGCGTCGCCGCCGGCGAGACCTACGCGACCGTCGACGGCGAGGAACTCGTCGCCGAGGAGCCGTTCTACCCCGTCCTGATGTCGCCGTACGGCTACGAGAACGAGTTCGGCTACGGCGCGGAGCCCGCCGGGCGGCTCGGGGGGACGACCGCCGGCGACGAGCGCGATCGGTCCGAGTACCCGGGCTGATCATGCTGTCGGACGGAAACACGTGACTGTCGACCGGCCGAAGGCGTCGGACAGCAACTGGACGTTCCAGCATCGTTTCCGAGACAGTTCCGTCCGACAGTATTACCCCTCCGGCGGCGCGAACTCGACGAGCGTCAGCTCGCGATCGAGGCGGCAGTAGTCGTGTGGCGGCTCGCCGATCACCTCCTGGATCCGGTACTCGCTATCGAAGTCGGCCCCGGCGGGTTCGCAGTGCTCGTGACTCGGGCACTCGGTGTGCGGGCAGGGGCCCTCCAAGCTCGCCTTGCTGCCGGCATAGGCGCTCCTGGGGGAGACGTTCGCCATCACGGGGGCGGGTTCGACGTCGACCGCCCGGACGCCGGTGTCGTGGACGCCACATTCGAGCGTTCGGGTGTTCTCCCGAACCCCGGTGACCCGGTATTTCACGCCCTCGTGCAGGTTGAGACACTGATCGCGGTAGGGACAGCCCTCGCAGGCGCTCGCCTCGCCTCGGTAGACGAACTCCGTGCCGACCTCCGCGAGCCGTGTGCCGACGAGCGTGATCCCTGCCATGCCCGATGTTACGCCACGAGTCCGAATAAAGACACGGCTTCGACGGCCGACGACGGCGAGGACCACGAGTGGGGCGTGTCGCTCCACCGGTGGAATCAGGTACGGCGAGATCGTCCGGTCCGCATGAGCGAGCGAGTCGCGGTGACGGTCGTCACGCAGGACGGGGCAACCACCGTCGAGATCGAGCGCGGTGACGTGCTCCGGGACGCGCTGCTCGAACGGGGATTCGATGTGTACGGCACGGTCTCGCAGTACGCCAACTGCGGCGGACGCGGACTATGTGCGACCTGCACCGTCGAGGTCGACCCCGCGCCGGAGCCGTCCCACTGGCACGACGCCGCGGCCGTTCGGTTCGGGTACCCCCGGCTCTCGTGCTGTATCGAGGTCGAGGAGCCGCTGACGGTCCGACTCCTCGACAAACACGTCTGGGGCCAGGTGCTGCCGCGTCAGGCGACGCCGGAGTAGGCCACCATCGCGGTCGCGGTCGATCGCTTCCGTCCGTTTGCGCGGATCCACGATCGATACCGGATGGCATCCGACACCAGCGCTGCGATCGCTACTCCCGCCCGGTCAGCTCGTCGAGCTTCGCGAGGTACGCCTCGCGAGGGACCTGGTACAGCCCCCGGTAGTCGATCCCGCCCGCGGCGAACCGCGCCGCGAGGTCGACCGCACCCGCGATGGCCGCCTCGCGCGCCGCGAACCGGTCGGCGTCGCGGTCGACATCGGGTTCGAGGTACAGCGTGACGTACCACGAGTCACCGGCCGTGGAGCGGTCGGCCCCTGGCCGGCGCGACCGACGGCCGTGGGTGAGGTAGATCGTCGGCAGGCACGGGGCCGGGAACTCGTGACTGTCGAACACGTCCGGCCGGTAGACCAGCACGCACCGTTGTTCGGACTCGTTCCAGACGGTCCACCCGGCCGGGAGCGCGTCGAACTCGGTCATACGCGGTCTTCGGGCCTTGGTTCCCATAGCCCTCGCGGTCGATCAGCGGTCCACCGGGACGGAGCTTTTTGATAAGGGTAGGGACAACGGTTTTACGCGTCCAACCCCTCCTATATGATAGTATCGGTGGGACGTCCTGCCATGCTACGCCGCCCCGAAGCGCTCCGCGGACCGGCTGTCCCGGCACCGATCGTCGGCCGCGTCGTTCCCCGACAAGGGCGTCACGCGTGAACACATGACACGACAACGGCGCACGCCGGCCCCCACCGGTGTGCACGCGCAGCCAGCAGCCCCCCGCACGAGCGGGGCGACGAGGTGACACAATGTCAGGCGACACCGAAACACTCGAAAGCCTCAGCGAGGAGTACCGGGCATCGATTCCGACGGACCTCCGCACGACCCGGCCGTTCCAGTGGTATCTCGACGCAGTCCACGACGAGCCGCGGGTCGCGCGCAACGCCCACCAGCGCGTCGCGGACATGTTCGACTTCTATGGAACCGAGTACGACGAGGACGATGGCGTCGTGGAGTACCACCTCGCGAGCGAGGATCCGCTCTTCGGTGGCGAGAACACCTTCTACGGTCGGGAGATCCACGAGGCGATCCACGAGTTCGTCAACAAGGTCAAATCCGGCGCGCGCGGGCTCGGTCCCGAGCGCCGGATCAAGCTCCTCCTCGGTCCCGTGGGATCGGGCAAGTCCGACTTCGACCGCCAGGTCCGACGGTACTTCGAGGACTACACCGCGCGTGAGGAGGGTCGGCTGTACACGTTCCGGTGGACCAACCTGTGTGACGTGATCGCCGATCAGGACCCCGGCGACGACGTCGTTCGGTCGCCGATGAACCAGGACCCGCTGGTGCTCCTCCCGCTCGATCAGCGGAGCCGCGTGGTCGAAACGCTGAACGACCGCCTCGATGCGCCCTACACCGTCCGGAACGAGCAGGCGCTCGATCCCGCCTCGGAGTTCTACATGGATCGCCTGCTCGAGTACTACGACGACGACCTCCAGCAGGTGCTGGAAGATCACGTCGAGGTCGTCCGCCTGGTGGTCGACGAGAACAAGCGTCGCGGGATCGAGACGTTCGAGCCGAAGGACAAGAAAAACCAGGACGAGACCGAACTCACCGGCGACGTCAACTACTCCAAGATCGCGGTCTACGGCGAGTCCGACCCGCGGGCGTTCGACTACTCGGGGGCGTTCTGCAACGCCAATCGGGGCATCTTCTCGGGCGAGGAGCTCCTGAAGCTCCAGCGGGAGTTCCTCTA
>PXSV01000033.1:0-11536 GCA_003022685.1 Halobacteriales archaeon SW_9_67_24 | reverse complement strand
AAGCGGATCGACTTCCCCTACGTCCTCCAGTACGGCGAGGAGGCCAACATCTATCGGAAGATGCTCCAGAACGCCGACGTGCCAGATGTCAACGTCGAGCCCCATACGCTGGAGATGGCGGGCCTCTTCGGTGTTCTCACCCGAATCGAGGAGCCCGACTCCGGGACCATGGACCTCCTCCAGAAGGCGAAAGCCTACAACGGCGAGATCGACGAAGCCGAGGACGTCGACGTGAAGAAACTGCGGGAGGAGGCGACCGAGACCGCCGAGATCGGCGAGGGGATGGAAGGCGTGAGTCCGCGGTTCATCGGCGACGAGATCGCGGAGGCGATCATGGACTCAATGCATCGAGAGCGGAACTTCCTCTCGCCACTGACCACGTTCAACCACTTGGAGGAGAACCTCGAAAACCACGGCTCGATCGCGGCGGAGCTGTTCGACACCTACTACCGCTACCTCGAACTCGTGCGCGAGGAGTACAAAGAGCGCGCGATCGAGGACGTCCGCCACGCGCTGGCCTACGATCTGGACGAGATCCAGCGCCAGGGCGAGAAGTACATGGACCACGTGATGGCGTACATCGACGACGACACCGTGGAGGACGAGTTGACCGGGCGCGAACAGGGGCCCGACGAGACGTTCCTCCGATCGGTGGAGGAGAAACTCGACGTGCCGGAGGACCGGAAGGACGACTTCCGCCAGGAGGTCTCGAACTGGGTCTCGCGGCGCGCCCGCGAGGGCGACACGTTCAGTCCTCAGGACAACGACCGGCTCCGGCGCGCCCTCGAACGCAAGCTCTGGGAGGACAAGAAACACAACATCAACTTCTCGGCGCTGGTGTCGAGCGGCGAGATGGACGACGACGAGCGGAGCGCGTGGATCGACGCGCTGCGCGAGCAGGGCTACTCCCGCGGGGGAGCAAAGGAGGTGCTCGAGTTCGCCGGCGCGGAGGTCGCCAAAGCCGAGATGGAGGAGTGATGGACGAGTACGAACCCGGCGAGGAGCCGATCGTGAACGACGAAGCGGCGGGCGAAGAGTACGTCACGGCCGCCGACCGCGCGCTCGAAGCGACCTACGAGGAGCCGATGAGCCTCGCCGAATACGTCGACCGCGCGCTCGAAGAACCCGCGATCGCCGCCCACGCCGCGAAGTATCTGGTGAGTTCGAGGAGGGCGAGGAGCGCGAGCGCTACCGCTTCTTCGACGACCCACACAACGACGGCGAGCACGCGATTTTGGGGAACACCGAACTCCTGAACGCCTTCGTCGACGACCTCCGCTCGATCGCGGCGCGGCGCGGGAAGGAGGAGAAGATCATCTGGTTCGCCGGACCGACCGCGACCGGGAAATCGGAGCTCAAACGGTGTCTCATCAACGGCCTGCGCGAGTACTCGAAGACCGACGCGGGTCGGCGGTACACCGTCGAGTGGAACATTGCGGGGGCGGGCGACGGGCCAGGCCTGACCTACGGCGACGAGTACGTCGACGACGAGGACGACTGGTATCAGAGCCCGGTCCAATCACATCCGCTCTCGGTGTTCCCGCCCGAAGTTCGCGCGGAGATCGTCGCCGCGATCAACGACCGCCGCGACGACCACATCCCGGTCGTGACCGAGGGTCGACTCGACCCCTTCTGTCGGGAGGCCTACGAGTATCTCGAGGATCGGTACCGCCGCGAGGGCGTCGAGGATCGGTTCTCGGCGATCACGGACCCGCGCCACCTCCGGGTGAAGAACTACGTCGTTGACGTCGGTCGAGGGATCGGCGTCCTGCATTCGGAGGACTCGGGCAGCCCGAAGGAACGCCTCGTCGGATCGTGGATGGCCGGGATGCTCCGCGAACTCGAATCCCGGGGGCGAAAGAACCCCCAGGCGTTCAGCTACGACGGCGTTCTCAGCCAGGGCAACGGTCTCCTCACGATCGTCGAGGACGCGGCCCAGCACGCAGACCTCCTCCGGAAACTGCTGAACGTACCCGACGAGGGAAGCGTGAAACTCGACAAGGGGATCGGGATGGACGTCGACACCCAGCTGATGATCGTCTCGAACCCCGACCTCGAAGCCCAGCTGAACCAGCACGCAGAACGCAACGACCAAGACCCGCTGAAGGCGCTCAAGCGCCGGCTCGACAGGCGGGAGTTCCGGTACCTGACGAATCTCTCGCTCGAAGCCGAGCTGATCCGGCGCGAGCTCACGAACGAGACCGCGATCTGGCGGGCCGAGTCGGCCGCCGAACTCGAAGCGAAGATCCGCGAGCCGCTCACCGTCGACGTGCGCGACGACGACCGGATCAAGAGTGTGGAACTCGCGCCGCACACGGTGGCGGCGGCGGCGCTGTACAGCGTCGTGACGCGGCTCGAAGACAGCGATCTCCCGGCGGGGCTCGATCTCGTCGACAAGGCGCTGCTGTTCGATCAGGGCTACCTCCAGCGCGGCGACGAGCGCGTCGAGAGCGACGAGTTCGACTTCGAGGACGGTACGGACGGCAAGGCGGGCATCCCGGTGACGTACACCCGCGACGTGCTCGCGGACCTCTTCTATGCCGAGCGCGACCGCCACCACCCCGACCTCGCCGTGGAGAACGTCGTCCTGCCCCAGGACGTACTCGACGCGATGGCCGCGGGGCTCGCGGACGCGCCGGTGTTCTCGGCGGACGAGCGCGGCGAGTTCGAGAGCCGGGTCGTGACGGTGAAAAACGAGGTGTTCGACCGCCAGGAGGCGGACGTGCTCGACGCGATGATGCGAGACAAGCGCGTCGACGAGGACACCGTTGCGGAGTACGTCGAACACGTCTACGCGTGGGCGACCGACGATCAGGTGGAAAACGACCGGGGCGAGCGCGTCGACCCCAACCCGCTGAAAATGAAGGTGTTCGAGACCGACCATCTGGGACGGTTCGACCCCGAGAGCTACGACGGCAACGAGCCCTCGCCGGCGGTCAGGGAGTTCCGCACCGAGAACATCATCACCGCGCTGAACCGCCACGCGTGGCACAATCGCGACGAGGAGTTCCGGGCGAGCGACGTCGCACTCACCGAGATCCCCGTGATCGATTCCGTTCTCGGGAGCTACGACTGGGACGACGTGCGCCGTACCTTCGAGGACTTCGACCCGCGCCAGTGGGATGACCCACCGAGCGGGACCGAGACCGCCCGCTGCAAGGAGGAGACAATCGAGAACATGATCGACCTGTTCGGCTACACCGCGGCCTCGGCGGAGCTGACGAGCCGCCACGTCATGAGCCAGGTGAGCTATCAGTGGTCACGGAGGGGCTGAGATGGGACTGCAAGACGACCTCGAGCGCTATCGGGAAGTCGACCTCGGCGGGAGTCGCCCGGATTCAGTCCGGATCCCGATCAAGATCGTCGATCTGCCAGGGTTCGAGTACGACCAGCGCGACCAGGGCGGCGTGGGCCAAGGCGACGGCGACACCCCCGAACCGGGCCAGCCGGTCGGCGAGCCTCAGCCCCAGCCTGGCGACGAGGAGGGCGATCCTGGCGAGGAGGGTGGCGAGCACGAGTACTACGAGATGGATCCCGAGGAGTTCGCTCAGGAACTCGACGAACGGCTCGGGCTCGACCTCGAACCCAAGGGCAAGCAGGTCGCCGAGGAGGTCGAGGGTGAGTACACCGACATCACCAATACAGGTCCGGACTCCACGCTCGACTTCGAGCGACTGTTCAAGCAGGGACTGAAGCGGAAGCTCGCGATGGACTTCGACGAGGAGTACGTTCGCGAGGCGCTCCGGGTCGACGGGATGGGGCCACAGGCGGTCTTCGAGTGGGTGCGCGCGAACCACCTCCCGGTCTCGCGGGCGTGGATCGACGACGCCTACGCGAGCCTGCCGGCAGCCGAGCGCACGAGATGGACGAGCATCGAAGCGATGGAAGCCAACGTCGAGGAGACCGACACCGCGACCCGGATTCGCCGGGAGGGGATCGATCACGTCCCGTTCCGCCGGGAGGACGAGCGCTACCGTTACCCCGAGATCATCGAGGAGTACGAGAAGAACGTCGTCGTCGTCAACATCCGTGACGTCTCGGGGTCGATGCGCGAGGGCAAACGCGAACTCGTCGAGCGGACGTTCACGCCGCTCGACTGGTATCTCACAGGCAAATACGACCACGCGGAGTTCGTCTACATCGCCCACGACGCCGACGCGTGGCGGGTCGACCGCGACGAGTTCTTCGGCATCCGTTCGGGTGGGGGGACGAAAATCTCCTCGGCGTACGAACTCGCGAAGGAGGTCCTCGAAGAGGAGTACCCGTGGAGCGACTGGAATCGGTACGTGTTCGCGGCGGGCGACTCCGAGAACTCCTCGAACGACACCGAGGAACGGGTCGTCCCGTTGATGGAGGAGATTCCGGCGAACCTCCACGCGTACGTCGAGACCCAACCGTCGGGCAACGCGATCAACGCGACCCACGCCGAGGAGATCGAGCGGAGCTTCGCGGATGCGGGCGATGTCGTTGTGGCGTACGTCTCCTCGCCCGACGACGTGGTGGACGCGATCGACCGCGTGCTCAGCACGGAGGACGACGATGAGTGACCGAATTACCGCCCAACGCATCGCCAGCGAACTCGAATCGCCCGTCGAGGAGGCCGCGAACCTGGCGAAGAAGCTCGGTCTCGATCCCTACCCGGTGAACTACTGGATCGTCGATCACGACGAGATGAACGAGTTGATCGCCTACGACGGGTTCCAGACGCGGTATCCCCACTGGCGGTGGGGAATGAAGTACGACCGCCAGCAGAAACAGACCCAGTTCCTCGGCGGGAAGGCCTTCGAGATCGTCAACAACGACGATCCCGCCCACGCCTTCCTTCAGGAGTCGAACGCGCTGGCGGACCAGAAGGCGGTCATCACCCACGTCGAGGCCCACGCCGACTTCTTCGCGCACAACCAGTGGTTCGGGCTGTTCTCGGGGGGTGAGACCCCGAACGCCGCGGCGATGCTCGCGCGCCACGCCGACACGATCGACGAGTATATGAGCGATCCCGAGATCGACCGCGAGGACGTCGAGGCGTGGATCGACACGATCCAGTGTCTCGACACCAACATCGACCGCCACCGGGCGTTTTCGAGCGCGACCGAGGAGGAGGGCGAGACCGTCGAACTCGACGACATCGCCGACCAGCTCGACGAACTCGATCTCGGCGGGGACGTCGTCGACGAGGTGTTCGACGAGGAGTGGCTCGAATCACAGCGCGACGACGAGGAGACGGCGACGATCCCACCGGAGCCCGAACAGGACCTGCTCGCCTTTTTCTGGCGACACGGGATGGCGTACGACGAGGAGGCCGGCAAGGCCGTCGAGATGACCGAGTGGCAGCGCGATGTGCTCGAAATTCTTCGGCGCGAGGCGTATTATTTTGCAGCGCAGAAAATGACAAAAGTAATGAACGAGGGGTGGGCGGCGTACTGGGAGTCGATGATGATGGGCGAGGAGACCTTTGCGGGAGCCGACGAGTTCCTGAACTACGCCGATCATCAGGCACGCGTGCTCGGCTCACCCGGACTCAACCCCTACAAGCTCGGCAAGGAGCTCTGGGAGTACATCGAGAACTCCGTGAATCGCCGCGAGGTGATCGAGCGCCTGCTCCGCGTTGAGGGGATCACGTGGCGGAACTTCCACGACGTGATCGACTTCGACGCCGTTCAGGAGCGTCTCGCGCCCGATCCGATCGTCGACGTGATCACCGCCGACCGGCTCGACGCACCCGATCCCGCCGACCCCCGGATCGACGCCGACGCGCTCGAACGCGCACGGGCGGGCGAGATCGATGTCGGGAGTTACCCGTGGAAGGTGCTCACGCAGCGAGGGATGGCCGAACGCCACTACTCGCTCGCCAAACCCCAGAACCGGGGATTCGTCCGACGGACGGGCCGCGAGGAACTCGAACGCGTCTCGCGCTATCTGTTCGACGGGGAGCGCTACGCGAGCGTTGAGGACGCGCTCGCCGAGGTCGACCGCTCGGTGGGGTGGGACCGAATGTTCGAGATCCGTGAAAGTCACAACGACGTCACCTTCATCGACGAGTTCCTGACCCAGGAGTTCGTCGACGACAACGACTACTTCACCTACGAGTACACCCAGGCGACCCGGGACTTCCGGGCGACCTCGACCGACTACGAGGACGTGAAAAAGAAGCTCCTGCTCCGGTTCACTAACTTCGGCAAACCCACCATCACTGTGCACGACGGCAACTACAACAACCGCAACGAACTCCTCCTCGCCCACCACTACAACGGCGTGATGCTCGACGTCGAGCAGGCGAAACAGACCTTGGAACGGGTGTACGACCTCTGGGGGCGGCCCGTGAACCTCAAAACCGTCGTGAAGGAAGTCGACGAACACGACCTCGAAGTCGCGAAGCGCCGCGAGCGCGAGGCCGACCCCGAGGAGCGCGGCAAGCTCCTCCGGTACGACGGCGACCGTTTCTCGATGGAGGACCTACCGTGGGAGGCGGTCGAGGGGATCGCCGCGACGGACGTCGACTACGACACGAAACCCGACGAGTGGCTCGCCTGAAGACGGGGGGTCTTGTGGCTCGATCGCGTAGGGAGCGCGATGACCGACACCGCCGTTGCCTGGTTCCGAACCGATCTCCGATCCCACGACAACGAGGCGTTCGTCCGCGCCGTCGAAGAGCACAGTAGTGTGCTCCCGGTGTACTGCTTCGACCCGCGCGAGTTCGGCGAGACGATGTTCGGACTCGAAAAGACCGGTCCCTACCGAGCGGAGTTCCTAGTCGAGAGCATCCGCGATCTCCGCGAATCGCTGCGCGAGGCGGGTGGCGACCTCCTCGTTCGGCAGGGAAAGCCCGAGAACGTCGTCCCCGAACTCGCTGCCGAACACGGGGCCGAGACCATTCACTACCACGCCACGCCAGCGACCGAGGAGCGCGCCGTCGAGAACGGCGTCGTCGACGGACTCGACGAGCGCGGGATCGATAGTCGTGACTTCTGGGGTAAGACGCTGTACCACATCGAGGATCTCCCGACGCGCGTCGAGCGGATCGACGACACGTTCACACCGTGGCGACAGACCGTCGAGGACGGGGCGACGGTGCGCGATCCCCTCGATTCCCCCACGTCGATCGCTCTTCCCGAGAGCGCTGGCGACGAGCCGGGCACGATCCCGACGCCAGACGACCTCGGAATCGAGAAACAAGCACCGGACGATCGGGCGGCGACCGACTTCGCCGGCGGCGAGTCCGCCGGCCTCCGTCGGCTGACGGAGTACGTCTGGGAGGACGACCACCTGCGCGAGTACAAGGAGACCCGCAACGGACTGCTGGGTGCGGACTACTCCTCGAAGTTCTCGCCGTGGCTCGCGCTCGGCTGTCTCTCCCCACGGCTGATCCACGAGCACGTCGAGCGCTACGAGCGCGAGCGCGTTGCCAACGACTCGACGTACTGGCTCGTTTTCGAACTCCTCTGGCGCGATTTCATGACGTTCCAGTTCGAAAAACACGGTGCGGACTTCTTCACGCCGACGGGGATCCGAGATGTCGAGAAGAACTGGCAGCGCGACGAGACGGCCTTCGAGCGGTGGGCGGCCGGCGAGACCGGCGTCCCGTTCGTCGATGCCAACATGCGCGAACTCAACGAGACGGGGTTCATGTCGAACCGGGGCCGGCAGAACGTCGCAAGCTTCCTCGCCGACGCGCTCGGGATCGACTGGCGGATGGGTGCTCGAACTGGGGCAACTGGGCGTACCAGGCGGGCGTCGGCAACGACTCGCGCGACGGCTACTTCGACGTGCTCGGCCAGGGCAGACGCTACGATTCGGACGCGGCGTACATCAGACACTGGCTGCCCGAACTCGATTCGCTCCCCGCCGACGCCTGTCACGCTCCGTGGCAGCTCTCGGCATCACAACAGGCGATGTACGGCGTGGAGCTCGGTGCTGACTACCCGGAGCCGATGATCGACGTCACGGCTGTTTACGACCGCCTCGACGGCTGAACCGGTTCATGGCGCTCGTTCGGCGGCGGGCTCCGACGCGTCGTCGACGAGCAGTTGGCTCCGGACGTACTCGACGAACAGCTCCTGTGTGACGTCGGTCGACTGACCTTCGGTCACCCAGCGGACGTGCGCGCCGTTGAACAGCGTCACGAGAAAGGTCGCAACGGTATCGGGATCGACGTCGCGGAAGACGCCCTGTTCGATCCCCTCGGCGATGATCGAGCGGCACCGATCGTGGACGAACGCGTCGAACTCGCCGATCCGCTCGGCGAAGGCGTCGTCGTAGGGCACCTGAGCCTTGATGGCGAGGATCGGGGAGCCGCTCGGCGGGGTCGTCGCCCTCGGGATCCCGGAGTCGTGCCGTGAAGTCCTCGTAGAGGGCGGCGAGAAACGCCAGCAGGAGGTCCTGTTTGGTGTCGTAGTGGTAGTGGAGTGCCGCCTTACTCTTGGTCGATTGGTCCGCGATGTCCTGCATCGTGAGATCCGCATAGCCGTGCTTGCAGAGGGCGGCGTAGGTCGCGTCGATGAGTTCGTCGGTCATCGCCCGTTGGTGCTAACTGTTCGATCAGTCGAGTAAAGGCTTCGGAACGCGACGACTCGCCGGTTTTCGATCACAGGAACGGAACGGCGAGCGTCGCTGTCACGGAACTGACGGCGAGCCAGCCGGCGAAGTTCCACCACGGCACGCCGCGATAGCGCGGGCCGGGCAGGTCGTCGGTGTACGTCCAGTGACCTTCGGCGACGCCCCGATGGTCGGTGAACAGATCGTACGCCGTGGCGAGCACGGCGGCAGCCACGACCGCCATCCAGCCGTCGGTCACGAGCAGCGCGAGCCGAAACGCGACGTAGACCGCAGCCGTCCACCCGAAGAGGACGTAGAGCGGCACGTCGAGGGCCTTCGGCCCGACGTGGTGTTCGAGCCAGTCGAGACTGATGACGACCGCCTCGGCGACGAACGCCACGAGCGTGCCCCCGGCGAAGAGGGCGAGCGTCGCACTCACTGGCCACGTGAGGAGCGCGTGGGCGAGCGTACCGAGTCCGAGCACGACGGTGGCTGCGGCGAAGCGGCGACTGCTGGGCACGTGAAATCATTCCCTGCCCAAAAGGAAAAGCTTCGGTCGCCTCGACGGTTCGACGTCGTGACTACCGGGACGAGCGCACGAAAAATCGGCTGTTGGTTGGTTCGTTGTTCCGCTGACCGCGAGGCGACTTACTGTCGGGTGAGGTTGGTCGCTCGGGGTCCCTTGTCCGCCTGTTCGATGTCGAATTCGACTTCGGTGTCCTCTTCGAGATCCGGGCCGCCGATGTCCTCCATGTGGAAGAACACGTCCTCCTCGGAGTCCTCAGTGTCGATGAAACCGTAGCCGCCAGTGTCGTTGAAGAAGTCGACCGTACCTGTTGCCATTGCACTCAATCGGAGTCCCCATGGGGGCATAAGTATTCCGCGAGGGGCGGTATCACGGGCCCTGAGCATGGTCATCGTTCTGACGGGGGTGCCGTCGCTCGTCGACCAGCGGACTCCGCCGGACGAACTTTCGAAGGACTACGGATCGTTCTCGGACTGATTCGGTCGAGAAGTGCTCCGTCTGGGATTTGAACCCAGGTCATCGGCTCTCTTCCAAAACGGGATCGAACCCGAATTTTTGTCGAAAGGCCGAAATGATTGGCCGGACTACACCAACGGAGCGTAGTTGGATCTCGGTGTCGGTAACTAATAAGCGCTGTCGTTTGCGCTCGCATTCAGTCGGTGTCGTTCGAGTTGGATTTGTTCACCAGACATGCCCCCCAGAGAAACCGCCGTTCGGTTGCACGTCGATATGACCGTGTTCAGCCCGGCTGTGACATCGCTTGCAGAGAAGAACGAGGTTTCGTTCGTCGTGAGCGGCTTCGAGTGCGACTCCCTCCATCTCCCGGAACAGTCGGACTGAAACGATGTGGTGAACATCGAGCGTTCGCTCCGTACCGTCGTGGCCATAGTGTTGGCACACGCCGTCGCGTTGCCGCACCTGTTCGCGCGCCTCCGTCCATTCCGATACCGTACCGTCTGCTGTATCCACCGCTCCAGTTCGGATTCCGTTCGCCGGCGGTCGAACGACTTATCTTCCGACGTGTCTCCCTCGATCGAGAGATTCCCTGCAGCGAACGCGAGATCTTTTGCCGGACGTCGGTCGGTAGTTCGCTGCCCCGCTGCGCTTCGGCGATCCGTTCGCGTGTTTCGTCCGAAAACGATCGCCCCTCCATTGTCTGAGAAATCTTCTCCTTCACTTCCTCGCTGCGCTCCCGGCCGTACAACGGATTGGTCTTCGCCAGCCATGTCGCGGGTCGGAATCCCGAACCGCTTCATCTGCTTGCGGATCGTCCTCGCGGAGACGTCGCACAGTTTGCCGATCTCTCGCTGTGTCAGCTCCTCGTTCCAGTACTTGACTTCAAGCCACCAGCCGTTTCGGTACCGTCGTGCCATCGGCTATCGCCCATTCGGCTCGTTTTGCTACCTGAAGTCTCGGATCGAGCCTCCTCGCACGCGACCGACCGCAATCGTCGAAAAGCGATCGTCGAGTTCGCTTACTTCCCTTCGAACTCGGGCTCGCCGTCACTCATAAAGACTGTGACGCCCTCCATCAGGTCGTCGGTGTTGACGAGGTGGCCGAACGCCTGGGACTCGATTTCGAGCCCCGCGTCGGCGTCCTCCCAGCCATGGAGCATGGCGCGTTTCGCGAACTTCTGGGCGATCGGGGGGCCGGCGGCGAGATCGGCGGCCCGCTCGAACGCCGCGTCGCCGAGATCGCCCTCGACGATTTCGTTCACGAACCCGAACTCCGCCATCTCGCTCGCCTCGTAGCGCTCGGCGGTCAGGATGATCTCCTTCGCCCGCCCCATCCCCACGATCTGCTGGAGGCGCTGGGTGCCGCCCCACCCCGGTAGAAGGCCGAGATCGAGTTCGGGCTGACCGAACTCCGCGCGTTCGGTTGCGATCCGGAGGTCGGCACACGTCGCCAGCTCCATTCCGCCGCCGAGACAGTAGCCGTCGATGCCCGCCACGACCGGCATATCGCACTCCTGGAGCTTGCCGAACGTCTGCTGACCTTTCCGGGAGAGCTCGATCGCGTCGAGCGGGGCGGCGCTCGCGGCCATCGACTGGACGTCCGCGCCCGCCGAGAACGCCTGGTCACCCGCGCCGACGATCAGCAGCGCGCGCACGTCGTCGTCGGCTTCCAGCCGATCGACCGCGGTCGAGAGCTCGTCGAGGAGGTCGAGATCGATGGTGTTCATCCGGTGGGTTCGATCGAGCGCAACCCGTCCGACCTGGTCGCCGGGGTAGCTGACCTCGATGTTCTCGAAGGCGACATCGTCGGTGTCGCCGTTGCGGTCGTAGAACCCGCCCGATTCGGCGGCCTCGGTGAGGTAGTCCGCGGGTTCGTACCGCGCCGCACCGGTCTCCTCGTGGAGGTCGTCGAGCGTGGCGTGGAGGTCGTCGAGCCCGCGCTCGTCCGCGAGCTTCGCCGGCCCGCTCGGGAATCCCGCGCCGAGCATCACGGCCTCGTCGATGTCGCTCGCCGGGGCGACGT
>PXSV01000032.1 GCA_003022685.1 Halobacteriales archaeon SW_9_67_24 | reverse complement strand
ACATGGGTTTGTGGAACTGCGGGCCGTCGTCGGTCGTGATGCGCGGACAGCCGGTGTTGACGAAGGCGTCGACGTCGAAGTTGCGCAGCCGGTCGGGGGTGACCTCGTCCATCGTGATCAGGTAGGCGTCGTCGTTGTCCTCGATGATCGACTCCGCGACGTCCATCCGGCCCTGCCCGATCTTAGTGCAGAAGATCACGCCCCACTTCTCGGCGTCCATCGCGCGGTGGACGGCCCCATAGCGTTGTTTGAGGAATTTTTCGGTATCGGCGACCGAGACGGCGTTGTTGACGGGATCGGCGATTACCACGGTTTTGTCGGGGTGTTCCATCGCGAGGCCGAGGGGGTGGAACTTCCCGCCGCCGACGTAGAGCACCTGGTCGGCGTCGATGTCGGCGGAGGCGTAGTTGCACCCGAGGACCTGTCCCTCGTGGGTCAATCGGTCGTCGCCCCGGCGGGTGTGGACGTCGAACCCGCGCGATTCGAGCCACGCACGCATCTCCTCGAACTTGTTCATGTGCTGGGCGGTGGTGACGAGGCCGACGTCGGCGTTCTCCTCGGGATCGTCGAGTTCGTCCAGGGAGTCGGCCATGATCGGTTCGACGTCGACGTTCGAAAAGAGCGGGACGTAGATGATCTTCTCCGACTCCTTCATCGGCGAGTGTCCGAAGTGGACGAAGACATCCGTCCGGCGCATCATGTAGGTGTCGAGGTCACACGCGCCGTAGCACGGTTGGCCCGACAGTAAGACCCGAACATCGTCGGGCAGGAGTGCGCGGAGGTCGTCGGTGACGGCCGGCCCGCGGCGTTTCAGCCCTTCGGGAAACTGGAGACCGACTTTCTCGGCGTCGCGCTCCTCGACGGCCTCGACGATCCGATCGAGTTCGTAGTCCCACTCCCGGTCGTGTTTGAGTGCCATGCCCGTTCGCGTGAGATCACCCGCAGAAGCGTCCGACTGGTGGCTCATCGGAGTGATTTGCGGGTCCTGACGTTTAGTCTCGGGGTTTCGTGCGAACGAAGTGAGCACGATGCTCGTCACGAGCGCAGCGAAGTGACGACGTTTTGCGTGAGCGACCGAAGGGAGCGCGCGCAAAGCTCGTTGTGGAACGAGCACAGCGAATGAATCAACGGTGTTTCGTCCCACGCTCAGTCATCGTGAAGGCCACCATGCGACCCCTCGACGGCGCAGCCGACGAGCGTGGCTTCGGCCTTCCAGCGGTGCTCGGCGGCGGTCCCCAGTGCCCAGTCCGGCCGGTCGGCTACGTCGGCGACGCTTCTCTCGCGGGGAGTCCCGTAGTAGCCGCAATCGACCGCCGCCGTTGCGGCCTCCGCCTGGCGGTCGCTCAGCGCGCTCGTGGCCCCGACATTGTGCTCGGCGAGGTCGACCGCTGAGATCGGAACGAAACTGCGTCCCGGCGTGACGATCGGCTGACCCCGCTGATGACTGTCCAACGCGACGAAGCTCGGTACTGGAACGGAAACGCGGGCGAGCGAACGGAACGGCGTGTTGTCCGATATCGGTGAACGCCATCCGAACGCTCCGGCGTTTCCCCCGTCGCTCCCGAGAACAGGGGAGGGAACCGTCAGTTGTTCTGGATCGCGTCGATCACCATCGCGGCGGCGACGATGGGCTCTTTGGGAACGTCGCTCGCGTCGTCGATGTCGATCTCGTATCGGTCCCGCAGCGAGAACTGCCCCGCGACCGTGCCGACGTGATCGCCCTCGGGGTCGGTGATCTCGTATTTGTGCGGGATCCAGTTCCCGAACGGCACGTAGTGACGAGCCAGCGTGACCAGCGCGCCACGCGAGTCGATCCGGGCGAGCGCACTGTCGTGGTCGGGATCGCGAACCGTCCACGTGTCCTGGAGAAGCGAGAAGTCGTTGTCGAGGACGACGAGGTCCTCGCCGGTCCGTGCGTCCGTGAGCAGGTAATCGCCAGCGACATCAATGACACTGCCGGCTTTCACCGTGAAGACCTCCTCGCCGTCGGCATCGATGAAGGGGAACTGCTCTTTCAGTTCGAAGAGCTCCTGTTTCCCCCGCAGCACCACGTCGCCGTCCGCATCGAGCGCCTTGTACTTGTTCCGGATCAGACTCTGCTCGACGGTGTACTGATCGTCCGAGAGTTCGATCCCCTCGATGTCGTAGTTCCGTGTGGGACTCATTACACTCCTGTCTCATCAGAACGGGACTTAAACCTGCTGGCATTCGAACGCTCGCGCCGTACCGACGAGAGGTCGGTAACCGAACCCCTCGTCCTCACGCGACCGTTGCGCGTCGCACAGCACGTCCACCTCCATCCGGAAGACGAGTGCGCGAACGACAGGCTCTCGATCGAGTTCCGGCACGTCTCACGAGCCGTGGATCGAGCGTCTTCGAGCCGGCGAGGAACGCTTCAACGGGCGAGCGTCCCGAGGACCACGGGAGGAGGATTGAAACCGCCCACCGGCGTACACCCGGTCATGTCCGCCGATCTCCCGCTCGAACACGTCTCGATCGAACCCGACGCACCCGCCGACGGCCCCGCACCGGCGGTGTTCGTTCTCCACGGCCGGGGTGCCGACGAGGAGGACCTCCTGCCGGTCGCCCGGCGTCTTCCCGACGAACTCCACGTCGTCAGCCTCCGTGCGCCGGACCGATTGATGGGAGGGTACACGTGGTACGAACTCGACGTGCCGGACGGCGACCTCCACGAGAGCCAGCCCGTGATGGAGGAATTCCGCCGAAGTCTCGATCTCGTCAGCGAGACCATCGACGCCGGGATCGAGACGTACGACCTCGATCCGGACCGAGTCGGACTGTTGGGGTTCAGCCAGGGCGCGATCTCGTCGCTCTCGCTGCTGGTCGAGGCCCCCGACAGGTTCGCGTGGGTCGTCGCGCTGCATGGCTACCTCGCCGAGTCGCACGCGGATGCCGATCCTGACGGTATCGAGGACACACCGGTGTTCGTGGGGTCGGGGACTGCGGATCAGATCATTCCATCGAGCCGTGCCCAGGCGGCGGCCGACCGACTCCGCGAATTCGGGTGTGCGGTCGAGGCCCACGAGTACGGGAGCGCCCACGGGATCGCGCCGGACGAACTCGCGGACGTTGCCGAGTGGATCGATGCGCAGTTGGATCGATGAGAGCCCCGGCACCGCCACATTGAAGCGGGTCACGACCCAAACACGGGCGATGAGCACCGAACCGGAGCTCGACGCGGAGACCGACGCCGACGCCGAACCGATGGCCACTGCGGGCCGGCCCGAGGACCTCGCCGGCGACCTCGGCAGTGCGATCGCCGACACCCCCGAGTACGAACGCTTCGCCGAGGCGAAAGCCGAGGTCGAGCACAGTCCCGAGGCCCAGGAGAAGGTGCAGGAGTTCGAGCGCCTCCGCGACGAGTTCATGCTCGCGCGCCAGACCGGCGAGGCGACTCAGGAAGACCTCCAAAACCTCCAGGCCGCCCAGCAGGAACTCCACGAGATCCCGGTGATGGCGGAGTTCCTCGAAGCGCAGAACCGACTCGACGCCCGGCTCGAACGCATCAGCGACGCGGTCTCGACCGAACTCGATTTCGACTTCGGCGATCGGATCGGCGCGTGCTGTCAGGACGACTAACCAAGCCCCACTTTCTTACTGCGTCCCCGTTCGCTCGCTTCGCTTGCTCAGGGTCCTTGCAAAACCTGTCCTGCCGAGCGCAGTCGTTCGAAACGGCGGAGCCGTTTCGTGATGACGAGAGAGCGAAGCTCTCTCGAACTACGAGGCAGGGCTCGGAAGACGAGCGAAGCGAGTCTTCCGGTGGACTAAAAACACCCGCTCACTCGCCTGCGGCTCGTTCGCGGTGTTCTCGTGAACGACCGCAGGGAGTGAACGAGAGCCAGGGAGACGCGAAGCGTCTCTCGTGAACCGCGCTCGCTTCGCTCACGGGTCGTTCCTCCCCGTTCGCATCGAGGTGCTCACTCCGTTCGCACCTCGCGCCGCTCGCACGGACAGACCCCACATCCGCCCCGCATAGCACCGCCGAAGCCCTCGGACACTCGCTCACTTCGTTCGCTCGCGCCCTCGCCCTTCATCCGCCAGGACCGCACCGTTCCGTACCTTAGTCGTCGTCCGATCCAAGTCGAGGGACTTAGGTTACCCGCCTACGCGCTTCCGACATGGTTCACTCGGACTGGAGCGACTGGCTGCCGCAAGCGATCGCCGAGGCCGATCCCGGCGGCGTGGCGACCTGGTATCTCGGCTGTAACGGGTTTGCGTTGACCGACGGCGAATCGACGTTGTTCGTCGATCCGTATCTCGGGACCGGCGACCCGCCCCGAACGATCAGGATGATCCCCGTTCCGTTCGATCCGGCCGACATCGAGGCGGCCGACGCAGTGCTGGCGACGCACGAACACACCGACCACGTCCACGGCCCCTCCCAGGCCCCGATCCTCGAACGCACCGGGGCGACCCTCCACGCGCCCGACGACAGCCTCGCGGTCGCGCGCGAGGACGAACGCTGGACCGACGAGTGGAACGTCGGCGACGAGCAGCTCGACGAAGTGGTGGAAGGTGACACGTTCGAGATCGGCGCGTTCACGATCCACGTCGAGGACGCCCACGATCCCGACGCGACCCACCCGGTGAGCTACGCCATCGAACACCCGGCAGGCACCTTCTTCCACGGCGGCGACACCAAGCCCCACGAGTGCTTCAAACGGATCGGCGAGACCTACGACATCGATCTCGCGGCGCTCGCGTTCGGGAGCGTCGGCCGGATCCCCGACAAGGAGACCCGCGAACCGACCCGGACGCGGTGGTACAACGACGAGAACCATATCGTCGAGGTCGCCGCCGCCCTCCGGACCGACCGACTCCTGCCGACCCACTGGGATATGTGGAAGGGCCTCACCGCCGACCCGACCGCACTCCACCACCACGCCGGGAGCTTCGAGCACCCGCACGCGCTCGAAATCGTCGAGATCGGCGACCGGACCGACGTATAGCCCGTCTCGAAGCGGCGTTCCCACCCTTCTCCGGACTCGCCACGCGACCGTTTAACATGGTAGTTCATTACATTGTTATGGGTTAACCGTCCTTCGGCCAAATAAACCGACTGATGAATATTATCATGATTGACCATAACAGTTTTTTAGTGAGATGTTCTGGGTGGCAGTGCGGCGAGCGCGGCGGGTCGACGCGACGGCACGCTCGGGTCACGACGCCGACTGCGAGCGACTGCTGACGGAGACGAGCGCTGTCGCCGAGTCCCGCTCGACGCCACGAAACCGAACGAACCCACGGAGAACGAGACCACACGATGCCAACCCCCGAAGAACTCATCGGAGACACGGACGTCTTCACGAAGGACATCGACAACCCCGCAGCCGCGGAGCTGCGCGAGATGCTCGACAGCCAGGACTACGTCTTCGCGCCAGGCATGTACCACGCCCTCGACGCGCGGCTCGCCGAGATGGCGGGCCACGACGCCGCGTACATGAGCGGGTACTCCACAGTCCTCGGTCAGTTCGGGTTCCCCGATCTGGAGATGGTCACGATGACCGAGATGGTCGAGAACGCGAAGCGGATGGTCGAGGCGACCCACCTCCCCGTGATCGCCGACTGCGACACCGGGTACGGGGGGATTCACAACGTCCGACGCGCGGTGCGCGAGTACGAGAAGGTCGGCGTCGCCGCGGTCCACATCGAGGACCAGGTGACGCCGAAGCGATGCGGCCACATCGCGGGCAAGCAGATCGTCTCCCGGGAGGACGCCGAGGCCCGCTTCGAGGCGGCCGTCGACGCGAAGCAGTGCGAGGACACCGTGATTATCGCCCGCACCGACGCCCACGGCTCCGCGAACGGCGACTGGGAGGAACACCTCGAACGGGGGCGGCTCTACGCCGATTCGGGCGTCGACATCGTCTGGCCCGAAATGCCCGATCCCAGCCGGGAGGACGCCGTGGAGTACGCCGAAACGATCCACGAGACCCACCCCGATCTCGACCTCGCGTTCAACTACTCCTCCTCGTTCGCGTGGTCCGAGGAGGAGGACCCGTTGACGTTCGAGGAGCTGGGCGACCTCGGTTACAAGTACCAGTTCATCACCCTGTTCGCGCTCCACTCGGGCGCACACGCGGCGTTCGAGGACATGAAGAACCTCGCCGAGAACGCCGAGGAAGGCCAGTTCGACTTGGAGCAGCGCTACATCGGCCACGAGACCGAGTCCCACCACGCGCTCTCGTTCGTCGACAAGTTCCAGGACACCGAGATGCGCTTCGACCCCGAGGCGCGCTCGCGCATCGAGGGCTCTGAGGGGTTCTCCGAGGACGACCAAGAGCTCCAGACCGCAGAGAGCGACGACTGAACCGCCGTTCCGTCGCTTCACGGCACACCGTGGAGCGGTTTTTCGTCCACACCGAACCATGAAGTACCCGATCGAACAAGGGAGAGACGCACCATGACCGACGAATCACACCGAACACGAACCGTGTCGCGGACCGACACGATCGGCTCCGACGAGGAACTGAGATGACGGGACGGACGCACGACGAGCGACTCCACGATCGGGAGTTCGTCCGAACCTTTTTCACCTCGCCGACGGCGGTCGAGGGGGAAGAGGACTCCGCGAAAATGATCCGGAGTGCGAGCGGACTCCGGGGAATGCAGGCACCCGACGTCTGGGTGCCGGACAACGAGGACGCGACCGCGCCCTCGATGCGCGACGAGGGCGTAAAGAACATCGTCGAGGTCGTCGCCGAGGGTGGAGAGGAGTTCCCCGGCGAGATCCACCCGCGGGTCGTCTGGCATCGCGACAGCCCCGCCACCCGCTATCAGGGGTTCCAGCACATGCTCGACATCGCCGATCCCGAGAAGGGGGCCGTCGAGCACCTCGACGGGTTCGTGATCCCCGAGGTCGGCGGTATCGACGACTGGAAGAAGGCCGACGAGTTCTTCACCATCGTCGAGAACGAGCACGGTCTCGACGAGGGCTCCCTCGCGATGTCGGTCATCGTCGAGAGCGGCGCGGCCGAGCTCGCGATGAGTGAACTCCGCGAGGCAATGGGCAAACCCACCAACAACCTCGAACGCCTGTTCATGCTGGTCGACGGCGAGGTCGACTACACCAAGGACATGCGCGCGATCACACCCACCGGGAACCTCCCG